>JAJFJC010000001.1 GCA_021774385.1 Alphaproteobacteria bacterium
TGCCCTTGAAGAAAGAAATATGTTTTTGGCACAGGGTGACAGGCGTGGTTTTGTTGTCATGGATCATTCGAGCAAGGTTTATTCATTATCGCGCTTTGGTGGTATCAACTCAAAAGACCTTAAAACTCGATTGGGTAGCCCAGATCAGTTGCCAACGGTCGCGGCAACGCAGGACAAAATACGCTCAATGGTTAATTCTGATGTTTTAAGCCGAATAAAACTACTCAAAAAGCGTCATTTGATGGAAATACAGCCCCTTCAGGAGAAGAAGGCTGAGCTTGTCAGAGTTCAACGCGCTGAGCGGCGCGAGTTGTCTGATCAACAAGATATAGAGCAGAACATTGTTGCTGAAAATGGCAAGGGTCGTTTTCGGCGTGGCGTTATGGGTTTCTTCGATAAAGTAACGGGGAAAGAGCGACGATTAAGGCTTATCAACCAAAAAGAAACAGCGCAGTTAAAACAGAAGCAGAAAGAAGTACAGGAGGCGATGATCTTTCGTCAAAACAGAGATCGAACTGAGTTACAAAATGAATTCAAACAGGTTCGAGGCAAACAGCAACAAGAAAGGATTTTACTGGCTAAACGTATCCATGAATTTAGGCAGGTTCAGAGCAGAGAGCAGGCACTGAAACAATCAATTCGTCCTGCGTTTGATCGTGGTAAACAAGAAAAGAACCATGACACGAAACAGAGAGGGGATATGAATACACCTCAAGAACAAGAGAAAAATCAGAAAAAGAAACGAGGCCGGACAAGAAATCGGTTATTCGAATAATTTATAAAAATAGGGGTGAGAGACATGACGCTAGATATTGAAAATCATCAAACGGGAAGTTGTAAAGGAAAAAGAAAATTCTGATATCAATTGGAATGACGTTCAGCATATTCTTGAGGCTTCACGTATGGCACTTTTTCCAAATGAATATGGGGCAGGGGTGTTTAAGAAATTGCATGCTGTGGAAACTGAGTACGGGTGTTGGCTAGACTGTATCGATGAGGGCTTGAAAATAGCGTTGAATGAAGTTCCTGACCGATTGAATTTACACGGAAAATTCTATGGGTCGTATTCAATGGCAAAAATCATATTGCTTGAAAATTACCACATTAAAAGAGAAGCAAATGCCATTGTAGGAAAGCTATGATTGAGAGAGTAGATGTTAGGTGAGTATATCAACTACAGATCAGAAGCATTGCGAAACAGTAATAGTCTCTGAGTGCAAATAAATATCAGGGGAGTGATCTGTTGATTAGGTGGAAACTGATATAGGTTAGGGTTGGCCTGAATGTGGCACATAGCAGATATTCCCAATAAAAATATAAACTGTTTAAAGCTTAATTTTATTTAAGCTACGCACAAAAACTTCATTTTCCGATTGTTTCAATATAATATCTTTTAATTCCTCCCAGTATTCTTTTGTAACAGAGTGGCAAACTCCTAAAAGAATTTCATAGGCAAAATCTTCTTCAAATTTAAGCCATTTGTCGCCCCTTAATATTTGTGTCCTTGATGAATTAAGGTCTAAATCCATTTTGCCACAAATATCGACAACCAAAAGGATGGGGAATGGCCATGTCAGACTTGCTTGGTTTTTTTGCATTGCCCATGAATCAGGGAACAAGTTTGAAGGTATTTCAATACCATGTAGAGAAATACGAGATTTAGAGTGAGCAAGGCGGCTGGAAGAGTCAGATGAATCGATCCCCCCATCTTCATCAATTGTAATAGATGTTGTATCTAAACTAATTTCCTTGCCACACAGCCTAATTGCTTTCTCAAGATCATAACTTTCATCATCAATCATGACAGATTTCGTTGTCATAGAAATTTGCTCGGTAGGCATTCCATGGCTTTCTAAAATAGCGACTATAGCAGTACCGACAAAGCCGACTTCAGGATTCTTTATCTCTATAATGAACTCTCGAATATTAGCGTGTTTATCCCATGAATAATCTTTTAACGATGATGCTTTCAATTCCTTAAAGCTATTTTCATCTCTAATTTTCTTATGAGACTTGCTTTCAATGGAAATCTTGAATGGAGGATTTGGAATGACCTTTTCAACCGACTGAATGAATTGATCTTCGTTCATTTTCTTCCAAGGGTTTTGCTGTACTCGCAAAAAGAGTTTTGTCGTAGTTCCAGGCGTTTCTCTTTGCCCAGGCTTTATCCAAAAAATGCTTTCTTGACCTTCTATAGTAAGGCTCAGTGGATCACTTGATCCATGAGGCTTATAAACTTTTCGTGTATCAACATACACCGTGTCAGCAACCATGAAGCATGACAGAATGCCAATGCCAAATCTTGATGTTGGCGTAAACTTTGCCTTGGATTGTGATTTTAGATCATAGAAATCAGAAGATTTATAAAACGATGATCCAACCTTTGAGTAATAGTTATCGATAACGTGCTGATCCATTCCAATCCCGTTATCCTCGATTTCAAGTATGTCCTCATTATTAACAGTGTAATGTTTAATTTTAATTTCAGGATTATAGGAATTTCCCCAGCTCATCTCCATAGCCTTTCGCAATAAACAGGCATCAATAGAATTCTGTAATAATTCCCGTAACGCAACCTCTGGGTCGCTATATAATTTCGTTCCCATTAACAAATCGATAACTTGATTTTTGCTGAGATTAAATTGTGTCTCACGATAAAGAAACTCCGGTTCGCCCCCTATCATCTTTTTTGTTTCGATCTTTGATCTATCAACCTTGAAAGGAATTTTAATTTCTAAATTTCGGTTAAAGTTCTTATTATGCTCATTTAGCACCGAAAAAATATTGTTGCATGCGCTTAACTCTTGATCGATTACATCACAAAAAGAATTTATGGATAATTGGATTGCAGGGTGCGCGCACTTTGCGTGGAACTGGATAAGATTGGAACTGATAGTCCAAGCTTCGACGGCTCTATGCTTATTCCACTCCTGAATAGATATAGGGTGTCTTACAAAGAGGTGAGAAAGCAAAACAGATGGAGTACGTTTAGCATCAAAGTCAAGGAGATCAGCTAATCGCAGTATAGCCGCAACCATTGGCAAGCATGCAAATGTATCTGGTCCACAGAGGTAATTTTTATCTAATTCAAGAACCTTTAGTGCATCTTCGTTGTGACTAAAACATATGCTGGCGAATTCAAC
>JAJFJC010000002.1 GCA_021774385.1 Alphaproteobacteria bacterium
ACGGTATGTCCGTAATCATCGGGCACCGCGACACCCATTTTCGTTTTCTGCGTGACCTGTTGCCGGGCGACGATGTTCGCCTCACCAACCGCTCGGGTCAGACCCATAACTTCGTAGTCCGAGAGCGTCATATCGTGCACAAGGACAATGCCCAGTTGGCGATGGACACACCCGGCCTGGCTTTGGTGACCTGTTATCCTTTCGATGCGATCGAGACCGGCGGGCCATTGCGTTATGTCGTTCTCGCCGACCCGGTGGAGGCCGAGCCGCCGGTTAATACAATGCCGATGACCACGGCGGCGGCCCCGGCGAGATGAAACAAGTGCAGCGTTTCACCAAGGAAAAACACCGATAACCCGGCGGCGAAGATCGGCAACATATGCGCGGTCAGGGAGGCACGGCTCGGTCCGATTAGCTCGATGCCCCGGTTGTAACAAATATAGGCGATGATCGAGGCGAACACCGCGACATAGCCAACCGTCCAGAACGCTGTTGCATTCAACGGCATCGGGCGCGCAACCGCTGTCTCCCACAAATAAAAAGGCAGGGTCATCAAAATCCCGAAACCCATCATCCCGGCAAGCATCGCGTTGGGATGCAAATCCGCCGGGCGGCGCTTGACCAGGACCGAATAAAAGCTCCACGCGACGACCGCTGCGATCATCCAAAGATCGCCAGAGGTAAACTGCAAGGCGCCCAGCATGGCGAGGTCGGCACGCGTGACGACTATGGCGATTCCAAGCATCGACAAAATGATCCCCGCACCCTGACGCAACCGCAACCGGTCACCCAAAATAGGCAACGCCAGCAGGGGAACCAACGCTGGTGTCGCTGCGTAAATCAGCGCCGCATTAATCGCCGTCGTGGTGTTCACCGCGATATAAAGGAAAGTGTGGAATACCGACACGCCAAGAAGACCCAGCAGCGCGAGCAATCGCCATTCGCGCCGCATTACCGGCCACTGACGGCGGAGCAATGGAAATACGAACGGCAGAAAAATCGCGAAGGCGACAACCCAACGCCAGAAAGATAAGCCGACCGGCGGCACCGCCGTGCTCGCGGCCCGACCAAGCACGATATTGCCGGCCCAGATAAGAGCCGCCGTCGCCATCAGCAGATAAGCGATCAAATTTGGTGTGGTGGGGCGCATGGTCGCGCACGCTATCACATACCCACTTTCCAGAGAAAAGGTATGGCATTTTCCGTAGCGACGCGCCGCGCTTGTAAATTGGTTGGCGCGTAAGGCTAGTGGATAGAAGTTGAAGTCCTATATAATGAACCATGCCTAATTCTTCCGGACTTGCCGAGGCGTCACCCGCCTTTATCGCCGAATTGGAATCGCAGCCGGCGTTCGAGCGCCCGCTCACGGAGGGTGGGATTCGCTTTGAGCTGCACTCCGATTATCAGCCGGCAGGCGATCAACCGCAGGCAATCGATGGGCTTTCCGAGGGCCTTGTCAACGGAGAGCGCGATCAGGTTCTGCTTGGCGTGACCGGATCCGGAAAAACCTTCACGGTCGCCAAGGTCATCGAGAACCTGCAGCGGCCAACCCTGGTGCTGGCGCCAAACAAGACGCTCGCCGCGCAGCTCTATGGCGAGATGAAAGGGTTCTTCCCGGACAACGCGGTCGAATATTTCGTTTCCTATTACGACTATTATCAGCCCGAAGCCTACGTCCCGCGCACTGACACCTATGTCGAGAAGGAATCCTCGGTCAACGAACAGATCGACCGGATGCGGCATTCGGCGACGCGGGCGCTACTCGAACGGGACGACGTCGTCATCGTGGCGTCGGTGTCTTGCATCTATGGTATCGGCGCGGTGGAGACCTATTCGCGCATGACCGCCACGGTGAAGGCGGGCACCCAAATCGATACGCGCAAGCTGATGCAGCAACTGGTGGAATTGCAATACCGTCGCAACGACACCAGTTTTCAGCGCGGCGCCTTCCGGGTCCGGGGCGATACGATCGAAATTTTCCCCGCCCACTACGAAGACCGCGCCTGGCGTATCTCCATGTTTGGCGACGAGGTCGAGGCGATCCACGAATTCGACCCGCTGACCGGCGAGAAGATGACCTCGCTCGAATCGGTCCGCGTTTACGCCAACAGTCACTATGTCACGCCGCGCCCGACGCTGATTCAGGCGATCTCGGGCATCAAAGCCGAGCTCAAATCACACCTGAAGATGCTCAACGAGCACGGCAAGTTGCTCGAAGCACAGCGTCTGGAGCAGCGCACGGTCTTCGACTTGGAAATGATCGAAGCCGCCGGCTCCTGTGCGGGTATCGAAAACTATTCGCGGTATCTTTCGGGCCGCAATGCGGGCGAGCCGCCGCCGACGCTGTTCGAGTATTTGCCGGACAATGCATTACTCATCGTCGATGAAAGCCACGTCACCGTACCGCAGCTCGGCGGCATGTATAAGGGCGACTTCGCGCGCAAATCGACTCTGGCAGAACACGGCTTTCGCCTCCCTTCCTGCATGGATAACCGGCCCCTCAAATTCGAGGAATGGGAGGCGATGCGGCCGCAGACAATTTATGTCTCTGCGACGCCGAGTCCCTGGGAACTGGAGCGGACCGGTGGCGTCTTCGTGGAGCAGGTCGTGCGGCCGACCGGGCTGATCGATCCCGTTTGCATCATCCGGCCAACCGAACATCAAGTCGACGACCTACTGGCCGAGTGTAAAAATTGCGTCGAGTTGGACCAGCGAGTTCTGGTGACGACACTGACAAAGCGCATGGCCGAGGATTTGACCGACTACATGGTCGAGGCCGGGCTGAAGGTCCGCTACATTCATTCGGATGTGGAAACATTGGAGCGGATCGAAATTATTCGCGACCTACGGCTCGGCGTCTTCGACATTCTGGTCGGCATCAACCTGCTCCGCGAAGGACTCGATATTCCTGAATGCG
Source organism: Alphaproteobacteria bacterium (assembly GCA_021774385.1). Lineage (GTDB taxonomy): Bacteria > Pseudomonadota > Alphaproteobacteria > UBA8366. The sequence goes on from JAJFJC010000002.1 coordinate 2,918, forward strand.
CGCTAGTGGCGATCCTCGACGCGGACAAGGAAGGTTATTTGCGGTCGCGTACCTCGCTGGTACAGACGATCGGCCGCGCGGCGCGAAATATCGACGGCCGGGTTCTACTCTATGCCGACAGGATGACCGACTCGCTCGAATACGCCATCGGTGAGACCAACCGCCGGCGCGAACGCCAGCAGGCCTACAACGCGGCCAATGGCATCACGCCCGAATCGATCCGCAAGCAGATTTCCGACATACTCGAATCGGTGTACGAACGCGACCATGTCACCGTCGATACTGGCGACGCAAAGCTGAAACATCTCGTCGGCATGGATCTTAAAACCTATATCAGCGCGGTCGAAGTACGCATGCGGGCCGCGGCAGCGGATCTTGAATTCGAGGAAGCCGCCGCATTGCGCGACGAGATCAAACGTGTCGAGGCGCATGATCTCGACATGCCCGTCGACACCGCACCGATTAATCCGAAAATCGCGGCCAGTATCCAATCGGTACCGAGCGGCATCCTGCCGAAAGGGCGCGGCAAGGGAAAACGCAAGCGGCGCGGCGCGCGCCGCGGTATCTAATCAGGTTAACGGCAATGGCTATTCCCCAAACCGTTCTCGTTACAGGTGCCGCAAGACGGATCGGCCGTGCCATTGCACATGACTTAGCGGCCTGGGGCTGGTCGGTCGTCGTCCACTACAATCGGTCCGCGGAAGATGCGGAAACCGTCGTTGCCGAAATTCAATCCGCCGGCGGCGCTGCGGTTTCACTGCAGGCGGACTTGGCGCAGGAAGACGAAACGCAGCGTTTGATCGCACAATCCATCGAACGGTTCGGACCGATCGGGTGCCTCGTCAACAATGCCTCACGCTTCGAGCGAGACGATATCGATACCACAACGCGTGAAAGCTGGGACGCGCATATCGAGCCCAATCTACGGGCGCCCTTCGTTCTGTCGCAGGATATGGCGGCAGCCCTTCCCGAGGATCAGGAAGGCGTCATCGTTAATATACTCGATCAAAGGGTTTGGAACCTGACACCGCATTTTCTGTCCTACACGCTCAGCAAAACCGGCCTTTGGACCTTGACTCGCACCTTGGCGCTAGCGCTGGCGCCGCGAATTCGCGTCAACGGCATCGGACCCGGACCGACGTTGCGCAATGTCCGTCAAACCGAAGCGCAATTCCGGCGCGAACAAGCGTCGGTGCCATTGCGGCGTGGCGCATCCTCCGAAGAAGTCGCACGCGCCGTGCGATTCATAATCGAATCACCATCAATGACCGGACAAATGATTGCACTCGATGGCGGCCAGCATCTCGGTTGGGCGCAGCCGCTGTCCGACAACGAGATAGAGGAATAGTCCAAAATGTCATCGATATCGAACCCTCCATTCAATACGCAGCGTCAACGAAACCTGCCAACTCCCTGAATGGAAAGGACTCTTTTCAGAAGCATTGGGCTTTGAGTTTTACACAGTTGAAATTTTTCCGATGGGCCAATAAGCCAACGCACCGGAATCGTTGAATTTTTACGTTTTGGTAACACTTCAATTCCTGTTAATTATTATATTTCAATGGCTTGCTGCCGTTGCCTGTTTTTTAGGCAAAAAGTACAAGGTCCTGCATTCGTTGATCCTTGAGCGGTGTACCCTCGTTTTTCAACAACCTTATCCACAGATGCCGTGGATATCGTGGAAGGGTTCCCGATTGATATGAATCAGCGCAACTTTATTATGCTTTTACTGGCGGGATTTGAATTTTTAAGATAACGAGTTCGGCAAAGGTACCCAGTCGCGATGGCGGAACGAGCACGAACCGGCGGCGAAGCCGTCCCAGGCAACCGTAATGCCCATCGCGGCCTGCAAACGGGTGCCGCCGTCATTCAATCCTATCTCAAGACCCTACCGATCGCCCCCGGCGTATACCGCATGCTCAATCAACGCGGTGATGTGCTTTACGTCGGGAAAGCACATCAGCTTCGCAAACGCGTCACGACCTATGCCAGCCCGGCAAAACTGCCCATTCGCCTGCAACGCATGGTCGCCGAAACCCAATCGATGGAATTCGTAACAACCCATACCGAGGTCGAAGCCCTACTTCTCGAATCGAATCTGATCAAAAAATTGCGGCCGCGGTACAACGTCCTGCTGCGCGATGACAAAACGTTCCCCCATATCCTAATTACCGGCGACGGTGAATTCGCCCAGCTGCTCAAACATCGAGGCGCCCAGAAACAGGATGGTCGTTATTTCGGCCCCTTCGCATCGGCGGGGGCGGTGAACCGCACGATCGCCGCGCTGCAGCGCGCCTTCTTACTTCGTAACTGTTCCGACAATATTTTCCGCAGCCGCACGCGGCCTTGCCTTCAATTTCACATCAAACGATGCAGCGCACCCTGTGTCGGCCGGATCAGCCAGGAAGATTACGCTGCCATGGTTGGCGAAGCGTACGAATTCCTAACCGGGCATAGCGGCAAGATCCAAGCACGACTGGCCCGGCGCATGGAAAAGGCCAGCAATGTGCTGGAGTTCGAGGTCGCGGCCCGCATACGTGACCGGATCCGCGCCCTAACCCAGGTGCAGGCCCATCAGGACATCAATGTCGCGGGGCTGGACAACGCGGATATCATTGCTTTGTATCAGGAAGGCGGGCAATCCTGCGTTCAGGTATTTTTCTTCCGTGGCGGCCGCAATTACGGCAATCGCGCCTATTTCCCAAGCCATGACCGTCACTTGGACGCCGAAAACATCCTGTCCGCCTTCGTGGGGCAGTTTTACGACAACAAACCGCCACCACGTACGGTTTTGCTCAGCCATACCTTGCCCGAACGCGACCTCATTGCCGAAGCGCTGACCACCCGCGCCGGACACAAGGTCCAAGTGCTGAACCCGCAGCGCGGCGGTAAACGAAAACCGGTCGAGCATGCGATCACCAATGCGCGCGAAGCACTCGGGCGGCGGCTTGCGGAAAGCACGACACATCGGCGTGCGCTCGACGCGCTTGGGTCCCGCTTGGAATTCGACGGGCCACCGAACCGAATTGAAGTTTATGACAACAGCCACATTCAAGGCACCAACGCCATCGGCGCCATGATCGTAAGCGGCCCGGAAGGGCTGATGAAAAATGCATACCGCAAGTTCAATATCAAAACCGTCGGCGGCGAGGGCGATGCGGAGGCTGGCGACGATTACGCCATGATGCGCGAGGTTTTGACCCGGCGCTTTACCCGCGCGCTTAAGGAAGACCCCGACCGTTCGGAAGGTAACTGGCCCGATTTGGTGATCGTTGATGGCGGACGCGGGCAACTTGGCATCGCCGAAGAAGTCTTTGCCGAACTTGGCATCGACGACGTCAACCTACTCGGCGTCGCCAAGGGGCCGGATCGCAATGCCGGGCGCGAACGGTTTTATCAACCTGGCGGCGTCGGATTTACGCTACCACCCCGCGACCCACTGCTCTATTTTATCCAGCGCCTGCGCGACGAAGCCCACCGCTTCGCCATTACGACGCACCGCGCCAAGCGGTCGCGGGAAATTTCCGCGTCACCGCTCGATGAAATCGAGGGTATTGGCGCGAAACGAAAAAAGGCGCTGCTGTTGCATTTCGGGTCCGCTCGAAACGTCGCCCGCGCCGGTCTTGCCGATTTGGAAGCCGTCAACGGCATTAGTAAGGCCGTGGCAGAGAAAATTTATGGTCATTTCCACACCGATCAGTAGAATATTCTAAAATTGGCGACTTGGCTGAAAAGGTCTTTTCGTCCAAGGAGATAGAGGAATGATCACCAACCTGCCGAACCTCCTGACGCTTTCGCGGATCGGAGCCATACCGGCAATCGTTGCCCTGTTCTGGATCGAGGGGGATGCAACTCGTTGGGTGATGCTCGGTTTATACACCTTCGCGTGTCTTACGGATTTCTTCGATGGTTATGCCGCGCGATCCATGGGCACGATTTCAAACTTTGGCAAATTTCTAGATCCCGTCGCCGATAAACTGCTCGTTGCAGCGGTAATCCTGATGTTAGTGGCGTTCGACCGTGTCACGGGACCTGCAATTTTAGCGGGGCTGGTCATCTTGTGCCGGGAGATGCTGGTATCCGGTCTGCGCGAGTTCCTCGCCGACATTAAGGTCGGTGTTCCAGTCAGCGGCCTGGCAAAGTGGAAAACACTAATCCAAATGCTTACGCTTGGTTTTCTGATCGTCGGCGACGCGGCGCCGGAAATTATTCCAGCGGTCCTAATCGGCGAGACCGGATTGTGGATTGCCGCCGGACTTACGATCGTTACGGGATACGACTATTTGAAAACGGGCCTTAAATACCTCACGGCGAATGACCCCGTACCGGCTGAATCTTCCAATGAAACGGATGCGGCGAAAGCAGCCAAGGGCGGCATGCAATGACCAGTTCGCCATTTAGGAATAACATGAAAGTTTTTGGCCTCGCGGGTTGGAGCGGTAGTGGCAAAACGACTCTGGTGATGCAGCTTTTACCGACATTGATTGGAAGAGGTTATGCGGTATCGACGGTAAAACACGCACACCACAATTTCGATATCGACAAACCAGGTAAAGATTCATACGAACATCGGCGGGCCGGCGCGACGGAGGTCATGGTAAGCTCAGCCAATCGATGGGCTCTCATGCATGAAAATCGGGGCGGACCGGAACCTGATCTCGACGCTTTAATCGCGCGAATGACGCCTGTTGATTTGCTCCTCGTCGAAGGGTTCAAACGTTACGGACACGCCAAAATGGAAGTCCACCGGCCAGCAACGGGCAAGGAATTGCTTTGCCTGGACGACCCTCACATTGTTGCGGTCGCCAGCGACGCCGTGTTACCGCAAGTATCCGTCCCCGTGCTGGATTTAAATAACGTTTCCAGCATCGCTGATTTTATCGTCGCTCATGTCGAGCTAGAAGAAGGCGTATCTCATGGCGCAGCTTAGCGATGACTGTTTCGCGTTTGGCGAAACCCTGACGCCGTTGGACGATGCCTTGCGGGCACTCCATGAACGAACCGGACCGATTGCCGAAATGCATGAAGTTCCGCTGGATGCCGCGATTGGCCGGATCTTGGCGCAAGACGTGATCGCGCCTTTAAATGTCCCACCGCACGATAATGCCGCCGTTGACGGTTACGCGATTTATTTCGACGATCTCGAGCCACGGACCGAAACCCGGTTGCCAATTTCCGGACGGGCCGCCGCGGGACATCCGTTACATCGACCGGCAAAGCGCGGCGAAGCCATTCGAATTTTTACCGGTGCCGCCATGCCTGGGAATGACGACGCTCCCGATACCGTGATGATGCAGGAAGACTGCCGGACCGAAGGCGAAGATGTCATCATCATGCCGGGGATAAAGCGAGGCGCAAACAAGCGCTTCGCCGGGGAAGATATCCGTAAGGGTGAAACAGTATTGCATAAGGGTATGCATCTTCGACCTCAAGAGATTGGTGTCGCCGCTTCGCTGGGCGAGACGCATCTGCATGTTTTCGAACCGCTTCGGGTTGCGGTCTTTTCGAGTGGCGACGAACTGCGCGAGCCCGGCACCGTTCTTGACGCTGGCGCCATTTTCGATTCCAATCGGTTTACGTTGGTGGCCGCGTTGAAGCAGCTTGGTTGCATCGTCACTGATCTAGGCATCATTCGCGACGATATCGATTCCGTCAAAAAAGCGCTCGGCGATGCCGTCACCGCGCACGATCTACTTCTGACCTCCGGTGGCATGTCGATTGGCGAAGAGGATCATGTCAAAGCGGCGGTCGAGGCATTGGGCTCCCTACATTTCTGGCGCCTGGCAATCAAACCCGGCCGCCCCGTCGCGCTCGGTCAAATCGACTCAGCTGACGGCCCAGTGCCCTTTGCCGGCCTGCCGGGAAATCCTGTGGCGGCCATGGTGACGTTTCTGGTCGTTGCCCGGCCGCTAATCCTGCGCCTATCCGGCGCGCGCGATGTCGCGCCTATAAGCTACCGGGTCCGCGCGGGGTTTAAACACCGCAAGAAAATCAGCCGCCGTGAATTCGTGCGCGCCAAGATTAGGACCGGCAACGATGGTACCCTCGTGGCGGAGAAACATGGGCGTGGCGGCGCTGGCGTTTTATCATCACTGGTCGGCGCCGACGGGCTGGTCGCGCTGCCGGAAGACATGACCTTCCTCGAAGCGGGAAGCATGGTAGATTTCCTGCCCTTCACCGAGGTCATGCCATGAAGATTCTTTATTTTGCCTGGCTGCGGCAACGCACGGGGATTGGCGAGGAGGAGATCACGATGCCGACGGCGGTTCGTGATGTCGCTACACTGATCGATTGGTTAAAACTGCGGGGGCCAAACTTCGCGGAAGCCCTTGAAGACACCAGCGCAATCCGCGTTGCGGTTAACCAGGAATTCGCGACGCTCGACACCGAGCTGTCGGGAACCGAGGAAGTCGCGCTGTTTCCGCCCATGACCGGGGGCTAGAATGGCGATTCGGGTACAGCGGGAAGATTTCGATGTTGGCACTGAGATCGCCGCCCTGACGGACGAGAATCCCCGGATTGGTGGCGTGACAAGTTTTACGGGTTTGGTTCGCGACATGACCGAAGGGGCGCAAACCAGCGCAATGACGTTGGAACATTATCCTGGCATGACGGAAAAAATGCTGGCCGCAATTGACGCTGAAGCGCATGATCGCTGGCCGTTGGAGGCCAGCTTGATCATCCATCGCTATGGGCGGCTCGAAGCCGGAGATCGCATCGTCCTTGTCATCGCCGCCAGCCCACATCGGGACGACGCTTTTGAAGCTTGCCGGTTTTTGATCGATTGGCTGAAAACAAGGGCGCCGTTTTGGAAGCTGGAGGAATCGCTTAATGGTTCCTCTCGCTGGGTTGAAGCAAAAGAAGCAGACGACGACGCGGCGGCGCGCTGGAACGCGAACGATGGGAATAAAAGAGCGGGTTAGCCATGGCGGAAATAATTAATCTGCGCGAATTTCGAAAACGCAAGGACCGCAAAACCAAATCGACGAAAGCCGCAAGAAACCGGGCACTGTCAGGCCGCAGTAAAACCGAAAAGACCCGTGATGAAGATAACGCGGAACACGCGAAATCCAATTTGGATGGCAAGAAAATCGGCCCCCCTTCAACAGAATCCGAGCCAAACGGCGAGACGGAATAATCAATGGCACGACAGGGTGTCTTTCAGTACGCGGCGATCGACCGGGTCCGTTACGGTTCGCCGTTCCAGGAAGCCATAGCAGCGGAGTCCGCGAAAATCGGCGCGGAACGAATTTTTCTACTCGCAAGCCGAACATTGCTCCGTGAGTCAGACTGTCTCGACCGGCTAACAGACACTCTGGGAGATAGACTTGTCGGGTCCTACGACCAAATTGGCGCGCATACACCGCGTATAGCGGTCGTCGAAGCCGCGAACCTCGCCCGGGAAGCGGACGCCGACTTGATCGTCACATTGGGTGGCGGATCGGTCACCGATGGCGGGAAAATGGTTGTCTTATGTCTTGCAAACGGCGTCAGCGACGCCGCCGATCTTGACCGCTATTTCACGCAGATCTCCGATGACGGCACGGCCGAACAACCCGACTTGGCAACACCTCGCATTCGTATGGTCACCGTGCCGACGACGCTCTCGGCCGGCGAGTTCAACCACACCGCCGGCTGTACCGATACCAAGCGGCGTTTGAAGCAATCATACCGGCACAGGCTTCTCGCTCCGCTAACCATCATACTTGATCCAGCACTTACAGTTCACACGCCGGAGTGGCTATGGCTGTCGACGGGTATCCGCGCCGTGGATCATGCGGTGGAAGACCTGTGTTCCCGCAATCCCTTGAGCTATGTCGACGGTGCCGCCATACATGCGTTGAAGTTGCTCAGCGGTGGATTGCGGCGCGTGAAAGCCGACCCAAGCGATCTTGACGCCCGGCTCGACTGTCAGACCGGGGCGTGGCTGTCGATGACCGGTGCAATGGCGGGCGTGACCAAAGGGGCGAGCCATGGCATTGGCCATGTCCTGGGTGGCACCGCGAACGTACCGCATGGATACACCTCCTGCGTAATGCTTCCAAACGTCTTGCGTTACAACGAACCTGACAACGCGGCGCGGCAAAAGATGGTGAGCGACGCCTTGGAACGACCGGAGGAGGCCGCGGCCGATATCATACGCGCACTCGTTACGACCCTCGATCTACCGACCACTTTACGAGACGTTGGCGTATCACCGGATCAACTCGACGATATTGCCCATAACGCGATGGGTGACCGATGGATACACACCAACCCACGCAAGATTACATCCCCGGATCAGGTTCGCGAAATTCTCGACTTGGCCTGGTAGTCGTTAAGCATGGAGATCGTAAACGGACTTCGTTTTGATAACATTCGCGGTGATATTTTCGGCGGATTGACCGCGGCCGTCGTCGCGCTACCGCTAGCACTTGCCTTCGGCGTCGCATCCGGCGCCGGGCCGATCGCGGGAATATATGGCGCTATCGCGGTTGGGTTTTTCGCCGCGCTGTTCGGCGGCACGCCATCGCAGGTATCCGGACCAACGGGCCCCATGACGGTCGTCATGGCAGCTATCGTCATGCAGTATCAGCACGATCCCGCCATGGCCTTTACCGTGGTCGTTCTCGGCGGGTTCCTGCAAATTCTATTCGGCCTCTTTCGGATCGGTCACTTCATCGACCTGATGCCGTTTCCCGTTATTTCCGGCTTCATGAGCGGTATCGGCTGCATCATCATTATTTTGCAAATTGCGCCGCTATTCGGTCAGGACATTCCACCGGGCGGCACGTTGAGTGCGCTTTCCGCATTGCCCGATACCATATTCAATCCGAACTGGGATGCCCTTATGGTCGGCATCCTATGTTTTGCGATAGGCATGTTCACGCCGGCACGCCTTGGCCGGCTCATGCCGGCACCGCTTATCGCATTATTCGTTGGAACCTTGGTGGTTGTTTTCGCCTTGCCGGCGGCCCCCGTCCTCGGTGAAGTTCCCACCGGACTGCCGGCGTTTAGACTACCAACCTTCACGATCGAGGCACTCCCGCATATGGTTGGGTCGGCGTTCGTCCTCGCTACGCTTGGGTCACTGGATAGTTTGCTAGCATCGCTTATTGCCGACAACGTGACCCGTACCCACCACAAATCAGACCGAGAACTGATTGGCCAAGGAATCGGCAACATGGTCTCGGGCCTGATAGGCGGCTTACCGGGCGCGGGAGCAACAATGCGGACCGTCATCAACGTTCGCGCCGGCGGACAAACCCCCATTTCCGGCGCGCTGCACGCCCTGGTCCTGCTCGCGATCGTCCTTGGCCTGGCACCGCTCGCCGCGCATATTCCGAATGCCGTCCTTGCTGGAATTTTGATCAAGGTCGGAATCGACATTATCGACTGGAATTATCTAAGACGAATTCGCCGCGCGCCCAAACAAGGCGTCTTTTTCATGATTGTCGTTCTCGGGTTGACCGTTTTCGTCGACTTGATCATCGCCGTTGCCGTTGGTGTGGTCATGGCGAGTCTGCTCTTCGTTAAGCGGATGGCCGATTTACAACAAGCGGACATCAGAAGCGCAACGGCACCGAACCCCGAATTCACGCTGACGGCCGAAGAAACAGCGATCCTCGACGAGGCCGGCGGACGTTTGCTCCTGTTCAGCTTCGAAGGCCCTGTCAGCTTTGGTGTTGCCAAACGGCTGTCACGCCGGCTTGGCATGGCGGACGATTATGCCGTGCTGATTTTGGACCTGTCGGCCGTGCCGTTGATCGATTCGAGCGCGTCTCTTGCACTGGAAGACGCCATCTTGGATGCGATCCGACGGGATAGAGCCGTTTTCGTCGCGGGACTTTCACCGCGCGTGCGCGACACCCTGGATCGTATCGGTACCTTGGCGAAACTGCCGCGAGACTGTTGCCACGAAAACCGGCTGTCGGCCTTTCGCGCCGCGTCAACGGCAGCGAAGACCGGCCCGTAAGGCGCTACGCCGCGTTGAGGGTCGCCGGAGTCTCGAGCCTAACCTCGGCATCATAGGCTTCCATCAATGTTTTCGTGACCTTGCCCGGCGTGAATTTATAGTCGCCGATTTCGCGCACCGGCGTCACCTCGACCGCGGTACCGGTTAAAAACACTTCCTTCGCACCAGCGAGCTCTTCCGGTTTGATATGGCGTTGCACGATTTCGTAACCGTGCACCTTCGCCAACGCCATAACCGTTCGTTTGGTAATGCCGTCGAGGAAGCAATCGGGTTCCGGCGTATGCAATTTACCGTCTTCCAGCAACATAAAGATATTCGCGCCTGTCGCTTCGGCGATGTAACCCCGGTAATCCAGCATGAGCGCGTCCGCGTAGCCTTCCTTCTCCGCATCATGCTTCGACAAGGTGCAGATCATGTACAATCCACCCGCTTTCGTCTTGCAGGGAATGGTCGCCGGATCGGGGCGTCGCCACTTTGCCCATTTCATGCGGATGCCGGTCATACGATCCGCGAAATAGTCAGGCCATTCCCATGCGGCGATGGCGACATGGGTCTTCGTTGTCTGCGCCGAAACACCCATCATTTCCGATCCACGCCAGACGATCGGCCGAAGATAGCCATCTTTGATACCTTGATTCTGAACGACCAATTTGCACGCGGCGTCTAATTCCTCGACCGTGTAAGGTATTTCCATATCCATCGACATCGCGCCCTCGAAAAGGCGTTCGGTATGTTGTCTCAGCTTGAAAATACGACCGTCATAGGCGCGCTCGCCCTCGAAAACGCAAGATGCGTAATGCAGCGCATGAGACAGCACATGTACATTCGCCTCTTTCCAGGGCACCAATTCGCCATCGAACCAAATATGGCCAGGTCGATCATCGTAGCTCATTTCCATAACTTATCTCCCTTGGCGTCTCGCCAAACGTCGCCGCGTCAATTTTTATGGCCGGGCATTGCCTAAACATTCTAACTTGCGTGGATGCGAAAGTTTCCCCCAATATCGTCGAAAACGTAACATCCCATCACAAATTCGGTCTGCGTTGTAACATTCGGTCTTTTTTATGTCAACAATACTGACATACTTTTTTGACGTCATAGGAAGCGAGCCACATCGTGAAAACGCCGGTAGATCATAGCGCAAAGCCGCAGTTCCTGCGCGACGAGGAACTTCGCCAAGGAATCGAGATGCTTTTCTATGCCTATCGCGACTTTATCGCGGAGCCCGACGCGATTCTTCGCCGGTCGGGTTTTGGGCGAGCCCATCACCGCGTCATCTATTTCGTTGGGCGTTATCCCGATACGACGGTTTCCGCGCTTCTCGACATTCTGCAAATCACAAAACAAAGTTTGAGCCGGGTTCTAGGGCAACTCATCCGCGAGGGATACATCAACCAGGACAAGGGGCTTCGGGATCGGCGTCAACGGCTTTTAAGCTTGACCGAAAAAGGCCGAAAACTCGAACGCCGTCTCACCGCCGATCAAAGAGCACGCTTCGCCAGGGCTTATAGCGAGGCCGGAGCCGACGCCGTGGAAGGTTTTCGAAAGGTAATACTGGAACTGATTTCCCGCGACGAAGACCGCGGACGCTTCAAACCGTTTGATTGCGACAATCTCTAAAACGCGCGATGCATTCGCGATGGACCCGCAGTATACTTTCATCATGACTCCGGAAATGTCTCATATATTGGTCGTCGACGACGATAGACGACTCCGGGAACTGCTTCAGAAATACCTGATGGACAACGGTTTCCGAGTTACCGTGGCCGTCGACGCGGAAGATGCGCGTCAGCGTCTACGGGCGATGCAGTTCGACCTGATCATCATGGATCGAATGATGCCTGGCGAAGATGGGCTGGCGTTTACGCGTTCGATCCGCATAGGCAGCACGGTACCCATTCTAATGCTGACGGCAATGGGAGAAACCGAGGCAAGAATTGACGGTCTCGAAAGTGGCGTCGACGACTACCTTTCGAAGCCATTCGAACCACGCGAACTGGTTTTGCGCATTGGCATGATTTTACGGCGTGCGCAAACCATCCCAACCGACAGAGAAATTCATCTCGGCGACTACATATTCGATTTGGACCGCGAGATTCTGCGGGGCGACGCCGGTGCGTTGAAGTTGACGACTAGCGAAGCAAGCCTACTTCGCGTTCTAGCGGAAAATGCCGGCCGGATCTTGAGTCGGGAAGCGCTGACCCGCCTGTGCGACATCGATGGCACCGACCGAATGATCGACGTTCAGGTAACACGATTGCGACGAAAAATCGAACCGGACTCGAAGGCGCCACGATACCTGCAAACCGTGCGTGGGCAGGGATATGTGCTGCGGCCGGATTAACGCATGCAACCTGCTCTCCTAATCAAACGATTCCTTCCCCGCACGCTGTTTGGGCGATCCTTGTTGATCATCGTATCACCACTGATTCTGCTTCAGGTCATATCGACTCATATTTTCTACGACCGTCACTGGGATACGATAACGCGGCGCCTTTCGAGTTCCATCGCCGGCGACATAGCCATGATATTGAATACGCTTCGGGAGAAGCCGGCACCGGCGGATCACGCCGCGATTTTCGAACAGGCGCGCAACACATTCGGCTTCACAATCACACTGGAACCCGGCGTCATCCTACCAAACAAGGAATCACCGACGAACGAGCGGATCGACAAATTTCTCACTGTCGCACTACAGCAGCGTATCAGCCGACCATTTCAAATCGATACGTCGTCTTTCAAGAAAAAAGTCATCATCGAGGTGCAGCTGGCAAATGCCGTGCTGCGCGTGGTGGCGCCGGGAGACCGCCTTTTCAGCTCCACAACCTACATCTTCATTATGTGGATGGTTGGTTCGTCATTGATCCTGTTTGCCGTGGCGTCAATATTCATGCGCAACCAAATTCGCCCCATTCGCCGATTGGCCCGCGCCGTCGACAGCTTCGGCAAGGGCAGGCCGGTGGACGAGGACTTTCGATCCGGCGGCGCGCAAGAGGTCCGTCAAGCGGCTACGGCATTCAATCTCATGCGCGAGCGCATTCAGCGGCAAATTAGACAACGGACCGATATGCTATCGGGCGTCAGCCACGACTTACGCACACCGCTAACCCGCATGAAGCTGCAATTGGCAATGCTCGGCAAGTCGCCGGAAATCGACGAACTGAAAGCCGATGTCGATGAAATGGAAAAAATGATCGAAGGCTATCTGACTTTCGCGCGCGGCGAAGGTGATGAGGAAGCGTTCGAAACGGACCTAAGCAACACCGTCGAGGAAGTCGTGGCACAGTGGAAACGAAATGGTGCAACCATCGATGCTCATGTCGAAGGGCGTCTCGAGGCTTGGTGCCGCCCCAATGCCATCAAGCGCTGCCTCGACAACCTAATCGCCAACGCCAACCGCTATGGCACGCAAATCTGGTTACGCGCGGGAAAACGCGGTGACGTAACGGAGATCGCCATCGACGATGATGGCACAGGAATCGCGGAGGAATCACGAGAAGCGGTGTTCCGCCCGTTTTACCGTCTCGACCAATCTCGAAATCCAGAAACAGGCGGAACCGGGCTTGGGCTCGCTATTGCCCGCGATATCGCCCGCTCGCATGGCGGCGACATATTATTGGAAACGTCGCCACATGGTGGTCTCCGCGCCCGGGTCAGATTACCTTTATGACATCGTCGCGAATCGGCCGTAATATCTCCCCAGCTTTCATACTCGCCCGTTCGGGCGATGTATGGCGTAAATTTCTGTCAGATAAGGTACAGGCACCAACCGTTGTGACGATCAATCGGTTCTTCTTACGATGACTCAACGACCCCGCAGCGTGACAGCGAACGATAGAGTTCTGGATCCGAGCATGCTCAAGATCCTGAATCGCCATCAACTATGGTTGAGCAACCAGAATGGTGGGCAGCAAGCGGACTTTTCGCGCAAGGAATTGCTTCATAAGGATTTTTCCCGAAAATCATTGGAGCGCGCCACGCTTGTCGGCGCAAATCTACAATCCGCCAAACTGGTGGACGTAAATCTAATCGAGGCGGACTTGTTCGGCGCCGACCTTTCCGGGGTCGATCTGCGCGGCGCCGATCTCACGAAAGCAGTTCTAAAGGGGGCTACGTTACAGGGATCGAATCTAGAAAACGCCATATTAACCGATGCCGACCTTAGAGGCGGCATCATTCTCGAAGCGGATGGCAATAACACGCTTGGCCGAGAAAACACGAACCTTTCCGATTGTTTCATGAATTACGCCACGATGCGCCGCGCCCGCATGTCCGGCGTCGATTTGCGCGGGGCACGGCTGGTCGGTGCGAATCTTGAAGGTGCTTTTCTATTTGGCGCCGACCTATCGGGCACCGACCTGAGCAACGCAAACCTGCGCGGAGCGGATCTATCCGACGCCAGGCTCTCGCAAACTCGACTCGAGCGCGCCGACCTGCGGGGGACGCAGTTGCGTAACGCCGTATTCGAAGGAACCGATTTACGCGGCGCCCTGTTGAACGATGAACAGCACGCGGAAATCGATTCCGGCAACTGTACACTTGGCGATCCCGTTAGCTGGATCGCCTTCGATGACTTCCCCGAACGTCTACGCAGTGCGCTCAACGCTCATATCAATTGGTTGGAATCCGGCGGAAATAAAGGCAAGCCTGGGTTTCTATCGGGCGAAACCTTCGAATATTTCGACCTCACCGGCCGCAACTTGAGTGGCATGAAGCTAAAGGGAGCCCGCCTCCGGGGCGCCAACCTGCAAGGCAGCACACTCACGCTATGCGATTTACGTGATGCCGATTTGCGCGGCGCGAATCTGGAAAACACGAAACTGGTCGGCGTCATCATGACGGGAGCAGACCTGACCGGCGCCCGCTTAAAGGGCGCGCGAGGCGGTTCTATTTCAATTCTTACGAAAGACGGCCAGCCAACCGGTAACATTCGTCAGCCGTCGCTGGAAAACGCAATTCTTACCGACGCCGACCTTTCGGATATCGATTTATCGGAATTTAAAATGGCCGGTGCAAAACGAAATTGAACCGTTATTTAGTTTCTTCAATTTTATCCAAAACGACAAAATCATAGTCTGGCATATCCCCATTGGATTTATGGGAAGTTCGTTCCGCCTCTTGCCAGACTTCGGAGCTATAGGGCGGGAACTGAACATCGCCATCAATATCGCGCAGAATTTCCGTCATATAAATCCGGTCGGCGAATGGCAGCGTGACCGCATAAATTTCACTACCACCGATCACCATGATTTCGGTTACGCCGTCGGCGCTTGCGACTTTCCTTGCCGCGTCGATTGCCGTCGATAGATCTTCGACGACGACAATACCGTCGGCTGTATAGTCGGTATTTCGCGTGACCACGATACTGGTCCTTCCGGGTAACGGGCGACCGATCGATTCGAAGGTCTTCCGCCCCATGATCATCGGCTTGCCCATCGTGACAGCCTTAAACCGCCGCAAATCCTCGGGAATATGCCATGGTAAGCCGCCGTCTTTACCGATAACACGATTACGCGCCATCGCCACGACAAGGCAAAGGCGAGCCTTCACACGGCGACCTTCCCGGCAATGTGAGGATGGGTTTCGTAATTCTCCAAGGAGAAATCCTCGTAACGGAACGAAAAAAGATCGCTGACATCCGGATTAAGCTTCATAACCGGTAACGCGTATGGCGTCCGTTGGAGTTGAATATCGACCTGTTCCAAATGGTTCGCATAAATATGCGCATCGCCAAAGCTGTGCACGAACTCTCCGGGACGCAAACCGGTCGCGTGCGCCATCATGAGCGTGAGCAAGGCATAAGATGCGATATTGAAAGGCACGCCGATAAAAATATCAGCGCTACGTTGGTATAGCTGGCAGGACAGTTTCCCCTCGGCAACATAAAACTGGAAAAGGCAATGACAGGGCGGCAAGGCCATCTCTTCGACCAGCGCGACATTCCACGCGCAAACGATATGGCGCCGAGAGTTGGGATTTGTTTTAATTTGTTCGACAAGCTGGCCAACCTGATCGATATGTTCTCCGCCAGGAGCCGGCCACGAACGCCATTGCGCCCCATAAACCGGCCCTAGTTCGCCGTTTTCATCCGCCCATTCGTCCCAAATTCGGACCCCATTTTCCTTAAGGTAGGCGATATTCGTATCGCCCGCGAGAAACCAGAGCAATTCGTGAACGATTGACCGCAAATGAAGTTTCTTGGTGGTCAGCATCGGAAAGCCGCGCGCCAAGTCAAACCGCATCTGGTGTCCGAAAATACTGTGGGTCCCAATACCGGTGCGGTCTTCCTTATAGGTACCAGTTTTGCGGGCTAGCCGCATAAGATCGAGATATTGTTCCATGGCACCCGTAGTTTTATCCGATTCGCGCCATCCGAATATCATATTTTTCCATCTTGGGTCATCGAACCTTTTTTTATTCACTTGAAAGGCCTATATTTCATTTGTCGGGAGACCGACTATGGCGTTACAGGGCCTTATGGAATAAGCGTTGCGGACCCGGGGGCGGTACCCGGCGCCTCCACCAAATTCCGGAATTCTTCGGATGGTGTCATGGGGGCGAAATAGGATCGACGCGCGTGGTAAAGATTTGGTTTGCGCCCGGCATGGTACCGCCGTTATCGGGCCGATTCGCTAATTGCGAACGATAACTTTGCGGGCGAAGCCCGTCTCGCTGCTTAGTCTGACTAAGTAAGCGCGGCCCGGGGGGCGCCGGGCAACAGAAGCCCCCCACTAAGTTGTTCGGCACGGGTTGTGTCGAAAGCCAGTTCGCATAGCAGAGGGATCATGACGGAAGACATGATGCGATACGACCTTATGGTCGAAGGTGCGTTGCGTGCCGTCGTGCGAGAAACGATGGAGCGAATTGCCAGGGAAGGGTTGCCCGGCGAACATCACCTTTACATTACATTCCGCACGCACGAGACCGATGTACAAATCCCGGAATACCTAACCGAACGGTACCCGGACGAAATGACTATCGTGCTTCAGCACCAATACGAAAAATTGGACGTTGGTGAAGACGGGTTTTCCGTTGCACTGAATTTCAACGATATACAGGAGCTTCTGAAGATTCCATTTGGGGCCATTTCCGCCTTCGCCGATCCATCGGCTAATTTTGGTCTTCAGTTCAAATTCGATGAAGCGGAAGAATCGACACCCGGCCAATTCGTTACGCCCGATTCCCAGGCTTCCGTTGAAGGGCAAAACGATTCCAATCCGGAACCGACTACGGAATCCGTCGAGGCACCGAAAAAACCGGACGGCAACGTCGTAACGCTTGATACGTTCCGAAAAAATAAATAAGACGGTCGCTCGGTTTCACCGAGACCACCCTTCAATTCAACCTTCCTCTTAAAAAATTCAAATCGGATCACACCCAGTATGGTGCCCGACCACGGGGCACGGTAAGCTTCAAATATGGGTTTCGAGTTGTTGCAAAGGGGGGAAGCACCATGTCCGATACCGACCATCCCACGATATTTCCACTGGGCGCTGATGAAACGCCCTACCGGAAACTTACATCCGACCATGTCGCCACGGTCTCGTTCGAAGGCAGCACGGTGCTCAAGGTTGCGCCGGAAGCCCTTTCACTTTTGGCCGCCGAAGCGTTTCACGATATCAATCATTTTTTGAGACCCGGGCATCTCGCCCAACTGCGCAAGATTCTCGACGATCCCGAAGCATCCAACAACGACAAATTTGTTGCCCTCGACTTGCTAAAAAACGCCAATATCGCCGCCGGCGGCATCCTGCCGATGTGTCAGGATACCGGAACGGCAATTGTCATGGGCAAGAAAGGAGAGCGCGTCTGGACCGGAGGAAACGACGAATCAGCCTTGGCGGAAGGTGTCATGCGCACCTATACCGGCACAAATTTGCGCTACAGCCAGGTTTCGCCACTATCGATGTACGAAGAAGCCAACACGAAAACCAACCTACCCGGACAAATCGAGATCTATGCCGAGCCCGGCGACGCTTATAAGTTTTTGTTTGTCGCGAAAGGCGGCGGTTCGGCGAACAAAACCTATCTGTTCCAGGAAACCCCGGCGATGCTGAACCCGGAAAAATTACTGCCCTTCCTGGACGAAAAAATTAGAACACTGGGCACCGCCGCATGCCCGCCCTATCATTTATCCGTGGTGATCGGCGGCACCTCGGCCGAATTCAATCTGAAGACCGTGAAACTGGCAAGTTGCCGGTACCTGGACGCGCTGCCAACCGAAGGGGGCGATAAGGGACAGGCGTTTCGGGATCTCGAAATGGAAGAAGCGGTGTTCAAAATGTCCCAGGCCATGGGAATTGGCGCTCAATTCGGCGGCAAATATTTTTGTCACGACGTTCGGGTTGTCCGCCTGCCGCGACATGGCGCGAGTTTGCCGATCGGCATTGGCGTCTCATGTTCCGCCGACCGTCAGGCACTCGGAAAAATCACCGCCGACGGTATCTACCTAGAACAGCTCGAAACCAATCCCGCTCAATTCCTTCCGGAAACCGTCTCCGAAGACCTGGGTGGCGAAGTGGTGAATATCGATCTCAATCAACCGATGTCGGACATACTCGGTACGCTGACGCGGTATCCGGTCAAGACGCGCCTGTCATTGAATGGTTCGATTATAGTCGCCCGAGATTTGGCGCATGCGCGACTCAAGGCATTGTTGGATGCCGGCAAGGAGCTGCCACAATATATGAAGGACCATCCCGTATATTATGCCGGCCCTGCGAAAACTCCAGATGGATTCGCTTCCGGATCGTTTGGCCCAACGACGGCGGGCAGGATGGACTCCTATGTCGACCAGTTCCAAGCCGCGGCCGGTAGTATGATCATGCTGGCCAAGGGGAACCGATCCGACATGGTTCGCCAGGCCTGCCAAAAACATGGCGGGTTCTATCTCGGATCTATTGGTGGCCCGGCGGCCCGGCTAGCGCTCGATTGCATAAAGAAGGTCGAGGTTGTCGAGTACGAGGATCTCGGCATGGAAGCGATCTGGCGTATCGAAGTCGAAAACTTTCCCGCCTTCATCGTCATGGATGACAAGGGGAATGATTTTTTCAAGGACCTCTAGTGTCCGAATTCACGTCATTAGTGGGCTGCGAAAATCGCACCCCGCTAATGGTGGGCAATTATAGGTTCAACACATCGTCGTGCGTGCTGGCGGCGATAGCCATAACCTCATCGATTAAGTCTGGCGAAATGGCAAGTTCCTCGAGAGTTGCCTTCAGATGTCCAGCGACAGCGGCAAAGTGCGCCTCGCCCAGACCCTTTTCCTCGACAAGCGACTTGTGGGATTCGCGCAAGGAACGACCGGTATAGGCTTGGGGACCGCCAAAGGCGCCGGTCAGGAATATTCGTTGCATGAAGGCTTGGCGATCCATGTCGATGCCTTCGAAAAACGGTTTTAGCGTCGCGTCTCCCATGACCTTCGAATAGAAAGTATCGACGGTCGCTTCCACGGCATCGTCACCGCCAATCCGCTCGAAAAGCGTACCACCGGAAGACGGCGGCGCGCTGGGAATCGCTTCTGGCTGTATTCTTTCCGTCTTTTCTGGCGGCGACGTTTCTGTCTTTGTTTCGGGAAATTTGACCACATTCTTGGTCGCTGGTGTCGTCGACGCCGGCGTAGGTTTCACGATGCTTCGCTCGGCGACCGCTGCCCCTTCTGCCTGGTCATCGGCAGTTTCGGCATCCGCGGTTGGTTCAGGCGTAATCAATTTGGCCTTTTTCTTGTCCGTATCGGTCGCCGCGGGAACGCGCCGTTTCAGAACAACCGGCGGCGTTTTCATCAGAATCTCGGTGTCGAGCACACGTTCTATATCCAGCACGACCAAAAGATCGTCCGGCAAACGGAACACGCCCGTACTCAAGTGCCGTAACCTCTCGTCAAGTGTCGCCGGTGGTTTTTCAAAATCACGGCGCGGCAAATCCCGGACATCGCCGATGGAATCGACCAGCAAGGTATAAAGGTCGCCGTGATACTCCACGGTAATCCCCATGCACCGCTCGTTTTCCCGTGCTTTGTCGATTCCAAGACAGCGCCGCAAATTGATTACCGTAACGATCCGGCCTCTTAAATTCATCACACCGGCGATCGCGGAGGGAGCCAGCGGAACTGGTGTAATCAAGCGCGATTCGACTATATCCTGTACCTGAAGAATTGGCACACCGAACATTTGGTTCTCGACCACCATCGTAACAAGTTGTTCCTTGTCGATGGCAATCTGGTCGAAATCAACTGCGGCTTGATCCGTACTATCGACGATAGCAAGTTCACTCATAAGGCACTCCTCGCATTTCCGATTGCTTCGCCTCGCCGAAATGGACGGAGGATCAGCAGTTATCGAGGAGGAACGATAATGATATTCCGTTAACGGAGCCTTTACGGCCGTGAAATTCTGTTGTGGATTAACCTTTGGGAACCTCGATCGGCATCTCGTCCCGATTTCCCCATTCGTTCCATGAACCAAGATAGTTTCGGACGCGCGGGTAATCGAGCAGGCGCATAGCCAAGTAGGCATGGGCGGATCGATACCCTGTTTGACAAAGCGCGATGATTTCCTTGTCGGCGGAAATACCGTTTTCCGCGAATAACGTGCGCAATTCATTTCCCGGTTTCATCGTGCCATCGGGCCGCAAATGGTTCACCCATTCTAAATGTACGGAACCGGGAACAGTGCCACCCTTGGCCGCGCGGCGATCCTCGCCGGTCCATTCTAACTTTCCACGGGTATCCAGAATAACGCAGTCCAGCGCGTTGATTCCCGCGCGTACATCATGGTGCGTGGCGAGACGGCCGCGATCCATTTGATATTTAAATACCGATGCTGTCGGCACGGTCGCCTCACGCGTAACAGATAACCCGGCGGCTTCCCAGCCCGAATACCCGCCATCGAGAACATGAACATCCTTATGCCCCAGATACTCCAAAAACCACAAACCGCGCGCGGCGGTCATTCCGGTGATTTCACCGCAAAAAACAATCGTGTCATCGAATGCGACTCCGCGACGGGCCAACAGGAATGCCCACATCCGGGTGAAGGAAAGGAGCGGCGCGTCATCGGTATCGTCGCAGTTCAGGGCATAAATATCGAAATGCCGTGCACCGGGTATATGACCCATAGCAAATCGTTCACCGGGGCGCACATCGATGATGCGCAATGACGGGTCGTTCAGCCGCGCTTGCAAATCTTCCCGTGTCCAGAGCAAATCTGGATTTTCGTACCCTGCGGTTTCCTTTGTCGACATCGGTCGCTTTCCTTTCGGATGGATTGATTTCTCGTTAGCCACGGCTCATGGGAACAGCGGCTACGCGCAAACCCGATTGAATGTTTAGCCGGTGTCGGCCCAGCGTCATTTCCCAGTAGATCAAGGACCGGGCACGCGAAAGTGATTTCTTATGCGGCGGCTCTCCTTGCATTTGGTAGGCAATAGACGCATTTTTCCATGGTCGCCATGATAAATTTTCTAAAAACCCTGATTCGTCCCGACCGCGAGGAAAGCGATCCCGAATGTGATGAAATCGCGCGGGCGGCAAATCTTCTCCAAATCGGTGAGTTTCAACTTCTCCAGCTTGCCTATGCCGAATGGTATGGTGAGGAGTTGCCTGAATCGTCGACCGATCACTTGTTTGCAGACTATATGCTCCGCAAGCAGGTACCGCATTGGGCACGACACTATGCGCGCCGGATCAATGATTGGGAAAAACGAGAACTTCTTGATCATAGCGATGCCGCGTACCATCGCTATGACCGCGGCTATAGTATGAAGGCACCCGGCGGTATTCGCCGTTTTTGTATTGCGACCGCCGTATTGGTTGTGTTTGTTGGAGGGAGCCTTTGGGTCAGCCATTTGGCCGTGGGCGGACGTTCGGCTTCGTTTCTGCCACCGTATTTTGACACCGATGAGTTAAAGCAAACCCGAAGACATGGGGAAGTCGGTCCAGGGTCGTAACCAAGGGAAACCGCTATGTTCGAGTTCGGGGGCGAATACGAACCGTTAATCAATATCATTTTTTTGATCGTAACGGCGGGCGTGGCATGGCACGGCATCCGATTCCGCGATGCCGAAGGCAACACCGATTTTGTCCGCCTGCTCTTTGGCTGCATTGCCGCGGTATTTTTCTTTATGGTGTTGTTGCAAGATGTCTTGGGCGTGGCATCATTTGGCTAAGGGCTCTGCTCTATCTTTTTGAAGTTAGAGAAAATTCACGTGCAAACCGGTTCAACTAAAGTGATTCCGATTTATCACGATTTGCTCTACGGTTTTCGCATCCGCTGTTTTTCGTCGATTTCCGGCACACGCATGAGCCGCTTTTCCGGCGGCTTTTTCAGTTGCTGCTGCAAATAGGCGGCCCGTTTGCGGACAGAGGAAGGATTTGGGATACCGTATAGTACTTTATGGATCATTCCCGGCTCGTCTACCGCCCCTTCATCTGTTCGCAGCGCTGCGACGTAGTCGGCAAACGCTTTGTCATATTTGCCGTTGCGATCATGCACGATTCCGCGATTTGCGTAAGCCGCCGCCAAAACGCCTCGACCCGTATTGTCGTCGGGTGTCAGCGTTCGGTTTAAAAAATCAATCAGGTAATTCAGTTCCGCTGCTGCATCGGCATCTTGTTCACTTTGAATAAAGACCAACGCTCTGCCCATTAGTGCACCACGATGGTCGGGCTCTTCGGCTAATGCCTTGGCGAAATAATCGAGGGCCAAATCATGCTGGCCATCTTCGAATCGCTGCACACCGAGCTCCGTATTAAGGTCCCCTGGTGCGCGCGCGGTAAAGGATTCATAGGCCTGTGTTCCCATCACCACGACCACGATGAGCGCGATCATAAGCAAAATAAATCGACGTAGGACGGCCGCGGTCACGACGGCACCTTGAACAAGGTTGCCGTATAGAGAACCGAAAATACAAGACAGAGCAACGCCGCGGTGACGCCAGCCCGGTTGCGCAGGCGTTGACGCTCCGCATCATCCGTTTTGGTCCCTTTCTCGGCGCGCCGGACCATCAAAATCCAAATTAAGCGGCGTACCGGGAAAAACAGGACAAGCGCCAAAAAAGCCGCCCAAAAATATTGATAATCGGCGTTAAAGAGAGTTGCCATTGTCCGTCGTGAAACTCCCCGATGAATTGGAGGCCTAGTCTATCAAATTCCCGCCAATATTCGAAAAAAAAGGGAGGAAGCTTTGCTTCCTCCCATCAAAACGTCGGCTTTGGAACCGCTTAATCGGCGGCGCCCGTGATTGCTTCGTCCCCAATATCCTCGACCAAGGCCTCGACCTCGGTATCGGGAACCGTCGACATTTCCATTTTGTAGGCAAGGAACCACATCATGAAAACACCCAGCAGCCAGAACAGTATCTGCCATGCCCAAATCGATGGAATTCCAAAAGTCCAACCTTCGACGCCAGCATTCGGCGCGCCGAAGATATCGTTGCCAATCACGGCGCCCGGGCCGATGCCAAAGAACATCCATGCCAGTGTGATAATCCAAGCAATAGGCACGAGTCCCTTTTTCTCCGGTGGCAGACTGGCGTGCTGGCGCAGGAAACTGTGGTACTTCATCCTGTGCTCGCGTTCCGCGGAGTTCTGCGTCATCGCCGATACGGGCAAACAGACGAGTAGGTTAAAGAACATACCCCAGCCCGCGCTGTGGATGGTCCACGGCCAGCGACCCCAAGGCAGTTCCACGCCAACGGAACCCGCAATCGATGCGCCGAATTTTTCGGTGAAAATCACGGCAATCAACCCCACTGCGAGGCCTAGTGTTGCGCCTTGACGTGTAATCCAAGGGATCCAGGTAACCGCCGCCAAGGATGGCCACATTTGGAACCCGAAGGCCACCGCGAGGCCGCCAAGCAGAACCAACGCGTCACGGCTATAAGTCGCGACAAGCAGAGCCGCAAAGACAATGAATGCGACACCGATACGACCGAAAAGCTTCTGCGTCCCATGATCCGCAGTCGGATTAAGATATCGCTTGTACAAATCCCGCGTCAGCATGGCACCCGCGGTCGACATATAGGCCGCACCGGTCGACTGCATTGCCGCTAGCGCACAAACCGCCAACAAGCCAACGAGCCACGGCGCCGAGTCTCCAAGCGTATTGAAGTAGTGCGGCACCAGTCCGCCCTGCTTGTTCGCCGTGAGATCGGGCAGAACCGTAGCCAGGGCTATTCCCGCATCCGTCACCGCCTGATTGGCGCCCAGAAGATGACCGCCCATACCTTGAAAGGCCGTGAAGAAAAACAGGATCAGCCCAATGCAGAATGACGACGCGATAACCTGTTGCGGCGCGAACGGCGAGGGATCCTTATTCGCAAAGGACCACATCGAAAAGGCCGGCGCGGACTGAATCCCCATCAAGGCGAACATGTAGGTCAGACACATGATTCCCGTCCACAAACCGCCAACCGGCGTCTCAACGCCAAGACCGGCCGTGAACTGGATTACGCCGGGAATGGCGAAGTAGGCGTTATAGTCGCCCCCGCCAAATCCTTTGGTCGTACCCCACTTTCCAATGTCGGACGCCGCAAGCTTGGCAAATCCCGCGTTCAAGGAGTCCCAGCCACCAGCCGCGTTTAACGCGATTATCCCCGTGATAATGATACCGAGCGCGAGTAGGATACATTGCAGCGTATCCACATAGGCCACGGCGCGGAGGCCGCCCGAAGCCACATAAATAAACACCACCAGCGACAGCACCCACATGCCCGTGTTGACCGCGAGGAAGCCATCCGTCAGGACGTTGAACAGGAAACCCGACGCCCCTAACTGGACCCCCAGATAAGGAATCGAGAACAACAACGCGACAAGCACGGTCAGAATTCGAATCGCATCACCCTGGAAATAATCCGAGAGCATTTCGCCCGGTGTCACATAGCCGAACCGTTTGCCGAGCATCCATTGCCGTTTTAGAAACAGCACCCCGGTGAATGGTATCGTTATCGTGTAAAACGATGCATAGGCGTACTGGAATCCATCCCGGTAAACCAATCCTGGATGGCCCATGAACGTCCAGCCGGAAAACGACGTTGCCGTCGCGGCGAGAATGAAAACGATCATTGATAGCCGTCGGCCGGCGATAAAATAGTCCGACGCTGTCTTTGCGGTCATCGCACCGCGAATACCCCAGTAAATGCAGTATGCCCAATAGAGCGCGACGAACGCGAAAAGCCACATCACTTTTGCAGACAAGGCGAGTTCCTCCCATTTGACGGCGGTATCGGCGTCTCAATGCGTCCAAGAAGCCGGTTGCCGCTCCTACGCAACAAGCCCTTTAACATCAATCGGCAGCCGTCTCTTGCACATCATACTGCGGCCTTATTACGCCGAGCGAAGCAAAGAACTCTAATCTCCCAATCTCAGTGGTTATCAAATATTTGTAAAATTTGCAAGCAAAACGGAGACTCTTATGGACGGTTCGAAATTACCCTCTAATAAGCACAAAGTAATACCATCGAAAAGATGATAAAATTTTTATTAATCAAACATATGGAGCAAATTATCTAAGGGCGTGTACTGCGGTTATTAGACCTTTTTATCTATTATTTTTTGCATTGCAGCATTAATATTTTATTCTTTCCGCACCAATACACCGCAAAATACTGCGAATCAGTCCATGCGACGCACATTGCAAAGTAAGCAGGTTCGCGGTTGAATGGTCCTGTTGGGTCAAGCAAGGACAGGCGCCAACGATGAGCAACAGGCAAACAGCAATTTTTACACGGCGCGTACGTGATCATATGCGCCCCGCACCGGTTGTCGTGAGCCCTGAAACATCGACCCGCCAGGTTATTTCCCTCATGTCGGACCGCGGCGCCACGGCGGCGTTGATCGTGGGCGAAAACAATCGCGTTCTGGGAATTCTGACGGAGCAAGACGTCGTTCGGCGCATTACGTTTCGTGCTTCGGACAACACACCGATACAAGACCTTATGACACGACCGGTGCGTACCGTCGTCGATGACGATTTTTTATATTATGCAATCTCCCTTATGCGGCGCGGCGGCTTGCGGCACCTGCCGGTCGTCGACCCCACCGGCGCCGTCGCGGGTATGGTTCATCTGGACGATGCGGTCGGTGTCGCTTCGGAAAGCCGCCTTGGTCAGATCGATCGGCTAACCGGCGAAACCACGCTTGAAGGATTGCAGGACGTAAAAAAGGCGCAAATCGACCTGGCCGACGAACTTTTTGCCGAGAATCTTCCCGTCCCCGAAATTCAATCGGTTCTAACGCACCTCAACAATGATTTGTATCGCCGTGTCCTGGAAGGAAATCTGCGAGAAATGGCGGAATCTGGATGGGGCGATCCACCAGTCTCGTTCTGTGTCATCGTCATGGGGTCGGGAGGACGCGGCGAGAGCTATCTGTACCCTGACCAGGACAACGGGTTCATCCTCGACGACTATCCCGATGCGCGGCATGGCGACATCGACCGTTATTTCGTGGATTTGGCGGAACGCATGACGCGAGATCTCGACCGGATTGGTATTCCGCTTTGTAAAGGTTACGTCATGGCGACCAACCCGGTATGGCGGAAGACCGTGACACAATGGCGCGAACAGATATCTCTTTGGTGTCGGCGACAGAGTCTTGTCGCCTTGCGGTTTTCCGATATCTTCTTCGATTTCAAAGCCGTCTTTGGCGAAATCGACCTCGCCGGCAGGCTAAGACAAGACATCACTCAAATCGTCAAAGCAAACCCGTCATTCCTGCGCGCCATGTACGAAGACGATGTCGAACACGGTGTTGCCTTGGGTTGGTTTGGCCGCTTCGTAACGGAAAAAGACGATCCGGACCATCTCGGCGCGATCAACCTGAAACACACGGGCACGTTGCCCCTGGTCGAGTCGATCCGGTTGCTGGCACTGCGCGAAGGCATATCGAGAACCGCGACACTCGAACGCCTTTCGGTGTTGCGCGAGCGGGAACTTCTCCAATCGGATGACGCGGATTACCTTATCGGCGCTTATCACCACATTACGCGGTTGCTGCTGCGCCAACAGATCAAGGATTTCAAAACCGGCGGAAAAGTAAGCAACTATGTTCATCCGGATACTTTAACCAAGCGGGAACAGGACATTCTGATCGACTCGTTCAAAGCAATTAAACGGCTGCGCGACCGTGTGCGGAGCGACTTTACCGGCGACGTTTTCTGAACCGTACCGCGATGCCAACTCAAACCTCACTTTTCATTTCCTTCATTCTTGCCGTATTTGGGGTGACGCTTTTTTGTGGCGTTATCTTGATTCAGTCTTCCTACGCAGGTCTAGGTGACGCGGTTCCCTGGTTGGGCGGGTTTGCTGCTCTCCTTGCGTCGGGTGCGATCTATACAACCGCTCATATCCTTTACCGTCATTTCAAGGCGCTCCGCCGATTGCGCGATGGCGTCGTAATGCTGCTTGCTGAAAGCACAACAAAACTTCCTCCAGACGACGATTTCCCTCGTGAGATTACGCGATTGCGTGATGCTATAGGCACTCTGGTAGCCCGCCGGTTTGAACAAGGTAAGGCGCCGGATCGACGCCTTACCGCCGTGTTGAGTTCAATTGCCGAGGCAATCGTCGTCACGACGACGTCAGGTCAGGTAAGCCTTGTAAACAACGCCGCGCGCACGTTGCTCGGGGCCAAGCGCGTCGCGGTTGGGACAAGCTTATATGCCGCCATGAGCCGCGGTGACGTTGAAACAGCGGTGGCGAGCTCCCGCGATAAAGGCCGGCCGGTGGAGGCCCGGCTGCGGACCGTCGATGGCGAAATTCTCGTCGCAAAGGTCGCCGATCTCGGCACATTCGGCGGCACTGTCATATCCTTCCCAATTGCGTCTCTCGAAAGCCACGCCGCGCTTGAGCACGACCTCGCCCTGCACGACACACCGCCGACGCCGACGCCAATCACGAAGAATACGCTGCTCACGGATTTGCCGGCCTTGGTCTTTGATTGCGAAACCACCGGTCTCGACGTCAAACGAGATGTGATTGTTGCGCTCGGCGGCGTGCGGATGCATGGAACGCAACTCTACAGAAGCGAAACGATCGATCGGCTCGTCGACCCCGGACGCCCCATACCACCGCAATCTACCCGCATTCACGGCATCACGGACCGCATGGTGTCCGACGCTGGTGCGTTCGATACGCACTGGCCGTCGCTTCACGCCATAATGCAGGGAACCGTGCTTGTCGGTCACAATATTGCTTTCGATATCGCGCATCTTCGCGCGGCTGCCAGCCAATTTGGGATCAACTGGACGCCACCGCCCACGTTAGACACCTTGTTACTCACCGCAGCGCTAGAGCCCTCCGCACCAGGCTACGATCTTGAAGCCATCGCCGCGCGCTTTGGCGTCAGCGTCCATGGCCGGCATACCGCGCTGGGGGACAGTTTGGTAACGGCCGAAATTTACGCCCGCCTCGTACCGCTACTCGTCGAACGGAATGTCAGAACCCTAGGCGAGGCGATCTCCTTTGGGCTTCGCGCCAAAGCTTTTGTTAAGCGACAAAAAGAATCTGGTTGGTTTGAGTCACCGGTGGATTGATCGCGCCTCCCGGTTTCGCTACAACCGGCTCCCATTCCAGACAGGCAGGACGGCGAAATTCAAATGGCACGTTATCAATACGTCTACACCATGCAATCCCTCAGTAAGACCTACCCCGGCGGGCGAGAGGTTCTAAAGGACGTCACATTGGCGTTCCTGCCGGGCGCGAAGATCGGTGTCCTGGGATATAACGGCGCCGGCAAATCGACATTGCTGCGCATCATGGCCGGGCAGGAGACGGAATACACCGGCGAGGCCTGGGCCGCGGAGGGCGCTACCGTCGGCTATCTGCCGCAGGAACCCGTGCTGGATAGCGATAAAACGGTGTACGAGAACGTACTGGAAGGCCTTGCGGAACAAAAAGCGGTCGTCGACCGTTTCGAGGAAGTCAGCATGAAGCTTGGCGAGGTCACCGATCCGGATGAAATGACCGCGTTGATCGAAGAGCAAGCGGAGCTTCAGGAAAAAATCGACGCCGCCGACGCCTGGGACCTATCCCGCACGGTGGAGATTGCGATGGATGCGCTGCGCTGCCCCGATGGCGAAAGCGAAGTTGCCCAATTATCAGGCGGAGAGCGGCGCCGGGTCGCCTTGTGCCAACTACTCCTTCAGAAACCATCCCTGTTACTACTCGATGAACCGACGAACCATCTCGACGCCGAATCGGTTGCCTGGCTTGAGCGGCACCTTCGGGAATATGAAGGTACGGTTGTTATGGTCACGCACGACCGGTATTTCCTCGACAATGTTACGGGATGGATACTCGAACTCGACCGGGGTCGCGGTATTCCCTACGAAGGGAACTATTCCGCCTGGGTGGGGCAAAAACAAAATCGCCTAGAACATGAAGAGCGGGTCGATCAGGCACGCCTTCGAACACTTGCCAATGAGCAGGAGTGGATCGCGGCGAGTCCACGGGCGCGTCAGGCAAAGTCCAAGGCGCGAATCACGGCATATGAAAAGATGTTGGCCGAAAGCCGAGATCGGGGTCCGGGCAATGCGCAGATCGTCATTCCGTCAGGTCCGCGGCTCGGCGATGTGGTAATTACGGCGGAATCCTTGCGCAAAGGGTTCGGCAACGTACTCCTGATCGAAGATCTTGATTTTATCATCCCGCCCGGGGCGATTGTCGGGATCATTGGGCCCAACGGCGCGGGGAAAACGACACTGTTTCGCATGATTACGGGAAACGAAACGCCGGATTCCGGCATGTTGCGTATTGGCGATACGGTTGAGCTCGGCTATGTCGATCAATCGCGCGATACCCTAGCCGACGACAAAACGGTGTGGGAGGAAATCAGCCAAGGCGAGGAGGAGATCGTGCTTGGTGATCGCAAGACGCAGAGTCGGGCCTATGTGGGGTCCTTTAATTTTCGCGGCCCGGATCAGCAAAAGAAAGTTGGGCAACTTTCCGGCGGAGAGCGAAATCGCGTGCACCTAGCGAAAATGCTGCGCACCGCCGCGAACGTTCTGTTGCTGGATGAGCCGACAAATGATCTGGATGTCGATACATTGCGCGCTTTGGAAACCGCGCTCGCGGATTTTGCCGGTTGCGCGGTGATCATCAGTCATGACCGTTGGTTCCTCGATCGCATTTGCACGCATATGCTGGCTTTCGAGGGAGATAGCCAAGTGGTTTGGTTCGAAGGCAATTATCAGGATTACGAAGCCGACAGACGTCAGCGCCTCGGCGCGATTGCAGATCAACCACATCGGATCAAATACAAGCCCCTTACCAGATAGAAGGTATCCGATTTAGCCGGTTGCTTTCTTCGCCGGGATTGCGAGAGCCGCCACGATGGCGACAGCGGCACAAGCCGGTAGGGTTACTAGCGCCGCCTCGAATGCCGCAAGCGAATAGAGGCGCGCGCCGTTTTGAATGGCGCCTTCCCAATTTACATCCAACAGATAACCAATACCCGGCTGAAGCAGCGCGCCGGAACCAACCATGGCGGTATTGATAAATCCGGTTGTCGCGCCGCTAACCACGGCCGGAGACCGCTCCCGGGCGGCGGCAATACAGACGACCATCGCGCCGCTCCCCACGCCAATGAAAAACAACAACAACCTGCCCATGGTCAAAGAAAGGTCAGGCATGTAGAGAAGCACGAGCCATCCCACGAGTGACAATGCAGCGGCACCCGTCATGGGCAGGCGACGACGCCCCAAACGGTCGGAAACCCAACCACCCACCGGCGCTCCAACAGCCCAACCGATTAACATGAGTGAGTTCGACCCGGCCGCCGCGACCCTATCAAGCTCATAGAGCTGCATTTGATGGGTTACGCCCCACAGCCCGGCATATGCGAGAAAAGGCGCAGTCATCGCACCGCCGTAGATGGCGATGATCCAGTTCTGCCGCCCACCCAAGACATGTATCAGGTTGTTTGAAAGCGACATCCCGATTGCATGATGGGTTTGCCGCGTATCATCATCAGGCGGACGGTCGCGAACGATCAGCCATGTGGCCACCGCCAACAACGCCGCGCAAACCGCGGCGAAATGCATGGATACACGCCAGCCGACCGCGCCGACCAGAGCGGCAAGCGGCGCCTGTCCCGCGATTGCACCCATCATGGCCACCAACATAGTCAAGCCAGAGACAAAGGCAAAACGGTTCGACGGAAACCAATGGGTTGCCAGCTTCAGTGCACCAACGAACCCTACGGCGCAACCAACGCCGACAAGTAGGCGCCCGATATAGGCGGACCCAATACTTTCCGATACCGCGAACAGAGCGCTTCCTACGGCGGCCAGAAGGGCCGCGGCGGAAAGCATGCGCCGCGGACCCCAGCGGTCGAGCGCGAGCCCTATTGGTATTTGCAGTCCCGCATAAGCATATAAATAGATGGCTGAAAGGTTTCCGAGGACCGTCGCGCTGACAGCGAACTCGCGCATCAAGTCGACGACGATAACGCTCGGTGCAACCCGCTGGAAAAAAGCGTAACTAAAGGATAAAGCGCCAAGCCCCCAAACCAGCCAAGCGCGATTAACGACATTCATGCCGTTAACCATGTCACGGCACCGCGTTCAGGAGAAATCCTAATTTTCTATTGTTTGGATTTAAGGCCTTTGGTCTTCTTTCGAAGAACCCCAAGCAACGCGTCGACATTACCGCCATTATTGCGAATGACAGCTGTAAACTCCTCGCGTTGGGTAACGCTCATACTGACCCCTTCGACGCGAACATCGACAATTTTAAAGGCATCTTCCTTGCCATGCACTTGCCAGTCCACACGGATTGAAGGACCGCCACCGCTTGGGCGAATTTCGCTCATTACGATCGAGTCGCCACGCTTCTTCGGCTTCGCGACACGCTTGATAACAAATTTCTGGCCCGAATATTCCGCGAAACGCGCGGCATAGGTCGCAACGATCAAGTCTTCAAATAATCCATGATATTCATCGATTTCTTCGGGCTTCACACCACGCGCATAGCGCCCCAATACAAATCGGCCGATTCGCTTCACGTCGAAGCCTTGGCGGAGAAGAGCCCGAAAACGGTTTTCGCGTTCAATCGCCGACACTTCCTTGCCGGCCAAGACACGAATGGCATGATCACCCAGATTCTTAACGAAAGTACCGGGGTCGGTTTGTGCCGCAAACGAAATTTGCGCCGTGAATACGGTCAACAACAATGCCGCGCAAATTAGATTTCCACATTTACTGATCTGCATAACGCTACCGGATGAGCTGTGCACGCGGACCCGCGACGGCAGGGTCTTCATCCAAGGATATACTTGGCGATGGTATCGTGTCATCCGAATCGCCATTACGAATCTCGTCACTTCGGATTTGCCGATACAAGCTTCGGATCGTGGCGTAAAAATCTAACGATGATTTTTCGAGTTCATCAATCGTCTTGAGGTTGCGCGCTCGACGGTCAATTCCGCGGACCAGAGTTCGAGTAATCGGAACCGCGTTGCGATCCGTGTTATCCGCCCAAATGTTGATCGGGTCGGCAAATGTATCAACCACCAGGCCCACGACATCACGAGGGTTTGACGGCCCAAATAGCGGCAACATTAAATAGGCACCCTCGCCCACGCCCCAAGTCGCCAGGGTCTGCCCAAAGTCCTCATTGCGAAACTTGACGCCAAGATCGCCCGCGGGATCGCCAAAACCACCAAAACCAATAATCGAATTAACGGTAAACCGCGCAATTGTGTTACGTGCGCCTTCGGGATCACCTTGTAGAATGTTATTCGCTAAAATTACCGGTGTCCTAAGGTTGTTCAGGAAATTGCGGATACTGTCCTGTAACGTTTTCGGCAACACTTCGCGGTAGATCGTGGCAAGCGGCTTGAACAGAACTGAATCCAAGCCTTGATTGAATCGGAAGATCGTACGGTTCAACGGTTCAACAGGATCATTTGTCTCATAATAAGCTTCGCGATCCGCCGGATCCGATGGCACGCCAGCGCATCCTCCCAATAAAAATAAGGAGAGCGCCGCCATCATTATGGCAAACTTCGCTTTAAAAAATAAAAATTTTGTATTGGAAATCACGCTACAGCCTCAACCGTTAACCCGATGTCGATTGGCAAATCACCGACGTTGCACCCATAAAACCAACGAAATACCGCTGCGTTTTCATT
Organism: Alphaproteobacteria bacterium; assembly: GCA_021774385.1. GTDB lineage: Bacteria > Pseudomonadota > Alphaproteobacteria > UBA8366. The sequence goes on from JAJFJC010000002.1 coordinate 36,000, forward strand.
CGGCACGGCCTTTCGATCTTCAAGCAGAAACTCAACAAGGATCAAGCCTGAACTTAAAAAAACCCTTAATGGTCGAACACTCCGGCACCCAACCCAACCAGTTCCAAGACAGTCCACCGCAGACCTAGCAGTGTCGACTGAGGTATCACAAGCGGACAGATAACACCACAAAGGAACGCAACTAGCTGTGTGCTTGGTCACACGACTGTTGCAAATATGTCGCTTCATAATTGTCTCTTGCCGTTGAATTTAATTTAATATATATAACGATATCTTTATATGTTTATTAAGAACTGCGCAGATAATATGCTGAACCGTTGTTCGTTGATGAGAAAGCGTTAATTTTGAATAAACTTTTGCAGGGATTGCGAGCGGTGGCGGAACCGACACGGTTGCGGTTACTCGCGTTATGCGCGCATGCGGAGCTAACCGTTAGCGAGCTTACGCAGATTCTCGGCCAGAGCCAACCGCGCGTATCGCGCCACTTGAAGCTTCTCGTGGAAGCTGGACTGCTTGATCGTTTTCGTGAGGGCACATGGGCATTTTATAGAATGTCCGAACAACAGGCCTGCGCAACACTCGGTCGCACGGTTGTCGATCTAATTCCGGACGACGACCCGACACTCACGCTCGATCTCGAGCGCCTCGAAACAGTGAAACAGGCAAGAGCGCGGCAAGCGGGAAACTATTTCCGAACAAACGCGGCGCATTGGGATCAGATTCGCTCGCTCCATGTCGATGAAGCGGAAATCGAACGAAGGATGCTCGGATTACTCGGTCCGGATACGGTCGGCGACCTGCTCGATATCGGCACTGGGACGGGCCGCATGCTTGTGGTCTACGGCGCGACGGCGTCGCGTGCCGTTGGGATCGATCTGTCGCACGAAATGCTCTCTGTCGCGCGCGTAAATCTGGAAAAAGCGGGTTTGCGCAATTGCCAGGTTCGACTTGGCGATATGTATCAGCTTCCAGTGCCCAGCGAATCCTTCGACTCGATTACAATTCACCAAGTCCTGCATTACGCCGATTCGCCGGCGGACGTTATCGCCGAAGCAGCGCGCGCGTTACGTCCAGGAGGTCGACTGATCGTGGCGGATTTCACGCCGCACCAAGAGGAAGCGTTGCGCGACGAGCACGCTCATCGCCGATTGGGTTTTTCCAACGAAGAACTTGCCGGCTGGCTGCGGCGCGCCAACCTTATTCCCGGCGAGCCGGTATATCTGCATGGCGAACCACTGACCGTTGGCTTATGGCCTGCGCACCGGCCAGCAAATGATGAAGCAGCACTCGAACGGCGCGCAACGGCTTAAGAAAGTCTAAAATTTTTTGAGCGATATACCGGTGCATCCGCGCCAAGCGAAGGAAAACATTGTGAGCAACGCCCCTTTAGTCAGTTTTGAATTTTTTCCGCCACATGATGACGCGGGAGAGGCCCGATTATGGAACGTCATGGCGCGTCTAGCGCCGTTGGACCCGTCTTTTGTATCGGTAACTTACGGCGCGGGCGGAACAACTCGAAAAAGAACGGACCGCGTCGTGAGAAGAATCCATGACGAAACCAGCGTTCCGGTCGCGGCGCACCTAACCTGTGTCGGCGCCAGCCGCGATGAGGTAAACGAGATAGCGTCCGGATGGTGGGATGCCGGCATCCGGCAGATCGTTGCTTTACGCGGCGATATGCCGGATGCCGAAACACCGTACGCACCGCATATCAACGGTTACAACAATGCCGCGGACCTGGTTGCTGGATTGCGAGGTCTCAACGACTTCAATATTTCCGTCGCCGCCTATCCAGAAACCCACCCCGACTCGCCAAGCTTGGTGGCCGATCTCGATAACCTAAAACGGAAAGTCGATGCGGGGGCAACACAGGCCATTACGCAGTATTTCTTCAACACAGAAGATTTTCTCAAGTTTCGCGACAGGATCGACGCCGCGGGAATTGATATTCCAATAATTCCCGGAATTCTGCCCGTAACGAACTTCGCCAAGGTCATAGAGTTCAGCGCGCGATGTGGCGCATCGGTACCGGATTGGATGGCACGGCTGTTCGATGGTCTCGACGACGATCCGGAGACACGCAAACTTGTCGCCGCTTCCGTCGCCGTCGATCAGTGCCGCGCGTTGCAAGCGGAAGGTATTCAGCAGTTTCATTTCTATACGCTCAACCGGGCCGAACTGACCTATGCAATCTGTTGGCGGCTCGGGTGTCGGCCGCTTGTTGCGGCAGCCTGATCGATGAGTCGCTTTCTTGATGCCTTGCAGGAGCGCGTCTTGCTCTGCGACGGCGGCATGGGCAGTCGCGTGCAAGCAATCGATCTCGATATCGAAACCGATTATCGTGGCGCGGAAAATTGCACGGAAGTGTTGAACCTGTCGCGGCCCGATATCGTCCTTGAAATTCACAAAGGATATATTGCCGCTGGGGCGGACATCGTTCAGACCAACAGCTTTGGCGGATCACCCATCACATTGGGCGAGTTTGATCTCGCCGATCAAGCGCACGACATCAACCGTATCGCCGGCGAGTTGGCGCGAACCGCCATCGACAGTATGGCCAAGGACGGCCGGGAACGTTTTGTCTTGGGGTCCATTGGCCCCGGGACACGGCTCCCGAGCTTGGGACATATCGACTATGACAGTCTTGAAGAAGCATATCATGTCCAGTCGGTTGGGCTGATAGCCGGCGGCGTCGACGCCATTCTGATCGAAACCTGTCAAGATACCCTGCAAATAAAAGCGGCGGTCAACGGAGCAAAAAGAGCAAGGTTCGACGCGACAATCGAACTACCGATTATCGTGCAAGTCACGGTGGAGACCACTGGAACCTTGCTCGTAGGCGCGGATATCGCCGCCGCCGCCACCGTCGTTCATGCGCTCGGCGTTGACATGCTTGGGCTCAATTGTGCGACCGGCCCACAAGAAATGGCGGAACACGTCAAATGGCTCGGCGAAAACTGGCCTAATCCCATCTCGCTTCAGCCAAATGCGGGATTACCCGAATTGGTGGATGGGGCACCGTATTATCCCTTGAGTGGGCCAGAGATGGCGGACTGGCTGCGGCGATTCGTTGGCGAGGACGGCGTCAATCTCATCGGCGGCTGTTGTGGCACCGACATCCCACATATCCAAGCGGTGGACAAAATGCTTCGTGCCCTGGCGGAGGATGGCTATCGACCGGTTCCAAAAAAGCGGACGGTGCGGTGGACCCCGGCTATCGCGTCCGCCTATGGCGCCATTCCCTATCGTCAGGAAAACGCCTTTCTCTCAATCGGCGAGCGCTGCAACGCAAACGGCAGCAAGAAATTCCGCGAGTTGCAGGAAGCAGAAGATTGGGATGCCTGCGTTGAAATGGGCCGCGATCAGGTCCGCGAGGGCAGCCACGCGATTGATGTGTGTACGGCTTTCGTCGGTCGCGACGAAATATTCGAAATGGGTGAAGTCGTCACACGGATGCGAGGCGCCGTTAACGCGCCTCTGGTAATTGATTCGACCGAACTTCCCGTACTCGAATCCGCAATGCGGCTTTATGGCGGCAAGCCGTTGATCAATTCGATCAACTTTGAGGATGGCGAAGAAGCGGCGGACAAACGCCTGCAGCTTGCACGAACCTTTGGCGCCGGCGTCATCGCGCTAACAATCGACGAAGACGGCATGGCAAAAACGGCGGAAGATAAGTTGCGTATTGCAAAGCGGCTTTATGAATTTGCCGTGGAGCAGCATGGTCTGCACCCCTCCGACTTGCTGTTCGATCCGCTAACATTCACGATCTGCACGGGAAACGCCGACGATCGATTACTCGGCGTCCATACACTCGATGCGATCGAGTTGATCGCCAAGGAGATGCCCGAATGTCAGATTATCCTCGGATTGTCGAACATTTCCTTTGGCTTGAATGCCGCGGCACGACATGTTTTGAACTCGGTCTTCCTTGATCATGCGGTGCGGCGCGGCATGACGGGCGCGATCCTGCATGTCAGCAAAATCATGCCGCTGCATGCAATCCCCGAACAGGAAGTTAAAATCGCGGAAGACCTGATTTTCGACAGGCGCGGGGACGAATATGATCCACTTACAGAGTTTTTGGGTCTATTCGAAGGGCGATCCGCGAAAAAAGATGTGGAAAAATCACGCCCTGAGAAGGTCGAGGAACGGCTGTCGCAACGAATTATCGATGGAGACAAGCAGGGTCTCGAAGAAGACCTCGACGAAGCCATGGCCGCGCATCCACCTCTCGATATCATAAACACATTCTTACTTGACGGCATGAAAGTCGTCGGAGAACTGTTTGGCGCCGGGAAAATGCAATTGCCCTTCGTCCTGAAATCCGCCGAAACCATGAAAGCCGCCGTCGCGTTTCTCGAACCGCACATGGAACGTCTAGAAGGACAGCACAAAGGCACCATTGTGTTGGCCACGGTTAAGGGTGACGTTCACGATATTGGTAAGAATCTCGTTGACATTATTCTCACCAACAATGGCTACAATGTTGTCAACCTTGGCATCAAACAGCCGATAAATGACATTCTGTCGGCTGTCGACGAACATGCCGCGCAAGCTATCGGTCTTTCCGGCCTGCTTGTTAAATCGACCGTCGTCATGAGAGAAAACTTAAACGAAATGAGCCGCGCGGGACTTAAAATACCGGTAATTCTCGGCGGCGCCGCACTGACACGGGCATACGTGGAAGAAGATTGCGTACAGGCGTACGCGTGCGGCCGGGTTGCGTACGCCCGCGATGCCTTTGACGGCCTTGGGCTCATGGATAAAGTCGTTAACGACAAATTTGACGGTCATTTGAAAACGGTTTCGAATAAGCGGGCGAATCGGCCGACGAACAAAAAGAAGGCGCTCGGGCGGGCAAAAACGACCGTGGCGCCTAACGCCAATCTGTCAACCGAGAAAAGGCGCTCTTTCCAATCGGCGGAAGCACCGCCGGCACCGCCATTTTGGGGTCCCCGAATAATTGCCCGGGCCCCGGTCCGCGCACTGTTGCCGTATTTGAACGAACGCATGCTCTATCAATTTCAATGGGGCTTTCGCAAGGATGGCCGAAGCCTCGATGAATACATGGAATGGTCAAAAGGCGAGTTAAGACCAATTCTGAAACGTATGGTCGATATTTCGATTCAGCAGGACATTCTAATTCCGCAGGCCGCATACGGTTATTGGAAGGCAGCCGGGGATGCCGACGATCTCGTCCTTTATGATGAAGACGGCAAGACTGAAGTCGCGCGGTTTCCGTTACCTCGTCAAGCCGACGGTGACGGGAAATGCATCGCCGATTACGTCCTTGATGCGTCTCTTGGCCCCGACCGGCGCGACGTCATCGCACTTCAAGTCGTGACCATGGGCCAACATGCCTCGGACACCGCGCGCGAATGGTTTGGCGAAGATCGTTATCAGGACTACCTCTATCTGCATGGTCTTGGTGTCGAAATGGCCGAAGCGATGGCCGAATACACCCATAAGCGTATTCGCGCCGAACTAGGCTTTACCGCCGAGGAATCCCGCGACCTGGAAAAACTCTTGCAGCAGGAATACCGCGGTAGCCGCTATTCGTTCGGCTACCCCGCATGCCCCAAGGTGGAAGACCAGTCGATGATCTTGGATTTGCTCGGCGCCGATCGAATCGGGATCGAACTATCCGATGAATTCCAACTTCACCCCGAGCAGTCGACCAGCGCTATTGTAATCCTGCATAAAGACGCAAAGTATTTTTCCGTTTAGTGAGATTGCTTTAACGCCTATGGCGCCAGTACTCGGGTTGCCAAGGGGATAGCGTCGAATTAGGGTCCGTGCCATGACCGAAAATACCCCATTGTATCTTCACGAAGACGTCGTGCGTCCGGAATGGATCGATTATAACGGGCATATGAATGTCGCCTATTATGTTCTAGCGTTCGACTTGGCGACCGACGCCTTTCTGGACCATATCGGCCTCGATCGTGACTACAAAAAAGAAACGAACTGCACGACTTTCGTCGTCGATATGAACGTTTGCTACCTCGGCGAGGTTCTAGAAGGCGACCGGCTTCGATTTTCGACTCAGCTCCTTAACGCGGATGGCAAACGTCTGCATTATTTTCACCGCATGTACCATGCCGAAAAAGGTTATCTTGCGGCGACGAATGAACTAATGACAGTGCATATCAATTTGGACACGCGGCGTGTCGCGCCCCTGCGCGATGATTTGCAACAACGCATTGCACTATTACGTGAACGTCATGCAGCGTTGCCATTACCGGAGCAAGCGGGACGGATAATCGCCATACGATCGAAAATTGCTGTGACATAGCGAATTCCAAGGATATGGTGGCAATTATCTAGTTGAAGCGCTGAATCAGTCTGCGTACCTTAGTGCTTTGTAAGCTTTGCATTTTACTTGAACGGTTTCGAATATGGAACATGTCGACGGTCCTTCTCAGGCAAAAGAATATGCCGATACAGCGCTCCAACTCATGCTTCGATACGAGATTCCAGCAACGCCGGCAAATTTCGAAGTTTGGTACACCTACGCCAGCGGCCGCGATACGGAATTGAATGAAGCGCTCGACCTACTGATCACAAACAACCAACCTTTTACACAAGATCAAAATCTAGCCGTCGCGCAGCAGCATGTCCGGACCGCGGATACAAGCGATACGGTGCACGAGACAAGCTTGAAAATCGAAGAGTCGGTAAACACCGTCCTCGGCTTCGTGAGCGAAGCAAACGATGGCGCCGTTTCATATGGCGAATCGTTGGAATCCAATCTCGGTGCGATGGCGAACGCGGAAAATCTTGAAAGTTTGCGCCGAGCCGTGGAAACACTCGTGTCGGATACCAAGGGGATGACCGCTCAAAATTCACTGTTAAAAGGGCGGCTCGAGGAATCGTCAAAGGAAATTCAATCCCTTCGCGAGCACCTGGAAAGCGTGCAAAAGGAAGCAATGACGGACGGGTTAACTGGCATCGCAAACCGGAAATTCTTCGATACATCCCTACGGCAAGAAGCGACCAATGCAATGGAAACCGGAAGCGAACTTTGTCTCCTTCTGGGGGATATCGACCATTTCAAAAAATTCAATGACAATTACGGACATCAAGTTGGCGACCAAGTCCTCAAGCTCGTGGGGATGATATTGAAGGACTCAGCGAAAGATGGCGCGATCGCCGCGCGTTATGGCGGGGAAGAATTCGCGATCATCGTTCCACAATCAGACCTCGACAAGGCGCAGGAGATCGCGGAATCGGTGCGCATGACCGTGGCATCGAAACGAATAAGAAAAAGATCGACCGGGGAGGATTTCGGCAACATTACGATGTCGATCGGAATTTCGAAATTCAAGCCAGGCGAGCCGGTCGTCGATCTGATTCAACGCGCGGACGAAAGCCTGTATTTTGCCAAAAATGCGGGCCGTAACCGCATCGCAACGGAACAAGAACTGGCGGCCGCCACATCTGATTAGTCCTGTCGGACAGCAGGAGGTCTTACTGAAACTCTTTGTCTTTGGTGTAGTGTCCAAACACCGAAATTGAAAAAATCTGGCGCAAACGTGCGTTTTTACGCTCCCGAGCAAATTCTGCGGCGGCTTGGCCGACTCGTTAAAAGCGAGCAGGTCATTCTCACGATACTTTCCGCCTTGGTTGGACTGTTGGGCGGTGCGTGCGCGATCGGATTTCGCGAAGGAATTGCCCTCGCCCAAACGGTTGCCCTTGGCTTCGGATCCGAGTCGGTCTATTCGCTGGCCGCGATACTGCCCTGGTGGCACATTCTTTTATCCACGGTCGCGGGCGGGCTTTTCGTAGGTCTACTCGTCCAATTCTTGCTGCCGAGCCGCCGACTTCAGAGCGTCGCTGAAGTAATCGAAGCTTCCACATTGCGCGAAGGAAAAATGAGCTTCCGGACAGGGCTCGTATCCGCCGTCGCGAGTGCGGTTTCGCTGGGTACCGGCGCATCGACGGGGCGGGAAGGCCCCGTCGTCCATCTTGGCGCCACCCTCAGCGCGCTCGTTGCGGAAAAATTAAAGCTTGGCCGTTCTCTCGCCCGGCTACTTCTTGGCTGTGGTGTCGCGGCAGCCGTCGCGGCTTCCTTCAACGCGCCAATTGCCGGCGTATTTTTCGCGCTGGAGGTTGTAATTGGTCATTACTCGCTGAAAGCCTTTGCGCCAATCGTCATTGCCTCTGTCGCCGGCACGATAGTTAGCCGCGCTTATTTCGGTGACTTTCCGGCTTTTATCTTGCCGCCAAATCAAATCGTTTCCTTTCTTGAGTTTCCCGCTTTTGCCTTGCTCGGCTTGGTCAGCGCGGTCATGGCAATCGTCTTCATGCATTCTGTTGCCTTTACGCAAAGTACGGTTCAACGCCTGCCCATACCTTTGTGGACACGGCCCGCGTGCGGTGGGTTGCTGGTCGGCATCATCGCGATCGCCTTTCCACATGTTCTTGGCGTCGGATATGAGGCGACCAATCATGCATTGCATGAACAATTCGAGCTCTGGCTGTTGATATCATTACTCGTCGCGAAGACCGCCGCGACGGTAATCAGTCTCGGCTTTGGCTTCGGCGCCGGGGTCTTTTCGCCAAGCCTGTTTCTCGGCGCCATGTTGGGCGGCACCTTTGGCATCATTGCGACGCACGCATTTCCAGACCTCTCCTCGGGCTATGGCGCATATACCATCGTCGGCATGGGTGCGGTCGCCGGCGCGGTGCTCGGTGCACCGATTTCGACGATACTTGTCGTCTTCGAATTGACCGGTGACTATGCCATCACGGTTGCCGTCATGATCGGTACGGTCGCAGCCTCCTCGGTGACCCAGCAAGTCTTCGGTGATTCCTTCTTCACCTGGCAACTGGCGCGGCGCGGCTTGGACCTTAAAGGGGGCCGCTCGCAAAATCTGTTACGATCGATCCAGGTCGATACCGTCATGAAAACGGACTACGACGCCGTCGCACCAGCAGCGTTAATGATTGAAGTTCGCGACGCCCTCCAGAAATCACGATATGGCGAAATTTTCGTCGTCGACGACGACGGCCGTCTGCACGGCACCGTCACACTTGCCGACCTATCCGACACCGCGTTCGACACTGAGCTGGACGCGGTAATCAATGCCGAGGACGTCGCGCGCCGCAATCCCCCGGTGTTGGCACCCAAGGATACTCTGGACAAGGCCATGTCGGTCATGGATGCCGTTGATGAAGAGCACATCGCCGTTGTGCATGATACGGACAGTATGATCGTCGTCGGCTTCGTCCATCAACTCGACGTGGTAACGACATACAACCAAGCGGTCCTCGAAGCACGGGCCGAGGAGCAAGGAGAGACCTGATCAATACCCGGAAAGATCAATCCGGCCGCAACATCTCGAACGTGCTATCGACCGCCGCATAATCCATATAACCAAGCCGCGCCAAGGGGTGATAGGCGGCCACATCAATCATACCATCATCGATAATCCGATCGGCGATATGAATGCCCACCACCTGACCGATCACCATATTGTTCTCAATTTTAGGATTGGTGCTCGGCAACCGCAGACGTGTCACGAACCGGCATTCGAGGCTGGCGGGAGCCTCCTCGACGCGCGGCGTTTTTACATGAACGGAGGGCGCCGGCGTCAGGCCCGCAAGTTCGAACTCGTCGACCTCCGGGCCGACATGCGCGGAGCTTTTGTTCATTTCGTCGCGCAGTTCATAGCTGCACAAATTGACGACGAACTCATTGGTCTTCTCGATGTTGGCTAGCGTATCCTTCGCGCCGCCGCCGGGCCGAGGCCCGTTCGGGGCAAACACGATGGTCGGTGGTTGATCGGCTATCGCATTGAAGAAACTGTATGGCGCGAGGTTCAAAACCCCGTCGAGATCCATACTGCTGACCCATGCGATCGGTCGCGGCCCCACGAGAGCCTTGAATGGATTATGCTTCAAATTGTGTTTTTTCGGATCGTCGTAGAACATTTCGGCCCTCGATTGATGATTGGTATAATTTTCAAGTGCTTCAGCCGAGCAAACCCCCGACCGCTGAAAGCGCATTGAGCGCGCGCGGAAACCCAGTATAGGGGCCAGTTTGCATAATCGCTTCGATAATCTCCACGCGCGTCAAACCGGTATTGAGCGCCGATTGCGCGAACTTAGCGACTTGCGGCAAATGATCGATCGAGGTGAACGCCGCCACGGCACAGACACTGCGTTGGCGATGATCGAGATCAGGCCGGCCCCAAATATCGCCATAACCATAGGCAATCGCGGTTGGATACATGCCCGCCGTCGTGTCGTTGTCCGGTGCGGCGTAGCCTTTCTCGGCCCGGTCGCCATGCAGTTTAAACATCGTTTCCCGCCCCAATGTCATCAGGGCATCGGCGTCGAGGTCCGGCATTTTGGTATCCGGCACCGTGATATCTTTCTCCGCAAACACCTCGTTGGCGAGGGCGACCGAATTCAGGATCGTCGGGAATCCAGAATACAGGCCGCAATGGACAAACACCTCCTGGATCGTGCGGGGCGGCACACCGATATGCAGAGCCGCGCCGATATAACGGCGCAATTGGGGCAACCGCTGTTGCGAGGTTAATGCCGATAAGGTCGCCAGCATGCGATCTTCCAGCGCCAATCCAGGCCGCGCCCAGATCGATCCCCACACGGCCTCCTCCGCCAAACGGTCGAGCCCGGGCGCGAGTTCGGTCGCCGGGCTGTTGGCGGGAAATCCGAGCTTTTCGCGCATCGCCGCACCAGCCTGCCGCAATTCATCACGCGTTGTCATGTGGGCTCCTCCTCTATCGTTTCTTCTTCCTCCGCGATTTTGCACAAATCACGCGGCGGTGATAGAGGTACCCAAAATCAACATACCCGTCGAACATAGGTGATCGATACATGGCGACAGCACAGATAGGCATCTTCTCGGAAGGTTCCGCGGCCCATTACGCCCTTGAATTCAGCGTCGCGAATAGCGACGCGCTCGCGGCTGCCCTCCGCCAGGCCAGAATCGACGCCGCGGCGGTATCGGGTACACAAATCGTGACCGCGTTCTCTGGCCCGGCCTGGCAATCTCTCGGCGGCACACCTCCCGAGGGGCTTCGGCCATTCGAACAAATTGGCGCGGCACCCGGACCCGTCGCGCCGACGACGCAACGCGACGTACTGTTTTGGCTGCATGGCGCGGCACATGACGATGTGTTCGATGCCGCGCTTGCCGTCGGCCGGGCCATGGCGCCGGTAGCGACGCCCGCGCTCGACCTGCGTGGGTTCGTCTATCATGACAGCCGCGACCTGACCGGCTTCATCGACGGCTCGGCCAACCCGAAAGGCGATGCTCGCCAGGAGGCGGCACTCATTACCGAGGGCGCCGGTGCCGGCGGCGCCTATGTCCTGAGCCAGCAATGGATTCACGATCTCGACTCGTTCAATGCCTTGGACGTGTCCGAACAGGAAGGCGTGATCGGACGCACCAAGGCCGACTCGATCGAATTGGAAGGCGATGCAATGCCAGCCGACTCACATGTCTCGCGAACCGACGTGAAAATCGACGGCGTGGCGATGAAGATTTACCGGCGGAGTTTCCCGTACGGTACGGTTGGGGCAAAAGGACTCTATTTTCTGTCCTTCGCCCGCGATATCGCCCGCTTCGAGGTACAGCTACAGCGCATGTACGGAGTCAGCGGCGACGGCCTGCGCGACCGGGTAACCGAGTTCAGCGCGGCGGTAACTGGATCATATTGGTTCGCGCCCTCGGAAGAGGATTTGGCGACGGCGCTGGAATAGGGAAACGCGAATGGATCTGGGACTGAAAGGCAAGAAAGCGATCGTCACCGGCGGCACCAAGGGCATCGGCCTGGCGATCGCCGAGACACTTGCCGGCGAAGGCTGCGACATCGCGATCTGTGCTCGTGACGGCGCGTTGGTCGACCGGACCGTCGCGGCGCTCGCCAAAAAAGGCGTCAAGGCCCATGGCGCCTCCGCCGATGTCACCAGTAGCGAGAGTTTCCGCGCCTGGATCGGCGAAGCGGCGAATGATCTCGGCGGGCTCGATATCCTGGTGGCGAATGTCAGCGCCCTCGCCGGCACACCGGACGAAGATGCCTGGCGCGCGGGTCTCGAGACCGATGTGCTCGGCACCGTCAGGGCGGTTGAATCGGCATTGCCGTTTCTGGAAAATTCCGACGACGGATCGATCATCGCCATCGCCAGTACCGCGGCGCTGGAAAATTTTTTCGGCGTGCGCGCCTATAACGCCATCAAGGCCGCCGTCATCGCCTATATGTCGGCACTGAGCAGCACGGTCGCGGGACAGGGCATTCGCGCCAACACGGTGTCGCCCGGCACGATCTTCTTCGAGGGCGGTGTCTGGGACCAACGGCGCCAAGAAATGCCAGAAGTCTATGAGGCCGCCCTGGCGAAAAATCCAACTGGCCGCATGGGCACGCCGCAGGATGTCGCCAACGCCGTCGCCTTCCTGGCAAGCCCCGCCGCCGGGTTCATCACGGGATCGAATCTGGTCGTCGACGGTGCGTTGACGCAACGGGTTCAGTTCTAAAAGCCTAACTGTTTTACCTCGAAACGGCGGCGTTTCGTCTGCGGCGAAAGGCGAAAAAACCGCCGAGCGCGACGCCAAGGAGGGAGAAGGTTTCGGGTTCCGGTACGGGCTTGAAATCAGCCCGACGCACGAATTTTCCGGGCACTTCGGTAAAGTCGAAAGCAAAGGACGGCCCGTTGTCTTGACGTCGATTAATTGCGTAGTCGCGAATATTTCCGTTTAAGTCCAACTCACCATTGCCTTCCCGGAAGCGGATTAAGCCAGGCGCCGGACTAAAATTACCGACGAACAGCAATGTATCGGCGCCCGCATCCTCAAGTCCTTTGACCTCCGTCGCATCAGCGTTAAACGTCACCTTGAAATTGCCCCTATCGATTACCCAATCAGCGAGTCCAATCGTAAAGCCATCGCCGATCGTGCTGGTGAAGGACAAGCTGTCGAGACCGATATCGGCGCCGGTAAACGTGTTGTTGGGCGTGACAACGAAGTCCTTGAATCCGAATGTCAGGTTTAGACCGGGCTCGGTGGCGCAGTTCCCATCGCTGTTCTGAGCGGTACATTTCCAATCGAAGAATATAGTGGCATTTGCCGGGCTTATAACGATCACGGTGGCAAATGCCGCCGACAAAAAAGTGGTAAAAAATCCAACGTGCATATTTACCCCTCATTCAATCCGGTTTGCGTAAGAAGAGACGAAGGCAAGTAAACTCACGATAAAGTAGTGGAATATCCAAAGGAGAACATTGATGCAGATCAGCGAATTTAAAATTGCATTTATGCGATCCGCATCGAACTTTCCTAAACGGCCCTTATTCGGATAAAATCAGCGCTGTATCTTCCAATTTTTTACAAAGCCACCTCTGGATCGTATGACACGCCTTACTCTCACACCGCTACACCCCTTGATCGGTGCCGAAGTCGCCGGACTTGATCTGCACAAACCGGTAGATGCCGAAACGAATGCAGAATTAAGTGCGGCCCTTTCGGAACATTTAGCCTTGGTGGTCCGTGACCAACATTTTACTCCGCCAGAGTATCTCGTCGCGGCGAGCGTCTTCGGTCCGGTCATGCGTCAGCATTATTCGCAGTACAACATGCCGGACCATCCGGATATCGGCGTCATCCGGCACCGCGACGGACAGGAACCCGCTTCGATGTGGCATACCGACCACACCAACCGGGAACGGCCCCCGAAAGCGACAATGCTCCATGGCCTGAAAGTCGCGCGCGGCGGCGACACCAGTATCGCCAGCATGCGCGCCGCTTATGCCGCCTTGCCGGAAGCGGAACGCCAGTATCTCGCAACATTGCGCACGCGCAATGGGATCGACGATCATCGCACCGACGTCAGGTCGGAGGATCGCGAGAAATACGATGTTCCTGTATACCATCCCATGGTCCGCACCCATCCGGAGCACGGGTCGAACGCGGTCTACTTCCACATTACTAAGGCGCACTGCATCGAGGGGATGACTCCAGAAGACAGCAAGACCTATATGACCGACTTGCTGGTCCGGATGATCCGGCCCGAAATAACCTACCAGCATGAATGGCGCAAGGGCGACCTGTTGATCTTCGATAACCGGGCGACAATGCACCGTGCTCACGGCGATTACGACCGCAGCCAAGACCGCGAGCTATGGCGGTTGATTGTCGAGGGCGATCGGCCGCGTCTTGATTTAACGGCGGCGTAAGAGAAAGACCGATCATCATGAACTCCGCCGACATCTTGGCCGCCTGTCTGACCGACGCCGAATTTCCCGAACTACCTAATTTTCAACGCGGCAAGGTTCGCGATTCCTATGATCTGCCGAACGAGCAGCGAGTCATGATCGCGACCGACCGGCAGTCCGCCTTCGACCTCGTCTTGGCGGCGGTGCCGTACAAGGGTCAGGTGCTAAACCAAACCGCGCGGTTCTGGTTCGAAAAAACCGCCGACCTTTGCCCCAATCATGTTCTCGACTATCCGGACCCGAATGTCATCGTCGGCCGCAGGCTGACCATGCTGCCGGTGGAGATGGTCGTCCGGTCCTATATGACGGGCTCGACGAGCACGAGCATCTGGCCGATGTACGAGCGCGGCGAGCGCTCGCTATACGGACACGCGTTTCCCGATGGGCTGGTCAAGAGCCAGAAACTACCGGAAACGATTATCACCCCGACGACGAAGGCGGCAGCCGACGCCCATGACGAACCCACGACGGCGCAGGCTCTGGTCACAAGCGGTGCGATCACCCAAGCGCAGTGGGACGAACTTGCGGATACCAGCTTCGCGCTCTTCAAACGCGGTCAGGAAATCGCCGCCGACAACGGTCTGATTCTCGTCGATACAAAATATGAATTCGGCGTCGATGAAGCCGGTACTATCACTCTCGCCGATGAAGTTCACACGCCCGATTCGAGCCGCTTTTGGGTCGCCGAGAGCTACGAGGGGCGGCTCGCGGAAGGCGCGGAACCGGAGAACTTGGACAAGGAGTTTCTGCGGCTTTGGATCAATGAGCGCTGCGACCCCTACAAGGATCCCCTGCCGAACATTCCGCCGGAAACCCTGTTCGATTTCAGCGACAAGTATATCCGTCTCTACGAACAGGTCACCGGCCAAGCCTTCGTCAAACCGACACCTGGTCAATCGGTCCGAGCCCGGGTGGAAGCCAATCTACGCCGCGCCTTCCCGGAATACTTCACCGGATAAGTCGCCCCGTCCAGGATACCGTCGTAACGCAATAGTATATCTTTAACTTTTTGTGTTAGACGGGGGTCATGAGTGGCCATTGCCATCATCACGATGCTCCAACCACGGCGCGGCTTCGGCGTATCCTGATCGTCGTGCTGATCATTAATGCCGTGATGTTTGCGGTTGAAATTTTTGCCGGCCTCGCGGCGAATTCGGTTGCCTTGCAGGCCGATGCACTCGACTTCCTGGGCGACGCGGCAACCTACGCCATAACCTTGTTCGTACTCACGATGCCGATCCGCTGGCGCGCGGGTGCAGCCTTGCTCAAAGGTATTTCGATGGGATTGTTCGGCGTGTTTGTCCTCGCGGCGGCGGCCTGGCAATCGATCAACGGGACGTTGCCCGGTTTCGAAATCATGGGCTCGGTCGGTTTCGCGGCGCTGATCGCCAATGTCGTTTGCGCCTTGCTCCTGATCGGCTTCCGAGAAGGCGACAGTAATATGCGTTCGGTCTGGCTATGCAGCCGCAATGACGCCATCGGCAATGTCGCGGTGATGATCGCGGCGGCCAGTGTCTTCGCAACCCAAACCGGATGGCCGGACATTATCGTCGCGGCCATCATGGCGGGTTTGGCGCTGACATCGTCCTGGCAAGTCGTGCGCCACGCGCTCGACGAGCTGCGCAGCAGCCGTCTTGAGACGGTCAGCCGAGGCGCGTGAGGCAAGCCGACGCGGCGGCGTCGAGAATCGAATCTTCGTCAATTCCAACGGTACGATACAAATCGTCGATATCCGCCGACTGACCGAACCGGTCGACGCCGAGCGCCGTCACCTTCTGCGTTCCGACGGCGCCGAGCCACGACAAGGTCGTCGGGTGCCCATCAATCACGGTGATAAGCACTGCGTCGGGCGCCAGTTGCCCCAACATCATTTCGATCTGCGCCCGCGCTGCGCGGTCGCCCCC
>JAJFJC010000011.1 GCA_021774385.1 Alphaproteobacteria bacterium
CCCGATCAAATTCGCCGCCGGGACGCGGCAATCGTCGAAATAGAGCGCCGCGGTGTCGGAGGTCCACCAACCGGACTTCTTCAGCGGTGTCTGGCTGAAGCCCTCGGTGCCTTTTTCAACGAGCAACAACGAGAGACCCTCCATCCCGACCCCACCGGTGCGTACGGCGACGGTGAAGTAGTCGGCGCGCATGCCGTTGGAGATGAACATCTTCTGCCCGTTGACGACATAATGGTTGCCGTCACGTTGTGCCGTGGTCTTGATGTTGGCGACGTCGGAACCGGCTTCGGGTTCGGAAATGGCAAGACAGATCAGCTTGCCGCCAGACAATACCGCGGGCGCGACTCGTTCCTTCATCTCCTCCGACCCGAGCGCCAGCACCGGCGGCAACCCAATGCCATGTACCATTAGGTTTACGCGAACGCCGGCGAAACCGCTGCGCGCCATTTCTTCACGCGCCATGCAGTAGTAAAGAATGCCGCCGCCCGATCCACCGAATTCCTCCTCAAAACCGAGGCCGAGCAGTCCGGCCGCGCCTGCCTTGCGGTGTAGGTCCAAGGGGAATTCGCCTGCTTCCTCCCAGGCCTCGCCATGGGGTTCGATTTCCTCGGCGACGAAGCGGCGCAGTTGATCGCGGATCGTTTCGGTGTCTTCGTCGTACATTGGATGGCGTGGCACGGGCGGTCTCCCTCGCGTTGGCGCTCTTGCGTCTACAACGTCGCGAGTAGCCGCGCAACATGGGCTGGCGCGGCGGCGCGTATGGGGTAAGCTTACGGCAACGAAGAAAACCAAGGTAGGGAGGCGCGCGTCATGCAAGGCGTAGTATTTTTAGGCGATCGTAAACTGGAAATACGGGAGTTTCCGGATCCGGAACCGGGGCCGCGCGAGGTCGTCCTTGAGATCAAGGCGTCGGGCATGTGCGGCAGCGACCTGCATCAATACCGCCGGACCGGCGATCCGGGCGCAGCGGCCGGTGGCGTCAAGCGCAGTACCGAACCGGTCATCGCGGGGCACGAACCTTGCGGTGTCGTGGCGGCGGTCGGCTCCGGTGTCGCTGAACATGAGGCGCGGGTCGGCCAACGTGTCATGGACCATCATTACGAAGGTTGCGGAACCTGCAAGCACTGCTCGGCCGGCTGGGCACAGATGTGCCTTGATGGGGCGACGGTTTTCGGATCGGGCGGGCATGGCGCACACGCCAAATATATGAAGGTGCCGGTCAGTACCCTGGTGCCGCTACCGGACGAGCTCTCTTTCGAGGTTGGCGCGGCAATCTCGTGCGGTACCGGGACGGCCTATGGCGCGCTGCGCCGTCTATCGCTGCATGGCGACGAGACTATCGCGATTTTTGGGCAGGGTCCGGTTGGGCTCTCGGCGACGCAGCTTGCGGTCGCGATGGGCGCGCGCGTGATCGCACTCGATATCTCGCCGGAGCGCCGCGAGTTGGCGAAGCAATTCGGTGCCCATGAGGTGATTGGGCCGGACTCAAATGATCCGGTCGAGGCGATCCGCGATCTCACGCATGGCGAAGGTGCGCATAAGACGCTCGATTGTTCCTCCGCGCCGCAGGCGCGTAGGGCAGCGGTACAGGCGGCCCGGTCCTGGGGGACCGCGTGTTTTGTTGGCGAACGCGGCGACGTGACTTTGGACGTCAGTATGGATCTGTTACGACGGCAAATTACGTTGGTTGGGTCCTGGACTTTTTCCAAGAACGGCCAGTCGGATTGCGCGGAGTTCGTTGCGGACCGCAAGATCGATGTGGGTAAATTGTTCACCGACCGCTGGACACTGGATCAGGCGGAAGAAGCCTATACCCTGTTCGACCAGCAAGCTACCGGCAAGGGCGTGATCACGCCGTAATTCAAACGACGGGAGGCACGGCTGTGGTTGATAGGCTGGGGTACCGCATGAAATTCGGCGTGATCGCGCCGTCCACCAATACCATTGTACAACCGGAATTCGACGCCATGAGTCCGCATGGCGTCACCAGTCACTTCTCCCGTATTCACATTCCCGACGACCCGCTTGGCGGGGATGCGGATTTCGAACTGTTGATGCAGCGCATCCGCGCCGAGCTGATGCAGGCCGTCGACCGGGTGATGACGGCGCGGCCGGGCCATGTCGTCATGGGCATGTCGTCGGAAACCTTCTGGGGCGGACTTGCCGGTTCAATTGAATTGAAGGCGAAGCTGGAGGAGCGTGCCGGCATGTCGGTGACGATGGGGTCGGACGCGTCGCAAGCGGCGCTGCGCCAGTACGGCGACATCAAGCGTATCGCCGTGATGACGCCCTATATGCCAGTCGGGGACGCGGAGGTGGTGAAGTTCTTCAAGGAAACGGGGTTCGAGGTGATGGCGATCAAAGGCTTCAAATGTGAAAGCCCGACCGCGATCGCGCACGTGACGGCGGCGCAGATGCGGGATGCGGTAGAGGAATTGAATGACCCTCAGGTCGAGGCGATCCTCCAAGTTGGTACCAACCTCGCCTTTGCAGACCTCGCGCCAATGGCGGAGTTTTGGCTGGATAAGCCGGTACTGGCCATCAACACCGCAACCTATTGGTACGCGATGCGGCAGAATGGCATCGACGACCGCATCGCTGGGTTCGGGTCGCTGTTGGAAGAATATTAAGTGGACGACTAGACTGAAATTACTCCTCTCCACCTAATGAGAACTTTGTGAAATTGCGAATGTCACTACCGTCCACCCCCACCCTAGCCCTCCCCCATCGAGAGGGAGGGGATAAAAGTTTGATAACGATGGTTATTCCTTCCCCCCTTGTGGGGGAAGGCTAGGATGGGGGTGAAATGGTTTCGCTAGGAATGTTTCGCAACTTTCTCACTAATTGGAAAAGGCCGGGGTGAGGGGGATTTCGAGAAAGCAAGGGTGACGAAGTGGCAAGTACGGACGAAAGCGGTTGGCGCATTGGCGTCGATGTCGGGGGTACATTTACCGACCTTGTGATCATCGATGAGGTTGGCGCAACGTCAGTGTTTAAAACACCTTCCGTGCCAACGGACCCCGCCGAAGGCGTTATCGCGGCGCTGGAATTGGCGGCGGCGCATTTCGGCGGCACCGTTGCCGATTTCCTCGATCGTTGCGAGTTGTTCGTGCACGGTTCGACGATCGCCACCAACACTCTAATCGAACGCAAGGGCGCCAAGGTCGGGCTGCTGACGACAGAAGGGTTCCGCGACAGTATCGAAATCCGCCGCGGCTGGCGCGACGACGTGTGGGCGCATCGCGAACCGAATCCACCGGTGCTGGTACCGCGCGCGCTCAGATTACCCGTGCGTGGCCGGATCGACGCGGATGGCAGCGAGTTCGAGCCGTTTCAGCCGGATGATGTTGCCATCGCTTCCGAAACCTTTGCACGAGAAGGCGTCGAGTCCGTCGCGATTTGTTTGTTCAACGGATTTGCGAATGCTGGCCATGAGCAAGCCTGCCGCGACATGTTGAAGGATCGCTGGCAATGGATCTCGGCTTCGACGGACATCGCGCCGGTGATTGGGGAGTATGAGCGGACATCGACAGCAGTGGTAAACGCCTATGTTGGACCTCGGACGGCTGGCTATCTACAAGCGTTGAACGAAAGGCTCGGCGCGCTCGGTCTTCGGCGCCCGGTGCTTCTCACGCAGAATAATGGCGGTGTCATTCCCCTGGAGCGGGTCATCGCGCGACCGGTCTCGCTCTTGTTGTCGGGGCCCGCCGCCGGAGTCGGCGCGTTGTCCTTTTATCGTCAGTCCATTGGCTCGGACAATTTGATCTCGATGGAAATTGGGGGGACGAGTTGTGATGCCATCCTCATGCATCGCGGCGATGTCGCGGTCAGCGATGAAATCAAGGTGGAAGGCTATCCTCTCGCTTTGCCGTCCGTCGACATTCACACGATTGGCGCGGGCGGCGGCACGATCGCCGGCGTCGACGAAGCCGGATTGCTGTATGTCGGGCCGGCGGGTGCCGGTGCGCGGCCGGGACCCGCGTGTTACGGCTTGGGAGGCACGGCACCAACGGTCACCGACGCATTGCTCGTCCTGGGCAGGTTGAAGCCGGGCGCCTATGCGGGCGGCGCCGTAACGCTCGATGAGAAGTTGGCGGCAACC
Organism: Alphaproteobacteria bacterium; assembly: GCA_021774385.1. Classification (GTDB taxonomy): domain Bacteria; phylum Pseudomonadota; class Alphaproteobacteria; order UBA8366. Next base: position 4,103 of record JAJFJC010000011.1, read on the forward strand.
GCGATTGAAAGCGCCGTCGCAGAACCGCTTGGTATCGAATTAGACGCCGCGGCCTCGGGAATAATCCGCCTCTTGGAACAGCATCTCCTACATGCCTTGCAACGAATTAGCATCCAACGTGGCCACGACCCACGTGAATTCACACTTGTTGCGGCGGGCGGTGCCGGGCCGATGCATGGGGCTTCGGTTGGCCGGATGCTCGGCTGTAGAAGCGTCTATATTCCGCGGCTGTCGGGCGTTTTTTGCGCGCTGGGCATGTTGCACACCAATTTGCGGCTGGATTTCGTACGGACCCGATATGCCCGATTTGACGTTGTTTCCGAGGCGGAGTTGGAGGCGACCTATCGTGAACTTGAGGGCCGTGCGACCATCGAACTGGAGGCGAGTGGCGCGCCTCGCATTGAACATGTTCGGGAAATTGATCTTCGCTATACCGGACAGAGTTGGGATGTTCGTGTGCCCGTGTCGGGTTATCGTATGGACAAAGCTGAAATCCGAAACGCCTTCGAAGCTGAGTACGACCGGTTGTTTGGTCATATACAACCCGATGGCATTATCGAGATGACGGCGATGCGCGTGGTCGGCTCGGGGATACTGCCTGACATCGAACCGGAGATTGTCGAGCCGTCGGTGCAGCCGCTGAAACCCAGCGAACGACGGCCCGTGTTTTTGGAAAATGGCCGTGCGGGAATCGACGTTTATCTGGGCGAGGAATTGCGGCCGGGGCACCAGGTTTCCGGACCTGCTTTGATCGAAGAACACACCACAACCGTTCTGATAGGCTCAGGCGATATTCTGAGCGTCGATCAAGCGAATAATTTCATGATCCGGCTTCATGATGGGGAGAACTGATATGGCGCTCGACTCCGTCACCTTGGCGCTGATCCAAAACCGGTTGGATCACATCACCAAACAGATGGGCTGGGTCATGACGCGCACGGCGCGCAGCCCGATTTTCAACCATGCACACGATTTTTCGTGTTTTCTGACGGACCGGACCGGCATTGTCGTAGCACAAGCGGACGGCATTCCGATTCACACCGGCGGCGGGGGCTTTGCCGCCCGGGCTCTTTTGGAAAGTTTCGGCGACGATTTGGGTCCCGACGATGCGTTTCTGCTCAGCGACCCCTATGTCGCGGGGGGCAATCATCTTCCCGACTGGGTTATCATACGGCCTGTTTTTTGTGACGGCATGCTTGTCGCATTGTCATGCATTCGCGCCCACCAGTCGGATATCGGCGGCGGCGCGGCGGGAACCTATAATCCCGAAGCGAAAGAAATTTTTCACGAAGGCATCCGCTTACCGGCGTTGCGGCTGGTCGAGGCAGGAAATATCCGGAGCGACCTATGGCAACTGCTGCTGCTCAACTGCCGTACGCCGCATTATCTCGACGGTGACTTGCGCGCGATGCTCGGGGCGACACGCATCGGTGCGGAACAGGTCGAGACTCACTTGCAAGATATCGGTCGCGACGAAGGTCTTGCTTATATGAAGGGCATATTAGAGCACGCCGACAAACGGCTCCGCGCCGCGATCGAGGCCCTTCCCGATGGCACGTATCGTGGCGAGGACCGGTTCGACAATGATTGTTTCGAGCCGATGGATATCACGATCTGCGCAACGCTGACGGTAGAGGGCGATGCGCTGACGGTGGACTTCACCGGCTCGCACGAGCAGATACAAGGATTCAAGAACAGCTCCTTCGCCAACACCTACTCGTCCGTCTACATGGCGCTATCGTCCTATTTCGACCCAGCGATACCGCGCAATGAGGGGACCTATCGGAACGTCACGATTATCGCGCCGGAAGGTACCATCGTGAACCCATTGCCGCCGGCGCCGGTGACCATGTCGACGGTATTCCCCGCCTGCGAGATCATCCACGCGGTGTGGCGGGCCCTGGCGCAGGCTGACAATCCACGGAGCTGCGCCGGCTGGGGCAAGAACGCCTTTCCCATTACCTCGGGCATTGGCGAGGACGGCAACACGTTCGTGATGTATCACTGGTTCGGCTCGTCGGGCGGCGGTGCCGTCGATGGGCGCGACGGGTTCCCGCAGCAAGGGGGGCTCAACAGCCTCTGCGGCTTGCATATTCCGAATGCGGAAACCTTCGAGCAGCTTTTCCCGATCCGCTTCGTCCGCCAGGAATTGCGCTGCGACGCGGCGGGGGCCGGCAAGTATCGCGGCGGCGCGGGTGGCGACTATGCCGTCGATATTCTGGCGCCGGTACAATATGCCTTCCGCGGCGAGGGCTATTCGATGCCGACCGGGTTTGGCATTAACGGTGGCGCTGACGGCGCGATGGGCCGGATGACGGTCACAACCGAAGGCGCCGGCCCGATGACGCCTCCTGCCTATGGCGTGCGTCATATTGCGCCGTCCCGGTTGGAAATGATGGCGCCGGGCGGCGGCGGTTGGGGAAATCCGCTGGAGCGGGACCCAGCACTCGTATTGCAGGACGTCAAGGATGGCATCGTGAGCGAAACGCGCGCGCTCGAAGACTATGGCGTCGTCCTGAGTGCCGGCGAACTGGATGCCGAGGAAACCAACCGGCGGCGCGCGTCGAGTGGCGAATAGTCTTTCCAAAAGGAGTGAGTGCAAATGGCCCGTATAGCGATTGGTGGTTATAGCCACGAAACGAACTGCTTCGTACCCATGCGGACGGACTACGCCTATTACGAGGCCGGAGGCGAAATGCCACCATTGGCGCGCCGCGAGGAGGTCATCGAGCGGTCGAAGGGGGCCACATTCGGCATGTCGGGATTTCTCGATACCGTCGATCCGAGCCATGAGTTGGTACCGTTGATTTGGGGTCAGGGCGGCGCCGGCGGCTACATCACCGACGATTGTTTCGAGCGCATCGTGTGCGAGCTTGTCGGCATGTTGTCGCAGGCGATGCCAGTGGACGCGGTTTATCTCGACCTGCATGGGGCGATGTGTTCACTGACCCATGAAGACGCGGAAGGCGAAGTGCTGCGCCGCGTGCGCGCTTGTGTCGGGCCGGAAATTCCCGTCGTCATCAGCCTCGATTACCATGCAAATATTACCGAAGCGATTGTCGAACTAACCGATGGCATGGCGGTCTACCTGACCTATCCCCATATCGACCGGCAGGGTACCGGCAGCCGTGCCGCCGTGATACTCGAGCGGGTGCTGCGGGAAGGCATGCCGCCCGGCCGCGCCATCCGGCGTATTCCGTTCCTGCTGCCACTCAATTTCCAGTGCACCCTGATCGAACCGTCAAAGGGTATCGTCGAAGCATCGGTTGCGGGCGAAGGGGGCGAAATCCTCGATCTGTGCTACGCCGCCGGCTTCCCGCCTTCGGACCTGCACGAGTGCGGCCCCGCCGTGGTCTGTCATGCCTATAGTCAGGCGGCGGCGGATGCGGCGGCGGACCACTTGGCGGCGCTCGTGATTGGCAAGGAAGATGATTTCGCCGAGCCACTGATGCAGCCGGATGATGCGGTGACGGAAGCGATGCGTATCGCGGAAACCGCGAGCAAACCAGTTGTGATCGCGGACACCCAGGACAATCCCGGTTGCGGCGGTACCTGCGATACGACGGGATTACTTGAAGCCCTGGTCCGCCATGATGCGCAAGGCACGGCGATGTGCGTAATGTGGGATGCGGCGGCGGCTGATGCTGCCCATGCTGCAGGCGAAGGCGCCGAGATTACGGTTGATCTCGGGGGTAGGCACGGCCCGGAAGGCGTCGAGCCGTATCACGGTACCTTTACCGTGACG
>JAJFJC010000101.1 GCA_021774385.1 Alphaproteobacteria bacterium
CCTCCGTTCTTCTGTGTGTTTGGGTTTGATTTATGGGCATCATTTCGAACGGTTTTTACAGCCCGTCGAAAATGATGGTTTACGTTAGGCTTGAAAGGTTCGCTTAGGTGTCCCTGGCATTGGGCAAAGCGATGTTCAGGATTCCGGCCAGATCATCCAACTGACTCTTGCTTACAAACTTGCAGCACGCTCCCTCGCAGACCTCGCAAAGCGCCTTCAGGACGCCCCTTGCCGGTGTATAAGCCTCATAGTCTGCCATACCCCCATAGGCCCGCGTTGCCCCACCGCAGCGCATGCAGCGGAACTGATCCAGAGCAAGGGTTAGCACTGCCTCGTTGTTGCGTTTGTCGAGGAAGGCCTTGAGCTCTGCGCCGACGATGAGGTGAGGTGTTTGACTGTCTAAAACGACCAACCCCTCTTTGCGCCACCCGCGCACGGTTTGGCTGGAACGTCCAACCGCATAGCCGGCCTCTTCATAGGTGTATTGCCGGTGTGTTTTGACGCGCCGCGAACTGAAACGACGCCCCATCAGTCTAGGCCGCCGTTTGCGGGATCAACGCGGTTTAGCTCTGCCCAAGCGTTCAGATCAGCGCCGCGATAGATGATCTTGCGGCCCAGCTTGTAAAACGCCGGACCGACCACCTTGTGACGCCATTGCGCCAGCTTGTAGCGGTCGCCGATGATTTCAAGCTCGGGGTCGCCAAGAACGTAGTTTCGGTTTTGATCGAATAGGCTTGCCATTTTTTGGTCCTCATCAGATTGAACTGAGGACCAAAGTGTCTGTTTAGATTGCGTTCGTTAAGACTATATAGTGCCAGGAAAGCCCGCCCACGTTTTGCCCGAAATGCCCGCACTATTTTCGGGCATATATGGCATCTAGCTCTTCGCCCATATTGCGCTGAACAGCAGTTCTGCTTGGCGACTTACCAAGTTCCCTCTCCGCATATGCAATCAACTCATAAATACAGCTTTCCTTGCCATCTGGAGCTGTCTGGGTCAACGCGAGTTCAGATAGGTGGTCTCTGAGAACTTGCCAATCAATCACATTTCGACGGCCAAGTTTGTTTTTTCGGAGGGTTCGCCCAACGTTGCTAGACAAGTAAAACATGCCAAATCGTTCAACAGTGATGGGGTTTCCCGACTGCAACAGCAATGAATGATGATCTAAAATATCTTGTGTCTTGATCCTCAGTGCCACATGTTTCACATCGTCAATTAGAATCTCATTTTGCGTCCAATCCAACGATAGTGAGAATGCTTCCGGTGGAACACATTCAAACCAAGCCGCTTTCTCGTACTCGTCTGCATCAACTAGTTTTTCCCAGCGCCTAAAATTTATTGCCTGCGCTGTTATTTCCCGCAATGCTAAAAGTTGAAAAAGCTTTGCACACGCAATATCAAAATGTGGGCGGAACTTACTCTCCGCCTGGTTGACTAAGACCTGAAACGGTCTTAGCTCTTGCAATTTTTGGCGATAATCATCCGCTACTTTTTTCCAGAAATTTGGATCAACGCCATCTTCTTGGTCGACGTAGACTTCGTCTTTTTTTTCATACTCCTTTATCCAATGAGGTAGCGTATCGACGTTTTCATTATAGCATTTTTCCGCCGCCTCAGAATAGCCTTCGACCATTGGTATTCCAAGACTTTCAAACTCCAAACGATCAAACCAAGGATATTCAATTTCTGGCTGAAAGTTGTCGGGCATTTCCCGCCAGTAGAAGCGATAGTCTAAGATTTCGTCTGTCATACTAGCTGAGTGATACTGCATTTGCGGCACGCGCCCAAAAGCGATCCATTCCACCACTTCAGACATAAAGCAATACGGGGGCAACTCTACCTCAGTCAAAAACGTTACTTTGCCTTCAGCCAATTTTTACGACCTTACCTATTGCTCCAGACACGTATAGCGACCAACGCTCCATTAACACTCGGCGCTTTTCCAGTAGATCAGACCGCGCATATGCCCGCTCAACGTTTGATCCCACTGTATGCGACAAACTCATTTCAGCAATTTCACGCGGCGCGTTAGCCACCTCGGATGCCCAATCACGGAAGGTGGAGCGGAAACCGTGAACCGTGACGCCTTCGACCTGCATCCGGCGCAAGAGCATTAGCATCGACATATTCGACAATGGTTTATGTCGTCTCTGACCCTCAAACACATATTCAGATTGCATCACTTTCAACGGCTCGATAATCGCCAGCATTTCATCCGTCAACGGCACACGGTGATCTTCACCGCCTTTCATCCGTTGCGCTGGGCAGGTCCACAGCCGTGCGTCAAAGTCTATCTCCTCCCACCGTAAGCCTAGCGCCTCACTTGTCCTTGATCCTGTCAGGCAGGTGAACATTAGCGCCTTTGCGGCCATTGCATTACGGGCTTTCAAGTCAGCATAAAAGTTGGGCACGTCTTTCCAGCCCATTGCCTTATGGTGTTTTACCTTGGCTTTGACTTTGGGCAACGCACCTGCATCCTTGATAGCCGTGACGGGGTTCTCGCCAGACCGGAAGCCTTTTGAGCGGGCCACGTCCAGCACAGCCTTAATTCTCTGCGCCAACCGCCTGGCCGTTTCGTGCTTTTCGGTCCAGATCGGCGATAGGCACATTAAAACCTCTGGCTGCCCGATACTATCGACGGGCATTCTCCCCATCTTGGGAAAGGCATAGTCGCGCAAAGTGTTGATCCACTGCTGGCCATGCTTTGCGTTCTTCCACGTCGGCATGCGGTCGATATGAACCTGTTGCGCTATTTCTTCGAACGTTGGTATTTCGCGCTGTGCATTAAAACGCGGGTTCAAGCCTTGTTTCGCCATCCGGCGATATTCCAGTGCCCGATCTCGTGCTTGGTGCAGCGTCACCACATCCGCGCCGCCCAGACCAAAGTCGGTTCGCAGGGGCGCGCCCATTTTGTTCTTTTGCCCCTTGACCGTGACCCGCACGATCCAGCGTCGCGCACCAGAAGGATCAACCACAAGATAAAGCCCGTTGCCGTCGCCGTGACGCCCAACACTTAGGTTTTCTACCAGCTTCTTTGTCAGCTTTCCAGACAGCGCCGCCATTATGCATACCACAATTAATACCACGTAGCGAAACGATATCAGGGAAATTGAAAGAAAGCCAGTGTGATTGTATTGTCACGTAAATGCCGATAAACAAACAATAAAGGACGCTAAAGGCGATCCATTCAAATTAGTATAAAAGGGAATTTGGCGGAGAGGGAGGGATTCGAACCCTCGGTACTGTTACCAGTACAACGGTTTTCGAGACCGCCCCGTTCGACCACTCCGGCACCTCTCCGCGAAGAACCCATTGGACGGGACGGAGGGGAACCTAATGAAAACATCGCGTCGCCGCAAGCCATGGCGGCATCGCCGGCGACGCTATGTTAAGCTAGCGCGTCCGCACGCTGCGAAACCGTCGCCATGAAAACAAAACCTCACGCGAAATCGAGTCCGACAAAATGAAAACGGGTGGTGTCATGCATGTCATTACCGGCCTCGGCGTTGGGGGCGCGGAGACGATGCTGGCGGCGCTGGCCGAGGCGGAAGCCGCAGCGGGTACGCCGCCGGTCGTCGTCAGCTTGACGCCGGATGGCCCGATCGCAGAGCGCCTCGCCAATGCCGGCGTTCCGGTATTTGATCTGGCAATGCGGAAAGGGCGGCCGGGACTGCGTGGCATTTTGACGCTTTCTTCCTTGATACGGCGATTTCGGCCAACGGTGGTGCAGGGTTGGATGTACCACGCCAATTTGGTTTCGAGTGCCGCGCTCGCGTTATCCGGTCGGCGGTCGCGAACCACGCATTTCTGGGGTATCCGCTGTTCGGATATGGATCTCAATGCGTATGGCCGTGCTTTTCGCCTCGTGGTGAAGGCGGGCGCGCGGCTGTCCCGGTGGCCGGATGCGGTTACTTGCAATTCAGAAGCGGGCATCGCGGTGCACGAGGCCTTGGGTTATAGACCGCGGCGGTTTGTTCTCATCGACAACGGGATCGATACGGCGCGCTTCAAGCCGAGTAGCGAAGCGCGGTCCGAGATACGGGCATACCATGGCCTGGCGCCCGATATACCGATTCTCGCCGTCGCGGCTAGGGTCGATCCAATGAAGGATTATCCGACCTTGCTGGCGGCCTTGGAGCGGCTGCCGAAAGTCGTGGCGCTTGCTATGGGGGAGGGGACTAAATTGCTTCCCGATTTGCCAAACCTTATCCGAATTGGCCGGTCCGACGCGGTTCCGCGTCAACTGGCGGCGGCGGACCTTATCGTTTCGGCGTCGGCTTACGGCGAAGGATTTTCTAATGCGATCGCGGAAGGAATGGCCTGTGGATTGCCGGCGGTCGCCACGGATGTCGGCGACGCACGGCGGATAATCGGTTCGACGGGTGTCATCGTTCCGCCCCGTGACCCCGAGGCTTTAGCGGCGGCGATCGACGAAATTTTCAAAGAGGGCGATACCGCATCACGAGGCATTGCCGCACGGCGGCGAATTGAGCAAGAATTTGCCTTGGATAGCGCGGTATCCCGTTTTCGTCGATTGCATCGCGAGGGGGTTTGAATTGGCCTTTGCGGGAGTGTAGAAACAAGCATCCAAAAGAGCGCGAATTCAGGCTTTAAAATGGCGGTAAACCCATTGACTTGCCGTTGCGCGGGAGTATAGTGCGCGGCGCTTTTGATGAGCGGGCTCCAATGGCCCGTATCTGTATCGACCCCGGAAAAGCGGGGCACGGGAAGACAAATAATGTACGCAGTTATAAAAACGGGCGGCAAGCAATATAAAGTCGCTAAGGATGACGTCATCGTCGTCGAAAAGCTAGCCGGCGAACCTGGCGCTTCGGTTGACCTTGGCGAGGTGCTCCTTGTTGGGGACGACAAGGCGCAGACCGTTGGCGCACCGCTGGTCGAGGGTGCGTCCGTCGCGGCCGAGGTCGTCGAGCAAAAGCGCGACAAGAAGATTATTGTTTTCAAGAAGAAACGCCGCAAAAACTATCGGCGCAAAAATGGTCATCGCCAGAACGTTACGGTTTTGCGAATTACAGACATTTTGACGGCAGGAGCCAAGAAGGCACCCAAAAAGCGGGCGGCGGCTAAGAAACCGCCAAACGCCGATGAAAAGCCCAAGGCGGAAACACCGGTTGGTGATGATGCCGATGCGGCGGCGAAAAACGAGGAGTAAGCGCGATGGCACATAAAAAGGCGGGCGGCAGTTCAAGAAACGGTCGCGATACCGCGGGACGCCGTCTTGGCGTGAAAAAGTTTGGCGGTGAAGCGGTTATTCCCGGCAATATCATCATTCGTCAGCGCGGTACCAAGTTCCATCCCGGCGATAATGTCGGCATTGGTAAGGACCACACGATTTTTGCCCTAACAGAAGGGCAGGTAAAGTTCCACAAGACGCGAAGCCGCACCAGCGTATCGGTGGTGCCGCCGGCGTAGATCGTCCCGGCGTTCGCGCGTGTTTCCGGGGGGAATGGTCGGCCATTCCCCTTTTTCTTTGCGTCCATGGTGGGCGGTAACGGTTGGCAACGAGCTATGAAATTTCTCGATCAGGCCAAGGTTTTTATCAAAAGCGGCGACGGTGGCGCCGGTTGCGTGTCGTTTCGGCGTGAAAAATATATCGAGTTTGGTGGGCCTGACGGCGGTGACGGTGGTCGTGGTGGTGATGTGATCGTAGAGGCGGTTGATCACCTCAATACGCTTATCGATTTTCGCTATCAGCAACATTTTAAGGCGCAAAACGGCCGCCCAGGCATGGGAAAGCAGCGGACCGGGCCAGCCGGGAAAACCATGGTCCTGAAAGTACCGGCCGGTACGCAGATCCTGACGGAAGATAGGCAATCAGTGATCATCGATCTCGTGGAAACGGGACAACAAGTCATGTTGGCGCGAGGCGGCGATCGCGGTTTTGGCAATTTGCACTATAAATCCGCCACGACACGGGCGCCGCGCCGCGCCGACCCTGGTTATCCCGGAGAGGAATTTTGGGTTTGGCTGCGCCTGAAGTTGATAGCGGACGCGGGATTGATTGGTTTGCCAAATGCTGGAAAATCGACTTTTCTCGCTGCTACGACGCGGGCTCGTCCGAAGATTGCAGGCTACCCGTTTACCACGCTTCATCCCAATCTCGGGGTTGCCGGGGTCGATGGTGAGGAGTTTGTGCTCGCGGATATTCCGGGCCTCATCGAAGGCGCTCACGAGGGGCACGGGCTGGGAGACAGATTCCTAGGGCATGTCGAGCGCTGCGGCGTCTTGCTGCATTTGATTGACGGAACTGAAGAGAATGCCGTCGACGCCTATCGAACGGTTCGAGCCGAGCTTGAAGCCTATGGTGCGGGATTGGCCGAAAAGGCCGAAATCATTGCAATTAATAAAATAGATTCCCTGCGCCCAGACGCCGTGGAAGAAAAAGCCGAAGCCCTAAGAAAGTGTACGGATTCAACGGTATTAACACTTTCCGGTGTCTCTGGCCGTGGTGTCGAGGCCGCGCTACGGACACTCTTGCGGATTGTCCGCGACGACCGTCTGGAACGTCTGCCTCTCACCGTGGAGGCTGAAGCACCGAGTGACTGGACACCGTAGGGAATCGACGATGTCCGAAAGGCTTACCCAGGCACAGCGTTTGGTCGTGAAGATTGGATCGGCGCTGTTGGTTGACAACCAGTCAGGGCGAATTCGCACGGCGTGGCTGGAATCGCTTGCGGCGGACGTCGCGGCGCGGCGCGGGGCCGGTCAAGAAGTACTGATCGTATCGTCGGGTGCCATAGCAGTTGGCCGTCGGCATCTCGGCCTCGAACATGACGGCCTCCGTCTTGAAGAAAAGCAAGCGGCGGCGGCGACGGGGCAAATTCGATTGGCACACGCATTTCAAGACGCTCTGCTGGGACATGGCATCACGGTCGCGCAGATTTTATTGACGCTTGATGACACCGAAGAACGCAGGCGCCATCTCAATGCGCGCGCGACATTGCAGCAGCTTCTCGACCTCGGTGCGGTGCCGGTCATAAATGAGAATGATACCGTGGCGACGTCGGAAATTCGCTTTGGGGACAATGACCGCCTTGCCGCCCGTGTTGCCGTCATGGTGGGCGCCGATGCCTTGATCCTGTTGTCAGATATCGATGGTCTCTACGATGCCGATCCAAAACAAAATCAGCATGCTCGCCATATTCCCGATGTGACCGCAGTGACTTCGGAAATCGAAGCCATGGCGGGAACGGCGGCGACGGGTTACGCATCCGGTGGGATGGTGACGAAGCTTCAGGCGGCAAAGATCGCACTGGCGGGTGGTTGCCATATGGCAATCGCCGACGGCCGGTCGGAACATCCGTTGCAGTTGCTCGCGGACGGTGCCCGGTCAACATGGTTCGTCGCCGGCGCCACGCCGCGCACCGCACGCAAGCGCTGGATTGCCGGATCGCTGAAACCCAAGGGCGTGTTGACGGTCGACGACGGGGCGTGCCGTGCGTTGCGCAATGGCCGCAGCCTGCTGCCGGCTGGAATATCACTTGTTGCGGGCCGTTTCGATCGCGGCGATCTGGTGGCGGTTCGTTCCGCGGATGGCATTGAGCTAGGAAGGGGTCTCTGTGCATATTCGAGTGAGGATGCGTCTAGTATCGCGGGACATAAGAGCAGTGAAATCGAAGAAATTCTGGGCTATCGTGGCCGTGACGAGGTTGTCCATCGCGACGACCTGGTTCTGGATTGAAAGGAAAGCGACATGACCGCGGCAGCCGTTTCGAAGCCGGATAACACAATCGCTGTAGAGATGCGGCGGGTTGCGCAGGCTGCGAAAGACGCAAGCCGGCCGCTGGCACTGGCCGATGCGGCGACAAAATCGGAGGCTTTGCGTGCGGCGGCGGTGGCAATCCGCGCGCAGGCAACAACCATTCTCGAAGCAAATAATAAGGATATGCTGGCGGCGGAAGACAGGAACCTGACGGCCGCTTTCAAGGACCGCCTAAAATTAACACAGGACCGGGTCGACGCCATGGCAGTGGGTCTTGAGGATGTCGCCGGTCGGCCTGATCCCATAGGCCGGTTGCTGGATGAGCGGACGCGCCCAAATGGGTTGAAAATTTCTCAGGTGAGCGTTCCACTTGGCGTCATCGGAATTATCTACGAATCTCGACCAAACGTAACGGCGGATGCCGGCGGGCTGTGCCTCAAATCGGGCAACGCGGCAATTTTACGCGGCGGGTCGGATAGTTTGCATTCTTCACAGGCCATTGCCGACTGTTTGCGCGAAGGGTTGCGGGTGGCTGGCTTGCCGGAAGATGGAATTCAGCTTGTTCAAACGCGTGACAGGGCCGCCGTGGGCGAGATGCTGAGACAGCATGATCTTATCGATATTATTGTTCCGCGCGGTGGCCGAAGCCTTATCGAGAGAGTGATGGAAGAGTCGATGATACCAGTCATCGCGCATCTCGAAGGCATTTGCCATGTTTATGTCGATCGCGCGGCGGACCCGCGAATGGCGCGTAACATCGTGCTAAATGCGAAGATGCGCCGTACAGGTATTTGCGGGGCGGCGGAAACGGTTTTGATCGACCGTGCCGAAGCGGCATCGCAACTGCCGGGGATCGTCGATGATTTGGTTCAGGCCGACTGTGAAGTGCGCGGTGATACCGAAGCGCGGGCCATTGATGGCCGAATCAAACCGGCTTCGGAAGCGGATTGGGAAACCGAATATCTCGATGCGATTATTTCCGTGCGTGTCGTGGACGGCGTCGAGGAAGCGGTCGACCATGTAAATCGTTATGGTACAAATCACACTGATACGATCGTGACGGACGATGTAAAGGTTGCCGAGGTATTTCTCTCCGGTGTTGATAGTGGCATTGTAATGCACAACGCCTCGACTCAATTCGCCGATGGCGGAGAATTTGGAATGGGGGCGGAAATCGGTATTTCAACAGGCAAATTGCATGCACGCGGACCGGTTGGGGCGGATCAGCTTACGAGCTATAAGTATATCGTACGCGGCGGCGGTCAGATCCGGCCTTAGATGAGCGGTTTGCGGATTGGTCTCCTCGGCGGGTCTTTCAACCCGGCTCATGAGGGACATAGACATATTAGCTTGGTTGCGTTGCAGCGGTTGCGGCTGGACGCAGTTTGGTGGCTGGTATCACCGCAAAATCCACTGAAATCAACGGAAGGCATGGCCGCTTTCTCGGACCGGATCGAGAGTGCGGAGCACGTCGCACGGCATCCTCGCATACTGGTCACCGATATCGAGGCAAGGCTCGGCACGCGCTTTACAATCGATACGCTGCTTGCATTACAAAGGCGGCGGCATCGTGACAAATTTGTCTGGATCATGGGAGCGGACAATTTGATCCAACTTCCCAGGTGGCGCCGTTGGGAGATGATATTCGAGACCGTACCGGTCGCCGTTTTGGCGCGGCCGGCGTATTCCGGGCGGGCCCTTTCGGGCGCGGCGGCGCAACGATACAGGCGTTGGCGGTTACCGGACCGCGCCGCCGGCGTCTTGGCTGACCGCGCATCGCCATCGTGGGTCTTTCTGCATACGCAACTTCATTCCGCGTCGGCGACGGAAATTCGCGCGCGACGCTTGACCTCACGACATGACGCGACAATGTAACGGAGTGTGTTAATTGGCAAACTATGCTATCGGACTACTGTATAACGGATAAGGAGCCAACCATAGCCATAAATATCCAGACGACACTGTCTCCCGACGCTCTCTTGACGCTCGTGAAAGAGCAGCTAGACGATGATAAAGCAGGGGACGTGGTTGTTGTCGATCTTTCCGGAAAATCCAGCATTGCCGATTATATGGTGATTGCTTCCGGACAATCGACCCGCCAGGTCGGTGGAATGACCGACCATCTTCTTGAAACATTTAGGAAAAATGGCCTTCGAGGCGCGAAGGTCGAGGGGCGTTCGCGCGGCGATTGGGTTTTGGTCGACGCGGGTGATGTGATTATTCATCTGTTTCGTCCCGAAGTCCGCGAATTCTATAAGTTGGAGAAACTGTGGAGTCTCGATTTGCCTGACTCCCTCGACACCTCCTCCGCCGCGTCTACCGCCTAGGTTTGCGGATTTTGATCTGTGCGGTTGGCCGCGCACGAAAAGGGGCGGCCGGCACGGTGTATGAAGATTATGCACGGCAGGTGCGCTGGCCACTAGATCTTGTGGAAATCGAAGAGCGTAAGCGGATGCCAACGGCGCAGCGGCGGGCGTCTGAAGGCGTGTTACTTATGAAAAACGTACCGTCGGGCGCTGCTATTGTCGCGTTGGACGAAACCGGCAAACACATTTCAAGCCGCGCCTTCGCAACCCAAATCGGGCGATGGCGAGATGATGGCCGGCCTTGTGTTGCATTCATGATTGGCGGCGCGGATGGTTTGGATGCAGCGGTTCGGGACCAAGCCGATTTGATTCTGTCATTTGGCCGTCTCACATGGCCGCACCTTCTTGTCCGGGGCATGCTTGCGGAGCAAGTCTATCGCGCTCAACAAATTCTTGCCGGTCATCCCTATCACCGGGATTGACGTTTCGTTAGGAACCTATCCGCTATCCATATTGGGACGTAAAAAGGGTTCAATCAAAATTGATCCACCCTATCCGCGAGACTCTAATTCGCCTATAAAACCCATACTTTCGATGACGGAATGAGCGATGAAGAAAACACGGCCTGTTATTCTTTGTGTTCTGGATGGTTGGGGAGATCGCACCGAGCGTGACAATAACGCGATCGCGCTCGCGGATACCCCCGTATGGGACCGGTTTGTCGAATCCTATCCGCGCGCTCAACTTGATGCGTCCGAGGAGCAAGTCGGGTTGCCCGCGGGCCAAATGGGCAATTCGGAAGTAGGCCATATGAACATAGGGGCAGGCCGCCCGGTGCTCCAAGACCTGCCACGTGTCGATAAGGCTGTTGCCGAGGACACCGTTAAGGAACTCCCGGCCCTGAAGCGTTTCATTAAGTCGATGAAAGAGACCGGTGGCGTTGTGCATCTTATGGGCCTGATGTCACCGGGCGGTGTCCATTCGCATCAGGATCATATCGCCCATCTGGCGAATATCATGGCTGACTCTGGAATAGCGGTAACCGTCCATGCTTTTCTCGATGGTCGCGATACGCCGCCGAAAAGCGCACATGATTATATGTCATCGTTCCGGGCGGCGGCACCTCAAGCGTCAATTGGTACGGTAATTGGTCGTTACTACGCGATGGACCGCGACAAGCGTTGGGACCGCGTGACCGTTGCCTATGAGGCGATCGTGGCGGGCAGGGGCGCCAAGGCGGACGACGCGCTAGCGGCTATAGAAGCGGCATACGACGATGGCACAACCGACGAATTCGTACAGCCCACTGTGATCGACGGGTATAGCGGTATGGCGAACGGTGACGGCCTGTTGGTTGCCAATTTTCGAGCCGATAGAATCCGCGAATTGCTGACGGCGCTACTTGATCCAGGTTTCGCGGAGATTCCGGATCGAGTATTCGTTCAGTTCTGTGCCACGGTCGGCATGGCGTCCTATTCGGCGCAATTGGATTGCCATATGGAGACTTTGTTTCCGCCGTTAGACATAGACAATGTTTTGGGTAAGGTCGTTGCCGATGCTGGACTCCGGCAACTCCGTATCGCGGAAACCGAGAAATATGCGCATGTGACGTTTTTCTTTAACGGCGGCGAGGAGCGATCTTTTGCCGGTGAAGACAGAATCCTTATCCAATCTCCCAAGGTTGCGACATACGACCTTCAGCCGGAAATGTCCGCGACCGGGCTTACGGATCGTCTTGTGACGGAAATCTCGGGTGGCGACTACGATCTGATTGTCGTGAATTTCGCAAATGCAGATATGGTTGGGCATACGGGGATCCTCGAAGCGGCGATACACGCGGTAGAGACGGTGGATGAATGTCTTGGCCGGCTGGAAAGTGCGATTAATAAAGCTGGCGGAACGATGATCGTGACCGCGGATCACGGTAATGCGGAGATGATGACCGACAGCGAGACAGGACAGGCTCATACCGCGCATACGATGAACCGGGTGCCTATTGTACTCGTGGGGGGCGTCGCTTCCATTCAATCGATTAACAATGGCCGGCTAGCGGATATCGCGCCGACCTTGCTTGAATTGATGGGCGTTCCGCAGCCCATGGAAATGACAGGCCGTTCTTTGATTATCCGATATGGTGAGGCTCGTGCGGCGGAGTAGCCGTAAAATTTTCCTCGGCCTTCCGTTGGCGCTATTTATCGCGGCATACGGCGGAACCGTTGCGGACGCCGCGCCAAAGGAAAAGGAACTCAAATCCGTCGAGCGGCAAATCGAACGTGAGCGGGAACGCAAGAAGGCATTGGAAGCGCGAAGCCGAAAGCTGTATTTGGAAACCACGGCGCTGCGACGCGAACTGATAGAGGCGGCTCATGGGGCGCAGGAGAAGGAAGCGCTTTTGACGCGAATGGAAAAACAGCTTTCGAATTTAGTTCGGAACGCCGAAAAGCGCGAAGCGGCGTTGGCGGTCCAACGTCGGCGGCTTGCGGGAACCTTGGGGGCGTTGGGGCGCCTCTCTCGAAATGCGCCGCAGGCCGCACTCATTTTTCCGGGCAACCCAACGGATATGGTTCGTAGCGCGATGTTACTTCGGATTGCTGTTCCTCGCCTCGGCGACCGGGCGGGTACCCTATCGAGGGAAATCAAGTCGCTTTCGCTGGTAAAGAGGGATATTGCAGGAAATCTGCTCGGTTTGCGCCAAGCGAGTGCCGCGTTGGATGAGGAACGGGCGAGGCTGCGCGTACTCTTAAATCGCAAGAACACCTTACAGCGCGAAACAGAAGTGGCGTCTCGCAAAAATACCAAAAGAATGAGCGATTTAGCTGCGCAGGCACGCAATATCCGCGACTTGATGGCGCGGCTGCGCAAACCCCCAAAGGCGGCCGCCGTCAAGCCGCGTACGGTGGTTCCGGCACCGGCCCCCGAACGATCGGTTCGCACGACACCGCCGCCACCTGCCTCGACGACCGCACCGCCGGGTGGTTTGCGTGTGTTTCCAGCTCGAGGGCCATTGACCTTACCGGTCCGGGGACGCTTGATCAGCCGATATGGAGAGGCCACGAATTTTGGCAATATTGCGAAGGGCGTTCGCTACGAAACGCGACCCAATGCGCAAGTTGTTGCGCCTTTCGATGGTAAAGTTGTATTTGCTGGACCGTTTCGGACTTACGGTCAAATCTTGATCATTGAACACCGGGGCGGATATCATACGTTGCTTGCTGGGCTTGCCCAAATTGACGCGGTTGTTGGCCAGTGGTTGCTCGCGGGGGAGCCACTCGGTGCGATGGCCACTCGAAAGAACGAAAAGCCGACACTATATGTTGAGCTTCGCCGAAACGGGCAGCCGATTAACCCGCTGCCTTGGATCACAGCTGAAAAACAAAGGGTGCGTGGATGAGAAATTTCGTGAGCACGATGACGGTGGTAATTTCGGTCATCGCTTTAATCAACGTTGCGCCAGCATCCGCGGCGAAAACGGATAAATCCGAGATCTATCGGCTTCTGGAACTATTCGGTGACGTATTCGAACGCGTGCGCTCGGACTATGTCGAGGAAACTTCCGAAGAAGAACTGGTTGAAGCGGCGATCCAAGGGATGTTGCAGAGCCTGGACCCTCACTCAAGCTATCTGACCAAGAAGACGTTCAAGGATATGCGGGTGCAAACGAAAGGTGAATTTGGCGGTCTTGGAATTGAGGTCACCATGGAGGGCGGTTATGTCAAAGTGGTGTCTCCCATCGATGACACGCCTGCCTTTCGCGCCGGGGTCGAACCTGGCGATCTTATAACCCATCTTGATGGGAAAGCGGTACAAGGCCTGACATTGAGTGAAGCCGTCGAAAAAATGCGCGGTAAGGTCGGTACCGATATCATTCTCACCGTTCGCCGCAAGGATGTTCAGCCGCTGAAGATCACGATTACCCGGGACAAAATTCGAATTCAATCGGTTCGGTCGCGGGTGGAAGGCGATATCGGATATCTTCGAATTACAAATTTTAGCGAACAAACCAAAACCGGTGTGACGAAGTCGATCGCCAAGCTTCGTAAGGAAATTGGTGAAGATATACGCGGGTTCGTCATCGACCTCCGAAACAATCCCGGTGGCTTGCTGGATCAGGCGGTATCGGTTTCCGACGCCTTTCTAGACCGAGGGGAAATTGTTTCCACCAGGGGGCGTGAAATTGATAATGCACAGCGTTTTCATGCACGTCCTGGGGATTTGGCCACGGGGTTGCCGGTTATCGTATTAATAAATGGCGGCTCGGCGTCGGCGTCCGAGATTGTTGCCGGTGCGTTGCAGGATCATAAACGGGCAATCATTCTAGGGACCCGTAGCTTTGGCAAGGGCTCGGTTCAAACCATAATTCCGCTTGGGGCTAGTGGTGCGATGAAGTTGACCACGCAGCGATATTACACGCCGTCGGGTCGCTCTATCCAAGCAAAGGGTATTGACCCCGATATCGTCGTTGAGCAATCGCGAGTCGAGCCGCTTCGGCGTGGACCGAGACGTAAGGAATCCGACCTACGCCGGTCGCTGCGGAATAATGATAAAGAAAGTAAAAAGTCGAAAGAGAAAGAGGATGACAAAAAAACAGAGGAAGTCGTACCGAAGAAAAGCATTGAAGAGAAATCCGATGACGAAAAGGCGAAGCCGGAACGGCCCTTTGATTATCAACTTGTCCGTGCCTTGGATTTGATAAGGGGAATTTCGTTGTATAGTAGTCAGGCCGCAAACTAGGACGTTCCGACTCTGGTTAGTCTCGCCCTCAAATTACCGTCGATGCCGCGTCTTCCGTGGAAGCGCGGCGGTGCGGATGCCGAAAATGACGACCCGGATATATCGTTTGACGAAAGTGATGATTATCTGAAGCCGAGCGTTCACGCTGAACGCATACCACTCTACGCACTGTATGGCGCGATTGGTGCGACAGGCGCCTTCATCATAGGGTTATTTATCTGGCTGCACTTGCCGTCCGAGACAATGGATGCCGAGATAAGGGCGATGCGGCCGCATATGACAATGCGTGTACCGCCCATACGCCGTAGCGCCCGCGCCGAGAAGGCGAAACAGGATGAAGGGCGAGGGGGAGAAGCCAAGCCTGGAACCTCGCCGCGTGTTCCCAAGGCCGCGAAGCGGAAGTCGGCGGTTTTGCATCCACATCCCGATCCCAAATTAGTCGAGCGCACCGACATTGGTCTACTGCCGATTGTCGGGGCTGACGGTCGTAAAGCTTGGCGGGTATATTCGCGCCCCTTCAATGTTCTCGAAAAGCGGCCTCGCATTGCCATCGTGATGACGGGAATGGGTGTTTCATTTAATGCCACAGAATCGGTCGTCGGTGTGCTTCCTGGTGAAGTATCGCTGGCGTTCGCGCCTTTTTCCAAGAAACTTAAGGAGTGGACCGATGCGGCGCGTGGTGCCGGGCATGAGGTTCTCATCAATCTGCCGATGGAGCCACGCGATTTTCCACGCAGCGATCCGGGTCCGTTTGGGCTGCTGACCAGCCTCGATGCGGAGCAGAATACGCGCCGTCTTGATTGGGTATTGAGCCGTATGACCGGCTACGTTGGGGTTAGCAACTATATGGGCGACCGCTTCACCAGCAGCCGCAACGCCATGCGACCGGTTCTCAAGGAAATCGAACGCCGCGGACTGATGTTCGTCGATAGTATGGAAAGTGCAATTAGCACAGGGCCCAAAATTGCCGATAGTCTAAAGCTTCCCCTCGCAAGAAGTGATCGCGTTATCGATTTAACGGTAAGCCGTTCGGCAATCGATGCACGTCTGGTCGAAATTGAACAGGTCGCCAAGGCGCAGGGCGTGGCAGTCGCTCTGGCGCGGCCCTTTCCCGTTACGATTCGAATATTGCAACGTTGGTTCCGCGACCTGGATGAAAAGGGTCTCGTACTTGCGCCGATAACCGCGGTTGTCGCAAAGCAGAAGGCTCGTTAGAACAACCGATGTCAGTCGATATCGATAAGCGGCCGTATCGTCCTTGCGTGGGTGTCATGTTGTTAAATGCGCACGGCGAGGTTTTTGTTGGCAATAGAATTGATACCAACGGCGACGATTGGCAGATGCCGCAAGGTGGAATCGACGACGATGAAGCCCCGCGTGACGCCGCGTTTCGCGAACTGGAAGAAGAGACGGGAACGCGTCAGGCGAGGTTTCTCGCGGAAAGCGCATCCTGGCATTCGTATGATCTGCCAGAGGAAATTTCAAGGCAGGTTTGGAAGGGGCGCTATCGCGGGCAGACGCAACGTTGGTTTGTCATGCGTTTTACGGGTGTGGATAGCGATATACGTTTGAATTGCCACAAAGCGGAATTTAGCGAGTGGCGCTGGGTACCCTTGGTGCAGCTGGTTGAGTTAATTACGCCTTTCAAGCGTGAGGTATACAAGAAGGTGGTTAGAGAATTTGTACATCTCGCGGCGGAAATTTCACCGACTATAAATAATGGTGGGAAAAACCAGAATAGCGTTTGTTAATAATAGTTAACATAAATTTACTAATATTTGACGCAATTTCAATCTTATAGTAAGGTTTCTCGTATTAGCTGAGGAACTATTAATTTATTGTAAAGGTTAGCGAGTGTTGACCTTGTACTTGACTGAAAAGTAGAGAATTTTTGGTCTTGAAAGTGCGATTGAACAAAGAGGCATGGATTTTTGATGTTGTCGTTGCAGGTCAATGCGGCATTTTCGGTTACGAATAGTATCGGTGCGGTCAATGCACCGAACCGTACAGCTGCGCTCCCCTCTGACTCGCAAAATCTATTGTCTCCCCAACGTGGTGGCGAGACGCCATCCAATGCCGTTCAACCGGGCCCGCCGATTTCACGGCTGGAGTTTCGAACACAAAACCAATCGCAAGGCCAGAACGAGGGCTCGCAAGCCGCTCAAGTCGAGGATGCTCCCGCCACCAATGCAAATGGTGAGGAGGTGGATGAGAAAGGTTTAACCGAGGCGGAACGGCGGGAAGTCGAGAAACTCCAAGCCAGAGACCGCGAAGTACGAGCACATGAGCGCGCCCATGCGACGGCTGGCGGGTCGATCGCGGGCTCTCCAAGCTTTACCTTCACGTCCGGCCCCGATGGCAGGCAATATGCCGTTGGCGGTGAGGTTTCAATTGATGTAAGCCCGGTATCGGGCAATCCGCAGGCGACCATTCGAAAGATGGAACAGGTAAAACGCGCGGCCCTAGCGCCGAGCAATCCGTCTGGTCAGGACCGCCGCGTGGCGTCGCAGGCCGAGGGCCAGATTATTGCGGCACGGCAGGAAATCGCCGCCGAAAAACGCGAGGAGCAAGCGAAGCAGGCGGAGAAACGCAACGAGCGTGAGGCTGGTGAAACCGACGCTATTGGACAAACCGACCCGCTCTTCAACCCTCAAGAACGGTTTCAACAACCGGTTGGTACAGTTAGCGGCCCGCTTGGGACTGGCTTGGCTGGCCAGGGAGAATTGAAGATGGACACGGGCGTTCTATCGGCGAGCGAACTGTTTAGCGTCGTTGCCTAAGTTCGTCTCGCGGAAATAACCGTGTTTTTGGAAATCGCTGGTGCCCTGACCGAGAAATTCAATTAGTTGAATTTCGCGTGAATCAGCACACTACCTATTTGAAACGAGTGTAATTCTATCTAGTTAGTGGCCGCCGCTG
>JAJFJC010000102.1 GCA_021774385.1 Alphaproteobacteria bacterium
GTAGCGGCCGGTCAACGGGTCGTATGCGGCGACCGCGCCGCGCGGTTCCGTGGCACCGACCACGATACGGTTGTTGACCAGTTCGATTTCGGTGACGTGGGCGGCGCGGGCGAAGGCCGCCTCGGATGCCGCCCGGTCGCCGGTTTCCCATTCGAGCGCGATGTTGCTGCCGACCTCTTCCCAGATGACTGGTGCGTCCGGCTTGCCGGCGCCGGCCGTTTTCGTGACCGAGGGCAGTTCCTCGTAATCGATGTCGAGCAGTTCGGACGCATCGGCTGCCTGCGCCGCGGTCTCCGCTATGACAACGGCGACGGTTTCGCCGGCATAGCGGGCGACGTCGGTGGCGATTGAACGACGTTCGGGCACGAATAGCGGTGACCCATCGCGGTTTTCCACCGGCGCGGACCCAATGATCGCGCCGACGCCATCGGCGTCCATATCCGCGCCTGTGAATACGGCGACTACGCCGGGCTCTTCCAGTGCCGCCGAGGTGTCTATGCCACGGATACGGGCATGCGCGTAGGGTGAGCGGACGAAGTAGGCGTGTGCCTGACCGGG
Organism: Alphaproteobacteria bacterium; assembly: GCA_021774385.1. Classification (GTDB taxonomy): domain Bacteria; phylum Pseudomonadota; class Alphaproteobacteria; order UBA8366. The sequence goes on from JAJFJC010000102.1 coordinate 559, forward strand.
TAAATTGATGTCGTCAATGAAGCGGCCACTGCCGGTAAGCAGGGCCGCATCTTCAATGCGGGGAACCGAAATGCCGATGCCGTTAGGTATGGGCGCAGAGTCTGGCACAATGTTACTCCTGGTTGGACAGCACTAGCGGATGCTAAAGTCGCGCTGAATTCATACTTAAGGGGAGAACGGCCATGGCGCAAACGTTACGGGAAATGGCGGGCGCGGACCCGGCGCCTCACAGCCTCGCAAGCAGTGCAATTCTTATGATCGATGCGCAACTTGAATATGTGTCCGGCAGTGCTGTTTGCGATGGTGTCGAAGCGGCTCTCGAACAGGGCGGTAAGCTGCTCGCCAAGGCACGCGCGGCCGGCCGGCCGGTGATCCATATTCAGCACAAGGGAAATCCCGGCGGGCTATTCGATCCCGAAACAGACAATTTTTTAATTGCGCCGCAAGTGGCGCCGCAGGGCAATGAACCGGTGATTAATAAAGGCCTGCCAAATGCTTTTTCCGGCACGGATCTCGAAACGGTCTATCGCGGACTAGGATGCGATTCGCTTATCATTGCCGGATTCATGACGCATATGTGTGTCAGTTCGACCACACGGGCCGCGCTGGACCTTGGTATTCCGTGTACGGTCGTTGCCGATGCCTGCGCCACGCGGGATTTGCCCGACGGGCAGGGTGGCGTGATTCGGGGGCGGGACCTTCATCGGGTCGAGTTGGTAGCTTTGTCCGACCGGTTTTGCCCGATAGCGGCGTCGGCCGACGACATTGTCTAGTTTAAGTCGTTATTCCAATATTCCGTGCCAGCGTGATTGTGCATACAGACTAAGGGCATATCGAGAAATTTCGCCTTTGGTTAAAGCGCAATTAACCAAAGGTACAACGTTGATAATTTTTACAACAATATAGAGATTATTTATGCGAATTTAACGGAATCTTTGCATGTCACCGATACACTCTTCGCAATATTTCGCTGAATGAGAAGAGGCGAGAGTATGTCTGAACACAACATGCGTATTTCCCGTAGGCAAGCGATTACCGGCATTGCATCCATTGGCGTTACAGCCGCCGCTACCCACCGTCGCGCAAAGGCGCAAACGTGGGGACGCGTTTTCATTTTTAATACTGCGCTTGAAGTGGTTGAACTGAAACTCAACCGGCGCGCGCTTCCCGCGATTGTGGGAACCGAACGGGACGCCTATTACATTCCTGATGTCATTTCGGTAGACCGAACCTCATTGTTGCCGACCTTGGTTGTCGGTGAGTTTGCCCAACGAAACAAATTGCATGTTCGCTATCCTGATCGCGAAGTCGCTTACGATATTGAAATTGACCCTTCAAGGTTCAAGCTGGAACGCGATTTGCAGCTCTATGTCCATCGGGACGGACTTGTATTGCTGCATGATGGCGTCGATATTTCGGAAAATATTCGTAAGATTTGACGACTGTTTTTTGACCGGTAGGCGAGAGTAATCCCAACCCACCGGTCTACATATTTTTTTGCGTTAATGGTTTAAAACGCGCGCCGAGGCTTTTAATTCCGGCGCGCATGTCCTACATTTAGCCTCAAGCTGGGGTGCCGGATCCGTCCGGCTGAGATCATACCCAACGAACCTGACCTGGATAATGCCAGCGTAGGGAGCTATTTGTGACAAACGCTCCAAAAGTTAAACAAACGCCGAGACCCACCGTTGCCGTGGTCGGTGGTGGTATTTGCGGTCTGGGTATCGGCTGGCGTCTTGCCGCGGCGGGATGCCACGTCGATGTGTTTGAGCGCGGCAAAGCCGGTCGAGAGGCAAGTTGGGCTGCTGCCGGAATGCTCGCGGCGCGGGTCGAGACGGAACCGGGTGAAGAACCGCTGCTGGCTATAAACCTGGAAAGCCAGATAATGTGGCCCGCTTTCACGCAGGAATTGGAAGCTGCGTCCGACATCGCGCTGGGTTACCGCGACGAGGGTACGCTGGTTGTGGCGGCGCACCGCGACGATGCCGCCGAACTTCGCAATACCTATGAATTTCATCGCGGCCTGGGTCTTGAAATGGAATGGCTGACTGGCGGGCAGGCCCGTCGGATCGAACCCCACCTTGCGCCCGGTGTGAGTGCGGCGGTGCTGAGCGAGAAGGACCATCAAGTCGATAACCGGCAGTTGGTCCTGGCGTTGCGGGAAGCCTTTCTACGCGCCGGCGGAACGTTGCATGAGGATACGCTTGTCGAGGCGATCGATATCGAGGCCGGGCGCGCGAAAGGCGTTCAGGTCGCGGGGCAGCGGGTTCGGGCGGACACGGTGCTGCTTGCCGCCGGTGCTTGGTCCTATGACATCGATGGCGTGCCGCCGGCGGCACGGCCACCCGG
>JAJFJC010000103.1 GCA_021774385.1 Alphaproteobacteria bacterium
CGCCCGATGTAGGATGCGCCGTCCAAAACGCCGACCCTCAAGGAGCCGCCCATGCAGCCCAAGAACATGCTCGTCCTGATGTCTGACGAGCACAATGCGAAGATCCTCGGCTGTCACGGCAATGCCATCGCCAAGACGCCGCATATCGATGCGCTGGCGGCGCGCGGCACGCGGTTTACGAACGCCTATTGCAATTCACCGATTTGCATTCCGGCGCGGGCGACCTTTGCGACCGGGCAGTATATCAACCAGATCGGCTATTGGGACAATGCCGACCCCTATGAGGGCACGGTGCCGAGCTGGCATCACCGGCTACGCGATACGGGGCATGAGGTGGTGTCGATCGGCAAGCTGCATTTCCGCAGCAATGACGACGATAACGGCTTCAGCGAATCGAAGCTGGCGATGCATGTCGTCGAAGGGCTCGGCGATCTGATGGGGCTGGTGCGTAGCGACCTGCCGGTGCGCGGCGGCGCCTACAAGATCGCGCGCTCGGCCGGGCCGGGGGAAAGCGAATACACCGCCTATGACCGCGACATCACGGCCGCCGCGGTCGACTGGCTCAAGCAAGCCGCGGCGACGGCGCACGACAAGCCATGGACCCTGTTCGTGTCCTGGGTCTGTCCGCATTTTCCGCTGACCGCGCCGCAAGAATTCTACGATCTGTATCCACCGGATTCGATGCCGTGGCCAAAACTCTACGGCAAGGACGAACGGCCTCGGCATCCTTATGTCCGCGACTATGCGGGCAGCTGCAATTACGACGACCATTTCACCGACGACGAAAACGTCCGGGTCGCGGTTTCCTCCTATTACGCGCTGTGCAGTTTCCTCGACCATAATATCGGCCAGGTGATGGCGGCGCTCGACGCGGCCGGGCTCGCCGACGACACCAACGTGATGTACACCAGCGATCATGGCGACAATCTCGGCTCGCGCGGCATGTGGGGCAAGTCGACGATGTATGAAGAAGCCGCCGCCGTACCGATGATCATGGCCGGGCCCGACGTGCCTACGGGAGTCGTGCGGGAAGCGCCGGTGACCCATGTCGATTGTTACCCAACCTTCATGGAATGCGCCGGCGAACCCCTGAACGAAGCCGAGAACGCCTATCCGGGCCAGTCCCTGTTCGCGCTGGCCGGGGGCGAAGCGCCGGACCGGACGGTGCTATCGGAATATCATGCGATGGGCTCGACCACCGGGGCCTTCATGATTCGCGAGGGCCAGTACAAATACGTCTACTACGTTGGTTACCCGCCGCAGCTTTTCGACTTGGAGACCGACCCGGAAGAACTGGTCGATCTCGGCGAGGACCCTGCCCATGCCGAAATACGTTCCGCATGCGAAACAAAACTGCGCGCCGTTTGCGATCCGGAAGATGTCGATGCGCGCTGCAAGGCCCGTCAGGAGGCGCAGATGATGCGCCATGGCGGCCGCGAAGCGGTGATCGAACGCGGCGATTTGGGATATTCCCCGCCGCCGGGTGTCGCGGTCGATTTCCGCTAGACGATGACGATTTCCGACCCGCGCGCCTTTCTGACCGGACTGTTCCAGGCCGCCGTCGACGCGGCGCAACCTTCCCTTTGCCTGCCGCCGCATCTGCCGTCTCCGCCGAAGGGCCGGACCATCGTCGTGGGTGCGGGGAAGGCTTCCGCGGAAATGGCGCGCGTCGTGGAACGGCACTGGAAGGGTCAGCTGTCTGGTCTCGTCGTGACGCGCTATGACCATGCGGTACCTTGCGAAAACATTGAAATAGTCGAGGCGGCACACCCCGTACCCGATGCGGCCGGCGCGGCGGCCGCGCGGCGGGTTCTGGAAACGGTGCAAGGATTGACGCCGGACGACCTCGTCATCTGCCTGATTTCGGGTGGTGGCTCGGCCCTGATGACCCTGCCGGCGGACGGGTTGACGCTCGACGATAAGCAGGCGGTGAACCGGGCACTCTTGCGATCCGGCGCGAACATCACGGAAATGAATTGCGTCCGCAAGCATCTCTCGATGATCAAAGGCGGCAGGCTCGCGGTCGCGGCGGCACCGGCACAGGTCGTGACGCTGAGTATTTCCGACGTGCCGGGGGACGACCCAGCGGTGATCGCTTCGGGGCCAACGGTGGCCGATGCGACAACGTTTGGCGACGCGCGTGAAATTCTAGAACGGTATGGCATTCAGGCGCCGCCGTCGGTAAGGGCGCATCTGCGTGACGCGATGGACGAAACGCCGAAGCCGGGCGATCCGCGCCTCGATCGTTGCCAAACGGTTCTGATCGCGACGCCGCAAGCCTCCCTCGAAGCAGCGGCTGAGATAGCGCGGCAGGCAGGGATTTCACCCATCATTCTGGGCGATGCGATTGAAGGCGAGTCCCGGGATGTCGGCTTCGTGCATGCGGCAATCGCCCGGCAAGTCGCGCGTCATGGACAGCCGGCGATGGCGCCGGCGGTACTGCTTTCCGGCGGTGAAACAACGGTGACGATGCGCGGCAAGGGCCGTGGCGGCCGCAATGGCGAGTTCGCGCTGGCACTGGCGGTCGCCCTGGATGGCGCGCCTGGCATTCATGCGATTGCCTGCGACACGGACGGGATCGACGGTAGCGAGAATAATGCCGGCGCCGTCGTTACGCCGGACACGTTGACGCGGGCCAACGCGGCGGGGTTAAAAGCACGCGACCGGCTTGCGGACAATGACGCTTTTGGGTTTTTCGAGCCGATTGGCGATCTGGTGATAAGCGGCCCGACGATGACCAATGTCAACGATTTTCGCGCCGTGCTCGTCCTTAAATTTTAGTGGATATTTTATCCGGCCGCCTTGCGGATGAGGTAGGTAAACACACCGTCTTCTTCCGTTGATTCGAGCAATTCGTGCCCCGTTGTATTGCAAAAGTGGCGCATATCAATCATCGAAGCGGGGTCGGTCGCTAAAACCGTAAGTTCGTCGCCTGCATCGAGTTCGCGCATGGCCCGTCGCGCTTTTAGAACCGGGATGGGACAATTGAATCCCTTGGTGTCCAGTACTGTGCTCATACGCGCAATTTACCTTTTACGGAACAAAGCATTACCGCCAAGCCCCGCCAAGACGGCGATGACGATCGCCGCGAGGCCGTAGAGGGCACTGTGTTGGTGTGCGACGCGGAATACGTCGGCCTCTATGCCGATTTTATTGATCGTAAGGGGCATTGATTTCGTACTGACAATTTTTCCCTTATCCACCAGATAGGTGCGGACTTCGTAAATACCAACGGGAACGTTGGCGGGGAAAGAAACGTTGCTCCTGAAAAGTCTGCCATCAGTGAGTTTTAAACGCCCTTCGATCTGACCGTAATGACCTATTCGCTGCTTGTTGCGAATAAGGGCCGCACGATATTCGGCGGCTTCCGGAGGTGATACCTTTGCATGCGTTTCGAGATCAAGATACTCGACACCGATTTGGTTGGCTTCGCGAACCGATAAAGGCAACCATTCGTCCAGACTGCTTGTGGACAGCACTTGATAAAACGCCGGAATATTTTCAAAGTTGACTGGCTGACCATTTACCCAGATTCCCGCGATGTTTTCCTTCCGGCGGACTGCCAAGTCCTGTTTGGGGCCTTCTATGACGACGACGACTTCGCCATAGCCGCTGGTCGTCCCGAAAAGTAGAACTTCCGTGCCGGTGAAACCGGCGGTAATGGCGACGAAATTCTTCGAAAGGTCGACGATTACGCCTTGCGCATGCGCTGTTGGCGCGAAGACGGTGAAAAGGGAAAAAGCCAGGAGCAGGCCGCGTATCATCAGTGACCGCCTCCCGAAGCCAGAATATATAGATCTTGTGGTGTGATCAGCAGGTCGTAGACGATCTTGCCACATACCGCGAGAACCATAAGCGCTAGCAAACCCCGCAATTGTTCGCCACGCAGTTTAGATCCGACACGGGTACCGATCTGCGCGCCAATTACCGCGCCGACCAGGAGTAAGATCGCGAGCACGACATCGACGGTCTGGTTAAAAGTCGCCTGAAGAAAGGTCGCGTTTGCCGTTACGAAAATGATCTGGAACAGTGATGTTCCGACAACCACCGCCGTCGGCATGCCCAGCAAATAAATCATGGCTGGCACCATGACGAATCCGCCACCGACACCCATGATCGCCGACAGGATACCAACAAAGACGCCAATCAAAAGCGGCAGCAAGACACTGATGTACAATTTCGAACGTCGAAACCGCATCTTGAACGGCAGCCCGTGCAGAAAATTGTGTTGATGTAATTTCCGCCGGCGCGCTGGGGTGCGCGCTATTTGCATGGCCCTAATGCTTTCGATCAGCATTAGAAATCCGATGGTGCCGAGAAACACGACATAGGAAAGCATGATGACAAGGTCGATTTGACCGAGGTCTTTCAGCAATCGAAACAGCCAGACACCGAAGGTTGAACCAACCACGCCGCCAACCAGAAGCACCGAACCCATCTTGAAATCGACATTGCCTCGACGCCAGTGGGCCAAGACACCCGAAACCGATGACGCAACGATTTGATTGGCCTCCGTGCCGACCGCGACGGCGGGTGGAATGCCCAGGAATATCAAAAGGGGTGTCATGAGAAATCCACCGCCTACGCCGAATATTCCGGAAAGCGTTCCAACGCCGATCCCAAGCCCTAAAATGACGAGCACGTTTACCGATAGTTCGGCGATCGGTAGGTATAAATACATTCAGGGCCGCCGTTTCTCCAGGGCCAATAGGTCAAGTTAACGGGTATAGCCCCGCTATCACGCTACGGAATTATCGTGAAATCACAGTAGCATGATGATCAGCATTTTCACGTTTGTCGTCAATGCGTTTAGGACTGCTGGCACGGTCTTGCAAGTAAAATTGTTGCATTGTGCCAATGTTACTCTCAACCGGTGATCCGGACCGGGAGATTTACCAATCCTTAAATCGTGTTTGTTAGTCTGAAACTGAATACGATTCCGCTTTACGGGAAAATTAACATGGCGTTCATCGACAGTGCTGAAAGTGTGAAAGGCGAAATGTTTCCAACGGTTATCGATATGGAGGCGGCGCAGCAGGTGATTGAGCGGTTGTCGCGCGATTATCCGGCGCTTGCGGGCGGCAGCTTAGAGGCCGTGAGAAAGGACTTTAGCAATTTTCGAGGGGACAATCCCGACGAAGAATTAATGGAACTGCGACGGTTCGCGCATAACTTTATCGGACAGGGTGCATCGTTCAATTATCCCCTGATCACGGAAATCGCGGAGTCGCTACGCGGCTATTTGCATGCGTGCGGTGAATTTTCCGCCATAAATCGGTCGATCGTGGAAGCGCATTTCGAAGCCATTCAAGATGTCTTCGATAACGTTTTAAGTGGTGAAGGCGGCCCTGTAGGCCGCGCGATTCGCAAGCGTCTCGAAAATATTGTGGCGCAGGCATAAGAGTTAAGAATTCACCGGAAATGAATTTTGGAGGGTGCCGGGCCTCGGGCCGAAAAATGGCGTTCGAGTGGCTGTCAATTTCCGGCCCTGTACTCTTTCCGTTATGCCAACTCTTCCGAATCGATTTAATGTCCTGCTCACGGAATTCGGATTCTTGAATTCCACGTGACGGAATGCGTGCTATTGTCCTTTTCGCTGTGGTTCATATCGGGAAGCTTGTCATTTTTAGTGGCGCGAAATTGAATACCCGCATGCGAGGGACGCGATGACTTCAGATCATCAGCAAGATGTGATCGTTATTGGCGGGGGCATCGTCGGGATCAGTTGTGCGCTGTTTCTGCAACGCGACGGCCGGCGCGTTACCGTCATCGATCCCGCCGTTCCAGGATCATCCGATCAGACATCGTTCGGCAATGCGGGATCGATAAGCAGCAGCTCGGTTCTGCCGACCGCGTTGCCCGGCATTTACAAGAAAATTCCCGGCATGCTGGCCGACCCGACCGGTCCGCTTGCCATTCAATGGCGATATCTCTTGCGTCTGACGCCGTTCCTGCTTTCGTTGCTGCGCTATTCCTCACGTGCACATGTCGAGGAAAGCGGGCGCGCCATTGCCGCGATCATCCACCGGGTCTACGACGCCTATCAGATTTTGCTTGAGGAGACCGGTACGCGTGACCTTGTCGTCCGCAATGGTTCCTTGAAGGTCTTTAAGACGGATCAATCTTTCGCCGCCACCGCCTTCGAGCGGGAGTTGCTGGAACAGAATGATTGCCGCTACGAAGTCTTGAACGAGGATGAACTGCGGCAACTCGAACCCGCGCTACAACCGATTTTTAAGCATGCGATCTTCATGCCGGATTCAAGCACCGCACTGAACCCCGGTAAACTCGTGAGCCGCTTCGCAGAACATTTTGTCGCCAAGGGGGGCGCCATCGTGCGCGCCGAGGCGCGCGATATCCGCTTTGCCGATGGCGTTCCGCGCACCGTGGTAGCGAGCAATGGCGACTACGATGCCGAGACAATCGTCCTCGCGGCCGGTGCGTGGTCACGGGATATGGCGCGCCGGCTGGGTGCGCCCGTTCTGCTGGAGGCCGAGCGCGGTTATCATATCATGCTGCCGAAACCGCCGGTCATGCCGCAGCGTTTCATCACATTTCCTGACCGCAAGTTTGCGATCCTGCCGCATCAGGACGGCTTGCGCGTTACGACCGGAATAGAATATGCGAAGGTCGATGCGCCACCGGATTACCGCCGCATCCGCCGGATGATGCCATTTGCCGATGAATCCATTCGCGACTTGGACACCACGGAGCAGAGCATCTGGCTTGGCCGCCGGCCGACCTTGCCGAACAGCGTGCCGGTCATCGGTCATTCACCCAAACACCGCAATGTTCTGCTAGCGTTTGGCCATAGCCACCTCGGTCTGACAATGGGACCGGCGACGGGGCAGATCATCGCCGATTTGGTGGCGGGCCGTGACCCGGGGCTCGATCTAACGCCGTACAAGCCAAATAGGTAGGGCAAGAATCGCCAGGCGGGTTTATCGGGCTATAACCCGCAGCATGCTGTGGCCGCCTTTCTGAAACTCGTAGTCTACTCGTTGTACGGTCGCCTCGAAGCCGCGCGCCTCTAACATAGAACGGACGGGATCAAGATGCCGTGACGGTTCGCCCTCCAAATCCAAAAGCGGAAAGACGCGTGCCTCCGTACCAATCCGCATCATCTCTTCGATGCAGGCCACGTGGTGGTCCGTATCAAGGTGGTCGCTATAGAGAAACAGAAAATGCGAGCACAGCACGAGGTCGAAGGCGTCGTCGGTGAATGGCAGATCCGGCAGCGCCGCCGTCCGGTAGCGTCCGGCTCGCTTGCCAGCCTCGAAGTCGTCGAGGAAGCGGCGCACCGCCGCCATGCGGACTTGATCGTGCTGCTTGATGGAGCCATGCCAAGTGAAGACGAAACGGTGCAGAGCGGCACACAGCCCGGCCTGCATCTTCTCGCGGGTTGCCGCTACTTGCCCGGCGATATCATCGGCGGCGAATTGATAAAGCGGGTCCACTGAAGTAACGCGATATCCCTTCTCTGTCATCTCCGCGGTGAAGGAGGCAGGGCCGCCCGCGCAATCGAGAATGCGCGTGTCGAGGGCGAGAGATGCAAGGTCGAAGAACGCGGTGTATTCCGCCTTGTTCCGGCCCCACGGCAAGACATCCTCCAGCTTAAACTCACCAGCCATGGTGTTTCCCCTCGCATTTATCGGTGTCGCCGGCTGGATTATAGCGATCGTGAGAACAAAAGGGGCCGCGCCGTTTCAGAGCGTCAGGCATCCTGACGAAAACATATCGCTGGCCGCTCGTCGGCTGCCCGCCAACAATGCTGCTGACCGGTTTTCACGCGCCGCATAATGCACGAAATTTCCATGCATTATGGGTGAATGCATGCCGCGTGATGGCGGCCGCTTCCGAGGCGATGGGACGATAGATGGCCAGGTATTTAACAATGCAGGCGTCCTCGCACCTGGGAATTCGCCCGGAATCGTCAAGATTACCGGCGACTTCAATAACCATCTCTGATGGCGTTTTAGAAATTGAGTTGGGCGGTTTGACCGTGGGTACGGAATATGACCGCCTGATGGTTGGCGGTTCCGCCATCTTTGCGACCGGTGGAATAATCGAAATCATCTTGATCGACAAGGATGATCCCATACTCGGAACCAATATTCTTCAGCCGTCGAGCGGCGACTTTTTCGATATCATGGACCTTTTCGTGTTGCCCGATCATCGCCGATGGGCTGTTTTTCACCGCGTTCGTTTTGGGTGGAGAATCTCAGCAACAAGTTTTGTGGTTGGTCGTCGACGGTGTTGAGGTCATCGTCGGGGTGCCGGAACCGGGAATGCTTCTCATCTTCGCAATCGGGCTCGCCGGCGTTGGGTTTTTACGGCGGCGCCACGGCGGAAGTACGATGCCGTAGTCGCTCTCGCTAAGGTTCGCGACTTACCTGGCAACCGAAGCGGTGCCGCACGAGTTTCGCACGGTACCGCCACGTTTAGAGTACAAGCCTATGCCTGTCAGGTCGCGTAGTCGGCACCTTCCCGGTCGAGCTGTCGGCGCAGAGCCGTCCAAGCCCGTTGCCCCAGCTCGCCGGACTCGAAACGCTCTTTATATTGTTTATGACTGCTGGCGACGACATCAGCCGGAATTTCCAAGACATCACCGCTCGCCATCGTATCGATCTGAATCTGGCAGGATGTATCGAAATAATACGTGAACTCGAAGCATTCGGGAATTGTACGGCCGAGACAAAGTGAGCCGTGGTTGCGCAGCATCATACAAAACTTGTCGCCGAGGTCACGGCCGAGTGTCTCGCGCTCCGCCAGATCATTCGCTGGGCCTTCATAGTCGTGATAGGCCATGCTGTAGAGGGGGAATAGCGAGTGCTGCGAGAGCGGTCGCAATCCACCCTTCATCGCAGAGACGGAAACGGTGGCGCGAGTATGGGTATGGGTCACGCACATCGCGTCGGGCCGGGCGATATAGATGCCGCTGTGGATGCAGAAACCCGCGAAGTTGAATTGGTCGTTCGGGCCAATGACGTTGCCGTCCATGTCCATCTTGACCAAGCTGGAGGCGGTGACTTCATCGAACATCGCGCCGTAATTATTGATCAAGAAGGTGTTCGGCTCGTCGGGAACGCGGGCCGACAGATGGGTGTAGATCAGATCCGTCATGCGATACTTCGCGAGCACGCGGTACAGCATCGCCAGATCGACCCGCGTCTGCCATTCGGCTTCGCTCATTTCCGATTTCTTGACTATTTCCGCGACGGCCATCCTATTCTCCATTCCTAAAATGATAATACCCGCTGTCCCCGGTTCCGGTGCCGGCTCCTTGGGACAAAATACGTTGCAGATGAGCAGCCTACAAGACGAACAGGCGATTGTAAAAGTTCCACCTCGCGTCGGATATCGGTGAACGGTTTGCCGCGTGGTGCAGACCGCCTAAGATATCGGCTACAAACTGGCAAAAACTCTCAAGAGGAAAAGCCGTGACCATTCAGCGATTTGAGGTGACTTCAGCGTCGGGACCGGTGATGAGCAGAGCCGTAATCCATGGCAATATGGTCTATCTTGCCGGGATAACCGCACGCGACCTGTCCGGCGATGTCACCGCGCAAATGCGTGAAGTTCTGGCGACCATTGACGGTTTGCTGGCCGAAGCGGGTACCAACAAGTACAAAATTTTAACGGCCCAGGTCTGGCTGCGCGACATGGCGTTGTTTTCGGAAATGAATGAGGTCTGGAACGCCTGGGTCGATGCCGAAAACCCGCCCTCTCGCGCGTGCGTTAGCGGTGAACTGTATTGTCCCGAAGCGCTGATCGAGGTCGTTGTCACCGCCGTGATCGAGGGATAGCGACATGGCGATCGAACGATATGGCCTAATTCAAGGACCGGGGCGGCCGAGTATCTGCCTTGGCCTCGCCCACGGGGATTGGGTGACCGTTTGTACCACCGCGCCCGATAGAAGTGCCGATATCGCGGGGCAAACACGGCAGGTCTTGGACATTCTCGAAGGGTATCTTGTTGATGCGGGTGGCGATAAATCCGACCTTCTAACGGCCCAAATCTGGTTGAAGCATATGACGGACTATGAGACCGTCAACGCGGTCTGGAATGACTGGATCGATCCCGCGAACCCACCGGCCCGGTCCTGTGTTTCCGCCAATATGTCGAAACCGGAATCGCTTATCGAAATCCGCATCACCGCCGCGCGTTGAGTTGAGAAGTAAGGGAGTTAGGAATGCAGTTTGGCTGGTTAACATTATCGCTGTCGCCCTCGCCGGATGAAGATTCGGCCCGGATCATGCAACAGATCGACCAGGTCTGCTATGCCGAGAAGCTCGGCTTCAGCGACGTTTGGCTGACCGAACATTATTTCACCGGCGAAAGCGTCTACAACGATGCGCTGACATTCGCCTCCGCGCTGGCGATGCGGACCGAGCGCGTCAGGATCGGCTTTGCCGTCGTTCAAATGCCGTTTCATCATCCTGTCCGGCTCGCCGTGCAACTCGCATTGCTCGATAATTTGAGCAACGGACGTATCGATGTCGGTGTCGGCAAGGGCACTATTTATAATGAATATGAATTCGTCGGCCATGGCCTGCGCAGCGACGATAGCCGCGAGCGAATGGAAGAGGCCGTGGAAATTTTGCAACGCGCTTGGCGCGAGGCGCCGCTGACCTTTAAGGGCAAATATTACGATCTTCATATTCCGGAAATTCGGCCTCGGCCGGTTCAACAGCCCAGCCCACCTCTGTGGCGCAGCGTGATTTCGCCGGGTTCCTTCACCGAGTGCGGCCGCCTTGGCATTCCGATTCTAACGGCGCGGCTGCCGGTTGATCGGATCAAGGACCGCTGGGCGCTTTACGAAGCCGGCTTGGACGAGGGCGGACACGATGCGAAGACCCGCGCCAAACTCCTGGCGCAGAGCGCCCTTTGGCGGAACGTTTATGTCGCCGAGTCGGACGCGCAGGCCGAAGATGAATTGTCAGCGCTTTTACTGCAGACGCGGGAACACATGATGCATGTCCGCGCGGCGCACAACCCAGCCGATTTTGAAATCGATCCCGCGATGCTCAATGCCTGGACCGACCCGTCGGTCGGGGATAGTGAAGCGATCGCCTATGTCCTGGAAACCGGTTCCATGTTCGGTTCGCCGTCACGGGTCCGCGAACAGGTGGCGGAATTGCGCGACGTGGGGGTCCAGCACTTACTCTGCCAGACCGGATTCGGCGATATGGGGCACGAACAAAACCTGGCCTCGATGCGGCGGTTCGGTGAAGACGTTATGCCGAGTTTTAATTAGAGCCTTAGGTCTATTTAATCGATATCGACGACTACGCCGCTCGCGCGGCGATCTTGTCCGATATAGGGACGGTCGGCGCGGCGGCGGTCGGGACCGAAATAAGTGGTGGATCGAACATATTGACGTTGGTCCTGAATCACGGAAGCAATCCTGCCGTAAAGCGCGACAGGAGTAATGGGTTTGGCGAGAAATTCGGTAATACCCGCGTCGCGGCATTCCACGACCCGATCGAATTCCGTGTAGGCCGTGAGCATGATAGTCGGCACATAGGGATTGGGCGTATCGTCGGCGTTGCGAACGCACTTGACGAACTCGAGGCCGTTCATCGGCTTCATCAGCCAATCGACGATGACAATGTCGGCTGTAAAATGCCGTAATTCGGCGTAGGCGCGCGACCCGTCGACGGCTGTCCGGACAACGCCGACGCCGAAGGCTTTCAAAAGATCGCGAACCAATTCGCGCATCGAAAGATCATCTTCGATGAGCAGGATGTTCAAATCTCCGAGCGCGAACGCCATTGGCTGAATACCTCGCAAGAAACAACGGCGATGAGACACAAGGCGCATTGCATGCCGCTAACAGCGGTCTGCTAGCACGCGGTCACGGCGCCGGCAAGGACTTGAACCGCACGGGTGAAATTCCAGAAATCAATTCAATTTTAGGCGCGTGTTGGTGTCCTGTAGCGGCCTGCTTTCCGTTTTTCACGGATGGCGAAAAAGAGCGAAAGTCAAAATTTGGAAGTGGAGAAAGCATAACAACGCTAGGAGAATACATCATGCTTTGGGCTGCCGACGGCCAGTTCCGGAAGCCATTGTCCCTATGGCAAATAGACTGGTCATGCACTAACGTCCAAACGGGACTATAAAATTGAATTCCGGCCAATTTTGCGACCTCGCAAGATAATAATTTTGCATTAATTTTTTTGAAAAAGGTGACCGTATGCTAAGAAAATTCATCGATTGGAATATTGCTATTTCCGACAAGGTCGAACGAATTCTTCCAAAAAAGTTTGGCCCAAATCCCAGTCTGAAACGACATCTTACGCTTGCGGTTGCGGAGAAAATGAATGCGGCGCCATCACAAATAATTCTTGATGTTGGTGGTGGCTATGTTTGTCCCTATGCGGAAATGCGTCAGGAAGCACTGGGCACTAAGTTCTATATGGCTGACCTTTCGGAAAGCCAGCTTCGGAAAAACAAGGCCGCTGACGAGAAGCTTGCCTGTGACGCAACCAAGAATCTACCGTTTCAGGATGAAAGCATTGATGTTTTCGTCACGAGGACGCTTTTCGAACACCTTCCCGAAAACGAGATCCTTATTCAGGAGTCTCACCGGGTACTGCGGCAGAATGGATATGCGGTGCATATCTTTCCCTGTAAATTCGCACCATTTGCTATTTTAAACCAATTGCTCCCTGATGCGTTAGGAAAATTTCTGCTCAACGCCTTTTTCCCAAAGTGGCAGGGAGAGGTTGGGTTCAAGGCTTACTACAAGAACTGTTATTTTCCAAAAATTGAAAATTTACTAAATGAATATGATTTTGAAATAGAAAGTAAGCGTTTGGAGAACCCGCCCTATTTGGAAGCGATTTTTTCTGCGAATGTTTTCGCCTGATAGAGGGCGTTGGTGTCCACTATCGCTGGTGGACACTAATTGGGTTTAGGGATGTCGAAGAAGCGACGATTGCGGCGT
>JAJFJC010000104.1 GCA_021774385.1 Alphaproteobacteria bacterium
TTGCTGGCGGCATATGGTCCCCAATAAGGGTGGATGCCGTGTGCCGCTCCCGACGATACGAAGATTGCCCGCCCCGCGTCTGAAATCCTGAGCAGCGGATCGAAACTCCTGATAAGCCGATAATTCACGGTCGCGTTCAATGCCAAGGTTTCTTCCCAAACCGCTGGCGCTACATGTGCGATGGGCGAAAGTATTCCCAGTGTAGCCGCGTTCGCGACCAGAACGTCGAGCCGTCCGAACCGTTGATGTATGGCCCCACCCATTTGGTCGATTTGGTCCATGTCCATGAGGTCGGCCGGAATGAGAGTGGCGCTGCTTCCGGCAGCTTTAACGTCGTCGTCTACTTCTTCCAAACCGCCAACTGTCCGAGCGGTCAGAATCAAACGAGCTCCTTCATGTGCAAAACGGCGCGCAACCGCCGCGCCAATGCCGCGGCTCGCACCGGTAATTAATGCGATACGACCTTCAAGACGTCCGCTCATGTCAACCGATTTCCGATAACAAGGATAGTTGGCGAGAGTCCTGATCACTATCCATGTCCGTAAGCGGTATCGGATATTCTCCCGTAAAGCATGCGTCACAGTAGTGCGGTGAATCCTGGTCCCGCTCCGATTGACCCATGGCGCGATACAGCCCGTCGATTGAAATAAACTGAAGAGAGTCCGCTCCGATCAACTGGCGCATTTCCTCGACATCGTTGTTCGCCGCGAGGAGCGCGCTTCGTTCTGGCGTATCAACGCCATAGAAGCACGAGTCGGTCGTCGGTGGACTGGATATACGCATATGGACTTCCTTAGCACCCGCTTGACGCACCATTTCGACGATTTTTCGCGACGTTGTTCCCCGCACGATGGAGTCATCGACCAACACGACCCGTTTTCCAGTTATGTAGGCACGATTGGCGCTGTGCTTCAGCTTGACGCCGAGATGGCGAATTTCGTCGGATGGCTCGATGAAGGTGCGACCGACATAATGGTTGCGAATGATACCATACTCGAACGGTTTACCGGCGGCCTGGGAAAACCCGATTGCGGCAGGCACACCGGAATCGGGAATTGGGACGATTACATCGGCGTCGACCGGCGCCTCCTTGGCGAGTTCCATGCCGATCCGTTTTCGTGCTTCATAGACGGACGTACCTTCGACCATGCTGTCGGGACGTGCGAAATAGATATATTCGAATACACAGAACCGCGACGGCATCGGCGGAAAGGGAAAGTGGCTATGGACACCGTTTTCGTCGATTACGATCAGTTCGCCAGGCTTGATATCACGGACATACTCGGCGCCAATAATGTCAAAAGCGCAGCTTTCCGATGCAAGAATATGTGATTCGCCAAGCCGGCCAAGCACCAATGGACGCACGCCCAGCGGGTCGCGGACGCCGATCAGCGTATTGCTGGCCAAGGCTACAATCGAGTAAGCGCCTTCGACTTGTCGCAATGAGCTTATCAAGCGTTCCACGACGGTGCCGCGTCTGATCGCCATCAAATGAATGATAATCTCGGTATCGGTAGTCGATTGGAATATACAACCCTGATGGACGAGTTCCCGGCGCATCGTAAGGGCGTTCGTCAGATTTCCGTTATGCGCAATCGCGAGCCCACCGAATTCGAGATCGGCGAACAGTGGTTGCACGTTGCGCATCATCGGTTCGCCCGTGGTCGAATAGCGCGTGTGGCCAATTGCGGCATTTCCGTTGAGGCGCTGTATGACCGAATGACGCCCAAATATATCGCCAACAAGGCCAATCTCACGATGTGCGGGAAACTGCACACCATCGAAACTGACGATTCCCGCCGCCTCTTGGCCGCGATGTTGTAAGGCATGCAAGCCCAGCGCCGTGAGCGCCGCCGCTTCCTCATTGTCAACGATGCCAAAAACCGCGCATTCCTCGTGTAGCTTGTCGTCGTCGAAGGGGTTCGTGGTTCGCATGGGAGCGCTTACCTTTGCCGGTTGGAATCGATGAGCCGTTGCATTTCTCGGCGTTCGTTCTGGTTATATGAAGATGGTTTGTCCGTCGTTCCGCCGTTGCGCAGTTTGTTCATGAGCCGTTCGGTTTCGACAGCCTGATTCGTGGTCTTTTTGGTCTCTTCGGCGATCGATTTCGTTTCAAGTTGTATATTCTTGGGAACGATCCGCCGCAGGAATTCGGCGCTTTGCCGAACGTAAGGCGTCGCATGCGCATCCGCGATATAAGGCGACAATTCATCGTCGGTCCAGAACCAAGTGGCTGCAATATAGGCGACGCTGATAAGCAAGGCGCCACGCAGAAGCCCAAAGAGAAAGCCCAGCCCGCGATCTACCGTACCAAGTGCGCTTTCCTTTACATGTCCGGATATCGCGTGGCTTAAAAGGGTCAGCATTATCAGAGCGATGACGAATAGTCCGACCCCGGTAACGATGTCCGCGATTGCTTTGATGGCAATAACTTCCCGGACATAAGGTTGGGCATATGCGAAGCCATATCCAGCCGCCAATGCCGCGCCAATCCAGGTCGCGAGCGACAATACTTCGCGGACAAGGCCTCGGAAATAGGCAAGAAGGCCTGAAATCAACAGGACAACCACAATCACGACATCAGCAAGTTCGAATGGCAGCGTTCCGGTCCTTTCCCTTATCCAACAGCGCGCGGTTTAGCGGCGTCCTGCTCCGGAAATAATGCGAACAGGTCGGCCACGGAAACGCACTCTTGGATGGTTAGTCCCTCTTTGGCTCCCTTGTTGCGCCATTTAGGCGTCAACGCTTGGGAGAACCCAAGCTTGCCGGCTTCCTTCAAACGCGCCGCCATTTGGCTGACAGCACGGATTTCGCCGGACAATCCGATTTCCCCAAATACCACCATCTCCGTCGGCAAGGCGTGCTCCGAGAGCGCGGACGCCAGTGCCGCGGCGACAGCTAAGTCCGCGCCTGGCTCACTGATACGCAAGCCACCCGCGACATTGAGGTAGACGTCCTTACCCACGAAACTCATCCCGGCGCGCGATTCCAGAACCGCCAAGACCATGGAAAGCCTTCCGCCGTCCCAACCGACGACATTGCGCCGGGGCGTGCCGAGTGGCGACGGGGCGACGAGTGCTTGTATTTCGACCAACATGGGCCGGCTGCCTTCCATGCCCGCGAACACGGCGGCACCTGAAACATCGTCATTTCTATCGGCGAGAAACAGTGCGGAAGGGTTGGCTACCTCTTCCAACCCGCGCTCGGTCATCTCGAAGACGCCTATTTCGTCGGTGGGGCCGAACCTATTTTTGACGGCTCGAAGAATTCGAAATTGATGTCCGCGTTCGCCCTCGAAATACATCACGGTGTCGACCATATGTTCAAGAACACGAGGGCCGGCGATCGTCCCTTCCTTCGTAACATGCCCGACCAAAAGCAATGTGATGCCCCGGCGTTTGGCGAGACGGATCAGTTCTTGAGCCGATGCGCGGACTTGGCTGACCGTCCCAGGTGCTGACTCCAGCGCGTCGAGATACATCGTCTGGATCGAATCAATAACCACAACGTCCGGCGCTTCGTTGGTGTCGAGGCTGGCGATGATGTCGCGGACGTTGGTCGCTGCCGCCAATTCGACGGGAGCCCCCGTTACCGCAAGGCGTTCGGCTCGCATTCGGACTTGATCGATCGATTCTTCGCCGGATATATAGGCACAACGTGCGCCCGTGGTGCTCTTGGTCAAACCCGCGACGGCTTGCAGCAGCAACGTTGATTTACCAATACCAGGGTCGCCACCGATCAAGAGCGCCGATCCTTGCACGAGACCACCACCCGCGACACGGTCGAATTCGCCAATGCCGGTTCGCCGTCTTGATGTTTGCTGTTTCTCGCCATCAAGGGCTACGAAGTCGATCGTCCGACCGCCGCGTTTCGCGTTTTTAGTTTTACCGCCAACGGGCGCGGCGTCGGGCGCGGCTTCTTCCGCGATGGCGTTCCACGCCCCGCAGGCATCGCAACGACCCGCCCATCGGGGGTGGACCGCGCCACAGGCCTGGCAAACATGTTTGGTCGTTGAGCGTGCCATTTAATCGTTCTCACGCAGGGGCACGATTTGCGTCACAACTGGCGCAATTCCATTTGGATAGGTCCTTCGGCGCGGCCATGTATGAACTGATCCACGTGCGGTTCTCCCGAATTATCTATATCGGCCGTTTGGCCGATCCAAATGATTTTGCCTTTATACAGCATTGCTATGTGGTCGGAAATTTTACGTGCGCTGGCCATGTCATGGGTGATGGACAACGCGGTTGCACCCAATTCCTTGACGCATTTTACGATCAGATCATTGATGACGTCGCCCATAATCGGGTCGAGGCCCGTTGTCGGCTCATCGAAGAATATAATCTCCGGTTCGGTTGCAATCGCGCGCGCCAGGCCAACACGTTTTTGCATGCCACCAGACAATTCGGCTGGAGATAGTTCTCCAACTTCCGCGCCGAGACCCACCGCGGCAAGTTTTTCCAAGGCAATCTCCTTCGCCTCCGACCGGTTCATGCGGTGGCCTTGTATGAGCCCGAACGCAACGTTCTCCCATACTGGCAGGCTGTCGAATAGTGCGGCGCCCTGGAAGAGCATGCCGAATTTTCGGTTGATCCTTTCGCGATCGGAGCGTCCCATTCCGGTGAGCGATTCGCCGTCGATTTCGATCGAGCCGCTATCGGGTGTGAGCAAGTCCAATATACATTTCAACGTCACAGATTTCCCACTGCCGGAACCGCCGATTATGACCAATGATTCGCCAGGCGCCACTTCGAGATCGATTCCGTCCAATACGACTTTTTCGCCAAAGCGCTTGTGCACGTCCGTCAATTTTATCTTTGGTGCCGTCATGCCGCCAGAAACAGTTCGGTGATAATGTAGTTGAAGATCAAGATCAGAATCGACGCCGATACGACCGCGTTTGTCGTTGCCGCCCCGACACCCTGCGCGCCACCACGGCTGTTATAGCCGTTGTAACAACCCATCAAGGTGACGATAAACCCGAATGTCGCGGCTTTTACCAACCCAGAGAAGACATCGACGAATTCCAAGACCTTGAACGTTTGGCTTATATACACGCCGGGGTTAAAGCCGAGTTTATAAACCGAAACGATATAGCCGCCGAAGATACCAATTATATCACCCACAAAGACGAGAAGCGGCAGCATGGTCAGTCCCGCAATGATGCGAGGAGCGATAAGATATTTGAACGGGTTCGTCGATAGCGTATCCAAAGCATCAATCTGCTCCGTCACGCGCATCGTGCCCAATTCAGCAGCCATCGCCGCGCCAATACGGCCCGCAACCATCAATCCGGCGAGAACCGGACCCAATTCACGGGTAATACCAAGCGCAACGACTTTGGCGATGGCGCCTTCAGCGGAGAAACGGGAAAACCCGGCATAGGTTTGCAGCCCGAGCGCCATGCCAGCAAACAGCGTGGTCATGCCGACGACGGGTAGCGAATAATAGCCAATATCGATCATTTGGCGGCCAAGGAGCCGATAGTAAAATGGCGGCCGGACACAGTGAGAGACCGAAATAAAAGTAAAGAGCGCGAGTTTGCCGGTTGCTTCTAGAAACCCCAGAAGGGCTTTTCCGACTGGCTGAAACGGGTTCACGCGGCGGTCTCGATATAGCGCCGTCGATATCGGCGGCCCAGACGCGTCAAAATTTCATATCCGATGGTATCCGCAGCCTCTGCGTCCATATCCGGGTCGTTGAGAGGTCCAATCAGGTCGGCCATGTCGCCCGGTTTCGCGTCCGGAATGTTACTGATGTCGAGGGTAATAAGATCCATCGATACCCGCCCAATCACTGGCGCTGCAATTTCGCCGATATAGGCTGTGCCTTCATTGCCCAAACTGCGTGGCAATCCGTCCGCGTAGCCCGCCGCGACTGTCGCCACTTTGGTGGGGCCGGTGAACCGACGCGTCGCACCATAGCCAACGCTCTGAGGGGTGTCAACGTCACGGATTTGCAGGATTTTTGCTTGTAAATGAACGACTTGCGCCATTGGATTGAGTTTGTCCCGGTTCGGTGTGACACCATAAAGAGCGGCGCCAGGGCGTACCATGTCGAAGTGCCAGCCCGGTCCGAGAAATATGCCGCTTGACGCTGCTAGCGACCGTGTTGCGATCGGTAATGAAACCGCCGCCGCGGCAAACATGTCACGCTGCTCCGCGTTGAGCGGGTGATCTGGTGTATCGCCACACGCTAGGTGGCTGAGGAGGAGATCGACCGCAATACTTTTCAGTCGGTCGGGGGCCGCGGCCAGTTCCCTGGTTTCGTTCGGTGTGAAACCGAGCCGAGACAAACCTGTATCGATTTGCAGGGCCGCCGGTTGTACTTGCTTCTCAAACCGGAACCCAGCCCAGCGATCCAACTGCCCGGGGTCGTTTAGCACCGGCCGAATACAATATTCGGCGCAGGCATCCGTTTCGCCGGGCATGAGACCGTTCAAATAGTAGATGATCGATTGGGGTTGTGCCGCGCGGAGTGCGATCGCTTCATCAAGCGTTGCGACGAAAAAGGTCGTACAGCCCGCTTCTGTCAGAGCCTGGGCAACCGGCTCCGCGCCAAGCCCGTAACCATTGGCTTTCACGACCGCGGCGCAAATCGCCGTGCCTGCATGTTTGGCGAGAAGCCGGTAGTTGGATTTTACCGCGCCGAGGTCGATGGTGAGCACTGACGTCGCGTGCTGCGGCCCTGCTTCGTTAATAAGGGGCATCCGAGCCGTCGTGATGCCGGTCAAGGTCCGCGAAGCGTGTCAAACTGCCGTTGAAATAGAGATCGATCGCCCCGACCGGGCCGTGACGCTGCTTGGCGATGATAACGCTTGCCGTGTTACGAACATCGGCAATTCTTTCATGCCATCGCGCCACGCGGTCCTCAAAACGGTCGCGTGCTTCCTCGGCGTTGTGGATGGGCTCGGCTTTTTCCAGATAGTATTCTTCGCGATAAATAAACATCACGACGTCCGCGTCCTGTTCGATCGACCCAGATTCGCGAAGATCGGATAGTTGCGGGCGTTTGTCTTCGCGGTTTTCGACTTGGCGGCTTAGCTGCGACAGCGCGAGAACCGGAACCTCAAGTTCCTTGGCTAGGGTTTTAAGGCCGCGGCTAATCTCGCCAATTTCCTGAACCCTATTGTCATTGCGGCGGCCGGTTGGTGGCTGCAAAAGCTGCAAATAATCGACGATTACCAAGGCCAGCCCGCCATGTTGTCGTTTGGCGCGCCGCGCGCGGGTTCGCACTGCCGAAATCGAGAGCGCCGGCGTATCGTCAATCAATAACGGTACCCGGTGCAGGTCTTGGCTCGCGGTCACAAATCGTGTGAATTCTTCCGTTTTCACCTCACCACGCCGAATGCGATCGGACGGTATCTCGGACTGTTCGGACAAAATACGTGTCGCGAGTTGCTCCGAAGACATTTCCAGCGAGAAGAATAGGACAACGCCGCCTTCACCCGATTTATTAGGATCCTCAGCCGCATCCCTTGATGCTTTTGCGGCGTTGAATGCGATGTTCGTGGCGAGCGCCGTCTTCCCCATCGACGGCCGGGCGGCCAGTATTAGCAGATCCGATTCATGAAGCCCGCCGAGCTTCCGGTCCAGCATATCGAGACCCGTTGTAACACCGACAACGTGGCTGTCCCGCTTAAAGGCTTGCTCGGCCATGTTGACGGCCTCGATGGCGGCGTCCTTCAAGGAAATAGCGCCGCGCTCCGTTTCACCTGTCGTGGCAAGGTCGTAAAGCCGCTGCTCGGTTTGTTCGATTTGGTCCGTGGCACTGACTTCTATATCGTTTTCATAGGCGTCGTTCACGACGTCTTCGCCTAATTCGATCAAGGATCGTTTGAGATACAGGTCGTGGACGGTCTTGCCATAATCCGCGGCGTTCACGACCGAGATGACGGCCGTCGCCATCTCGTAGAGATAGTCCGTGCCGCCGACCTCCGCGAGGCCTTCGTCGCCATCGAACAGATGCTTCAATGTAAGCGGGCTCGCAACTTGTCCGCGTTCCACAAGCTTTGTAATGGTTTCGTATATCCGGCCGTGCACGGGTTCAAAAAAATGTTCCGGTCGCAGGAAGTCGGCGACTGGCTCGAATGCCCGATTGTTTGTGAGAATTGCGCCTAACAGCGCCGCTTCGACCTCGGTATTGTGCGGTGGCGTGCGGTAAATCGGGCCGCTACCAGCGTCGCCGTGAAGGGGAGTAACGTTTGCGTCGGTGATTTCCATGAGATGCATTAATACTCAAAAGGAAACGAAGGGAAGCCAATAGCTTGGTGTGGAGTCAAAATTATTTTTAGTCGCGTGAGTCTTGGGGGTAAGTATCGGAAAACTCACATCGATTGTGGATAACGTGAACAATGCGGTGCAACGAAACTGGTGGCGAATAAAAAACGGGCGGCGTAATTTCTACTCACGCCGCCCGAAAAACAACAAATCTCGCGAATCGTTTTAGTCGTCGGTTTTCTCGGATTCTTCGGAAGATTCCTCGGTGGTTTCGGTTTCGCCCGACGGATCGTCATTCTGAGGGTCATCCAAGAAAGCCTCAGCCACTTCAAGCGGGTCTTCGGCATCATTCTCTTCGCCGCTTTCGGAGGGGATGATCGCGTGGCCCAGTCGCTCTTGGGTTTCCGCTTCGTCTTGCGATTGCGCAACATTGACCGTGACACTGATCGCGACTTCCGGGTGCAGGCGAATGCGATAATCATGCAGGCCCAACATTTTAAGCGGCCTTTCCATTAAGACCTGGTTTCGGCTCACCGTGAAACCGGCTTCCGAAATGGCGTCGGCTATGTCACGGCTGTTCACCGATCCGTAAAGTTGGCCGTTATCGCCGGCGTTCCGAATGATGGCAACGGTTAGGCCTTCCAACTTTTCGCCAACTTTTTCCGCCTCGGCACGCTTTTCCAGATTGACGGCCTCAAGCTGTGCCTTCTCTTTCTCGAAATATTGAAGGTTCCCCTTCGTTGCGCGCAACGCCTTTTTCTGCGGCAGCAGATAATTTCGTGCAAATCCGGGCCGAACGGTAACCACATCGCCCATTTGGCCAAGCTTTTCGATACGTTCCAATAATACTATTTCCATGATTTTTACCTCCGACTGTTCAGGCGAAACGGCGTCTCAACCCGACCCATTGTTCGATCAAACCCAGCGCGGCAACGATGACGACGAGCCAGCCAAAGAAGATCAGCATTCCATAAAAAGTTATGAGCAAGAAAGGACCAGCGGATTTCCGCCGGCACAACGCGTGCACGACTGCCAGTCCCATGAAAAAGAAGGGTACGATCAGGATGATGGCGAGGTTCGTGCCATAAAATCCCAACGTTCCCGGCAGCAGCAGACCAATTAGTGCCGCCGCCGCGGCGGCTACGGGAAACCAACCTGGAAATTCCATCGATACAATGTCAGGCGATGGCCGGATATTGCGTTCGAAGCGAACCAGGAGAGCCTGCGCCAAAGCCGCGTTGATGACCGTCATCACAAACCAGGATGCGGCGATGAAGCCAGGAAGGATCGGCGTTAATTTGGACACGATGTATTCACGGTTTTCCGCGGCATCGGGCGTCGTAATCGACGCCGCCATGGTTTCCATGAATGTCCGCGCCGTGCCTTCGAAGCCTTCCGGTTGCAGGGTTAGCCATACCGCGGCCAGCGTGTAAATCCCTGCGCCTAGGAGGCTAATGGTGACGACGATAAGGCCGGCCGGATACCAGACGTGACCTTCACCGGTATCGTCTCGAGACAGTAAGGACTGCCGAATCAAAATAACAGCCGGCAGAGCCGTGACGAAGAAGAACATCGCCGACCCTGTTAGCGCGCCCGGATACAACATGCTTATCGTTGCTGTTACGCCTGCCATGGCACCAGCGGTAAGGCCCAAGCCAAAGCCAACCAGATAGAGCGGTACCGCAGCAAAATAAGCGAAAACCAACCCGCCGAACGAACCGGCCGTGGCCAAGCTGTATATCAGAACGCTGGCAGCGCCGCCGCCAATCGCCAGCAGCCAATAGCGAGACACGTTAAACCCTCCAGCCGGACGCTGCCCTACTGAATGACGTAGGGTAGCAGACCGAGATAACGCGCGCGCTTGATAGCACGGGCGAGTTCGCGTTGCTTCTTGGCAGACACGGCTGTAATCCGACTCGGTACAATCTTGCCGCGTTCGGAAATAAACCGTTGTAGCAACCTGACGTCTTTATAATCGATCGTCGGTGCGTTCGGTCCGCTAAAGGGGCAGGATTTGCGACGACGGAAAAAAGGCCGCCGTCCACCACCGGCACCGCCGCCTCCGGCACCGCCTTCTGGCCTACCAGCATTCATGACTCATCTCCCGCTGCTTCGCTCTTTTCGGCTTTCTTCTCGCCTTCCGGCACTTTTTTGTCATCGGATTGCTCTGGCCGGCCACGATCTCTGGAATAACGGCCACCGCGTTCGCTGCGACTCGCGGTCATAACAGAGGCGTCTTCGGGCAGATCATCAGTGCGGAGTGTCAGAAATCGAAGAACGTCTTCATGGAGGCCCATTTGGCGCTCCATTTCCCGAACGGTATCGATTGAGGCATCCATGTTGAAAAGGACAAAATGACCCTTTTTATTTTTCTTCATTCGATAGGCGAGGCTTTTCAGGCCCCAATATTCGCGACGGGCGATTGTTCCACCATCCGCGGTAATTAATTCCGCCATCGCATCAGTAATCGCCTCGACCTGAGTCGACGAGATATCCTGACGTGCGATAAACACGTTTTCGTAGTACGGCATAAGGTACTCCCTATGGCTGATGTAGTCCGGCGTCACCACAACGGCAATCGGCCCGGACCCTAAAGCCGGTCGCGTTTAACGGCCGGCAAGGAGTTCTTCCCTTCGGAAGAGCGCGGACTATACACATTTTGGTCGGCTGGGAAAGCAAATTCGCGCGACGGTCGATGGTTGGCGGTATATGTCTGACTTCGATATAGTGCGCCGGTCAAAACACTGGACTGGAGATGCCGCGCGTGATTGCTTCGATGACCGGTTTCGCCCGAACCCGAGGCGATCAAGGGGATGAGTCCTGGGCCTGGGAACTGAAAAGCGTAAATGCCAAGGGCCTCGATATTCGGTTGCGTCTGCCGCCGGGCCATGAAGACGTCGAAATCGCGGTTCGCGAGGCAATTACCAAACGGTTCCGACGCGGTTCCATCTTTGCATCCCTGACTTTGCAACGGCCGGAGGGAGAAGCGCTACTTCAAGTCAATCAGGAATTGCTTGGCCACCTTCTTTCGGTATGCCGTGAGATGGGAGAGGAAACGCCGAGAATAGAAGCGCTAATGAATGTACGTGGTGTCGTCGTGCCGGCGGAGAAGACGCTAGATGAGGACGCCGAGACGGCGCTCCATGGTGCGTATATTTCTTCCTTTGGAAGTGCTGTCGAGGACCTTGAAGGCGCGCGACGGGAAGAGGGCAGACGATTGGCTGCAGTATTGGAAGCGCGGTTGGCGGAGATCGATGCGTTGGTCTCCGAAGCCGAGGCGGAAGCCGAGGCGCGGCCAGAAGCGGTGCGGGCGCGATTATTGGTCCAACTGGCCGAGTTGCTGAAAAATACCGACGCCTTGTCGGAAGACCGTTTGGCGCAGGAACTAGCGATTGTCGCCGTTAAGAACGATATCCGCGAGGAAATAGACCGCCTAGGCGCGCACGTCGCGCAGGGCCGTGATTTGCTCACGGAAGGAGCATCGGTGGGGAGAAGGTTGGATTTTCTTTGTCAGGAATTCAATCGCGAAGCCAATACGCTGTGTGCAAAGTCCAACGATGTTAGTTTAACTCGAATTGGCATGGCTATGAAGGCAACCATCGACCAATTGCGGGAGCAGGTGCAAAATGTGGAGTGAGATTTCTTGAGTACGGATCCCTACGCCGTACAGCGACGCGGCTTAATGTACGTTCTTTCATCGCCTTCGGGGGCCGGTAAATCGACTATTGCGCGGTCGATACTGGACCGGGACCCGCAAATAAAGATGTCGGTATCCGCGACCACTCGCGCCAAGCGTCCCAGCGAAACCGCAGGGGAAGACTACCAGTTCATGAATTTGACGGAATTCAATCTAATGGTCAATCGGCGGGAATTCCTCGAATATGCGAAGGTGTTCGACAATTATTACGGTACGCCGGCCGCTCCTGTGCAGGCGGAACTCGACGCGGGACGCGACGTATTATTTGACATCGACTGGCAGGGAACCCAGCAACTGGCCGAAAAAGCACGCGAGGATCTTGTCCGTGTTTTCATATTGCCGCCGACAATGGTGGAACTGGAACATCGGCTCGAGTCGCGTGCGCAAGATAGCGCGGCGGTGGTTGCCAAGCGCATGGCCAAGGCGTCCGATGAAATGACGCATTATGCCGAATACGACTACATCATCATCAATCGCGACATTGAAAAAAGTGTCGCCGAAGCCCTCGCGATATTGAATGCCGAGCGTTTACGGCGTGACCGTCAAGTTGGATTGGGTGAATTCGTTAAGGGGTTGCGTCAGGGTCAGTGAGACCCGAGTACGCGCGGGCGAGAGCGGCAAATCCGGCAATGTCGATGTTTTCCGCCCGCTTCGTGGGTTCGATATTCGCCGCCGCCAATAATTCGAGTGGCGCGACAGGCAGCGTTTTGAGGGCGCCACGCAGCATTTTGCGTCGTTGTCCGAATGCGGCGGCGGTAACGCGCTCAAGGGCGCTTTGCTCCGCCAAATAGGGAAGCGTTTCGAAGGGCTCCAGCGAAACAACGGCGGAATCTACATTTGGCGACGGCGTGAACGCGCGCGCGGGGACGTTAAAAAGCTTGCGTGTTTTACAGCGCCAATTGGCAATTACCGACAGGCGGCCATATGCCGATTCGCCACTGCCGGCCACGATACGGTCGGCAACTTCTCGCTGGAACATCAAGGTCATGCTTACAAAACTTGAAGCGTTAGTGAGCCAATTGAGGAGTAGCGGCGTACCGATATTGTAGGGAAGGTTGGCGACGATACGGCGTGGCGGGGCGCCAAGTTTGGCAGTGTCGATCTTTAGGGCGTCGGCTTCCAGTATTTCAAGCCTGTTCCCCGCCGCGTGACGCAGGTCGGCAAGTGCTTCGACGCATCGTTTATCGCGCTCGATGGCGATTACACGGCTTGCGCCCGTTTGCAGTAGGGCCCTCGTCAGGCCTCCGGGCCCGGGCCCTATTTCGATCACGGTCCCTTCGGATAAGGGGCCAGCCGCGCGTGCGATTTTTTCCGTTAAGTTGAGATCAAGCAAAAAATGTTGCCCAAGTGTCTTGCGCGCCGCGAGTTCATGCGTCGCGATTACATCGCGCAACGGCGGTAAGGCGCCGATGAAATCCGTCAATGTTTGGCTAAACCGCGCCGCCGGCGCGCCATGGCGCTGGCGGTTTTCAGGGCCGCGACCAAACTGCTTTCATTCGCGACGCCGGTTCCGGCAATTTCAAAGGCCGTGCCATGATCCGGGGAGGTCCTCACGAAGGGTAAACCAAGAGTAATATTGACCGCTTTATGAAAATCGATGGTTTTAATCGGTATAAGTGCTTGATCGTGGTACATGCAAATGGCCGCGTCGTAGCCTTCGCGCGCGCGCCGATGAAACAGACTATCCGCTGGCTCCGGCCCACGCACCGAGATGCCTTCACGTTTCATCTGTTCGATTGCCGGACGAATGATATCTATCTCCTCACGCCCGATTGATCCACCTTCGCCAGCATGGGGATTCAACCCGGTCATCGCAATATGCGGTTCCGTGATGCCAAAATCATTCATCAACGCTTGGGACGTGATTTTGGTTGTTTGGGTAATTGTTTCGATCGAAAGGGCATGGATGGAATCTCGGAGCGACATATGAACATAGACCGGCACGACTCTAAGCTCTGAACAGGCAAGCATCATGACCGCTCTAGCCTCATTACCCGCCAATTGCGCCAGATAATCCGTGTGTCCGATATGGCTGAAGCCGGATTCCACCAGAGTTTGCTTATGGATCGGGTTGGTCACGACAGCGTCGGCTTGTTCGGATTGAACACTGGCGACAGCAATATCGATTGCCGCGATAACGGCTTTTGCGTTGTCGGATAGTGGCGTACCGGGAACTGGTTGGTGTTCGAGCCGGTTCGTGAAAACCGGTAATGCGCGTTCGTACACTTCGATGGATTCTTCCGGTGATTCAATTGGTTGAATTGGCACCGGCCAACCCAAACGGTCGCTGAGCGCCTTCAAATGGTCCGGGTCGTCGATGATATAGAACGGAGGAATTCGTTCGGTCTGGCGTCCTAGCCAGGCTTTCATCGCGATCTCGCCGCCAATTCCCGCGGGTTCACCCATTGTCAGGGCGAGGGGGCGAACAGTATCCATTGTTACTTATCCCCGAAGATCGACAAACGCGGATCGACGTAAATCTCGCAGATAGCGTCGCGCGACCAGTTCCGCGCGGTCTTGCTGTAATTTTTTGCGTATGGCGCTTCGGCTCAATCGTTTTTTCTTTGGCTCGATTCTATCGCACACCATAAGTATCAAGGTGCGGCCCGCGGCGGAAACAACCGGGGCGCTGGCTTCGCCAACTTTCAGTCCGCTAACGGCCGTGCGTAAATCCGGCGGCAATTCCTGAAGCTTGACCTTCCCGAGGGGCCCGCTCTCTGGCGTTCCGATTTGTTTGATGAGCGCGGGCAGTTCGGCGCAGCTTGTCAATGCGGCCTTGATATCATCAGCAAGCGCTTTTTGAGCGGGATCGGCGATACCGCCTCCGCTCGGTAGAACTACCTGATGTAAGTCGACAATCACTTTTCCCGACCCCAGATTTTCGGGTTCGCGACGATCTTGAAGAAAAAGGATGTTGTAGCCGGAGAGCGTTCGAATCGGTTTGGAAACCTGCTGCGGTTTCAAATTCAACAAGGCCTCGTCGAGCTCGCGGTTCAATCGGCCTGCTTGTATCCACCCTAGGTCGCCCCCAGACTGAGCACTTGTACTTTGCGAGAACGCGCTCGCGAGAGCGGCGAAATCCGCCCCTTCACGAATTTGTTTCACAAGCCGGATCGCCGCAAGTCGCGTCTGTTCATCCTGGTCGGGATCGTCAACCGAAAGGAAAATTTCGGATACCCGGAAACGCGGTTTATTTTTTAATTCCTTCGCGCGCTCGATTTCGCCGTCGATTTCATCGTCACTAACCTTAACATCTCGGCGGAGGCGCCGTGAAATTGCACGGCCCCATGCGATTTGAACGCGTAATTGACGCCGCAACGTACTGGGTGCGACTCCACTGCGCTGCAAAATATTCGACAATTTCTGGGCCGTCATTTTGTTGCGCCGTGCTACATCGGCTAATGCGTTGTCGACATCTTTCTCGCGTACCTTAACGTTGACGCGCTCGGCTTCCTGGGATTGAATCTCTTCATCGATGAGGTTCCGGAGAATCTGGTTTGATAACCGGCGATGGTTTTCCGGTGTGTTCGGAACACCCGTCGACCAGATTACAAACTTCATTCTGTTGATAACATCGAGCGCGGAAATCACCCTGTCGTTGACCACCGCAGCGATCCTGAGGACGTTTTGCGCCTCCGCCAAATGGCTGGGCAGGAGAAGCATTAGCATCACCGCCACAAAGGCCGCATGCCAGCGACAGTCCCTAAATCGTTTGTTGGAGCGCCTCATATATCGTCCGTTTAGTTGGCTGAAGTCGATACGGTTCCAAGATGCTTGAACGTGATCCTGAATAAGATGTCGTCTGACGGCTCGAAGTCGGCGTCCCTTGTAAATCTCCGCCGTGCATCTGTCGTGAACTTAAAACATTCGTCTTCATAAGTCAGGCTGGCTCCCGCGAATAGCGTTCCACCATCTTCACCAAGATCCCGTTGTGTTTGCATGGCGATCGACCAATTGTCATCAAGTTGCGAGCGCACTATGAAATTCACTTCCTCTCGCTTCTCGAGGCTTACTTCGCTCACGTCACCATCGATAAACAAATAGTTGCCGACAAGGCTTAGCGCCTTGGTTCCGAGTGAAAATCCAACCTCGTTACGTTTGAAATCTAAACTATCTCCTGACGAACGGAACCTGTACAGCAGATTGAGATATTGATTTGGACGGATTTCGATACGCCCGACAAAGTCCGACAGGTGTCGTTCTATACCGACTTCGTTGGCAAGGTCGTCATCGGCGTGAATGCGATAACTTTGGCCGAAGAATGCCGTCGTCCGACCATCACCTTCACCGAAGACACCCATTTTTACGCCGTAAATAACCTTTTGCCCGCTTTCGACGCGGTCGATACCGGGAAACCGGTCGGCACTCAAAATATTTGTATCATCGATTTCGACAACGACACTGTCTTCACTGGGAATGGCGCCCGGATTGCTGCCGTTCGGTGAAAGAACGACTGCCGCGATGGGTTCGATAAGCTGTCGCGTTTTTCCGGAATCACGAACGAACGGATAACGCCAATCGACTGCGATTTGTGGAAATAAGCGCCCTGTGAATCCATCGTTCTCAACGCTCTTTTCCGCTTGTTCGACGTAGTAAAGGTCGCTTTGGAACGTGGCACGAAGCGTTGTGACGTAGCCGGCGTTCGCGGTAAAGGGAAGTTCGTACCCAAACTTCACCGAGGCGCGCTGTGTATCGGCGGCATCCTCACGGTATAGGGATAGAAAATTCGCATCCATGCTGAATCTGCCACCGAACTCCATTGGCTTTCCGACATGATTGAAGTCTAGCATCGGCGCCACGACTGGCGTGTTTGGACGAATGCCGCTTCGGAGGTCCTGATATAAATAGGTGTTGGCTGCGGCATAATTCCGCCCCCGGAATCCTTCGACGAAGGCATTGGATGTTAGGGATGTTTTCTGACCACCGAAAAAATTAAAACGTCGCAGATAGCTCCGGTCCGTCGCGCGCTCGATGTCGAATCCGGCACGCCACGTTTCGTCTAGTTCGAAGCGTCCGTGGCCGAAAATGTGACCTCGAATTTCATCGGTTCGGATATCTTCCGCAAAGTCGGTTCCGATATTCCGATCGGCCTCCGCGAGGCTGCCTGAAAATTCGAGCTCTCCAAAATTGAACCGCCGGCGGTATTCGCCGGAAAAGACAATGCCTTCATCGCGTGTGTAAATGGGTGAAAATGTTGCGTCTTGGCTTTCATCAATAGCCCAGAAATACGGTACCTGGATAAAGGCGCCGAGATTACCGCTAGACCCGAAAGACGGCGTGAGAAAACCGCTCTTTCGCTTCACAGTGGGGTCCGGATGAGAGAAAAAGGGCGAGTAAGCGATTGGAACGCCGTACAGCTCAAGGCGGGCATTTTGATAACGAATTTCGCGGGCGGTCTTGTCGTGCAGTATCGTCGTTGCCTTCAATTGCCATAACGGTGCCCGCTCGGGATCGTCCTCGCAGACTTTGCAAGGCGAATAAACGGCCCGTGTCAACGTGGTTCGCGTCCCATCCTTACGGCGCCCCTTCACGGCCGCGAAACGGCTATCATCCGCTAGTAGGATACGGATTTGCTCAATCACGCCGTTACGCATGTCGTCGGTCAGCTCTACATAATCCGCAAAAAGCGTGTCGCCATTCGGTTCGAGCACAACGACATCTCCCGATGCCGTGACTGTATTGGTCTTCTGGTTATAGGTAACCGAGTTCGCGAATAGAATGCGTTCGTTCTGCGTTATCTCGACATTTCCTCGCGCGACGACATTGCCAAGTTCCTGGTCATGCGTGACTTCATCCGCTTGGATGACCACGGGTGACCCGGTGGTTTGCGCGGCAACACCGGTTGCCATGACGAAGAGCACCATCGCCAGGAATATACGGGCCGGCCGAAACACTACCCGTCCTCGATATGAAACAAAGCCGTTAGACCGAGCAACGTGCTAACGCCCGCCGGTGTCCAGGCCGCGAGGAGTGTTGGAATGCTTGCCGATAGGCCCAGCGCGTACACCAGGTCAGACATGAAATAGAGAAAAAATCCGCTGAAGATCGCACCGGCGATCGATAACGCGGCACCGGATCGGCCAGACGAGCGAAGCGAGAATATCGCCGCTAAGAGAATCATTGCCGCCAGCAATAAGGGGCTGGCAAGTAGTGAATGCCAATACAGTTTGTGCCGATGGCCAGAAAAGCCAGCTTTTTCCAATGTCTCAATGAAACCAGGTAGTTGCCAGAACGACATGGTCTGTGGCGAGGCAAAGCTGTCGAGTATCTTGTTTAACGTTAGGTCCGTCTTAAGTCGGTGTTCTGCAACGAAATGAGCACGCTCATTCGGGGCGGATATCCATGCATCTTTGATGTCCCAATAGCCATCACGCAATTGAGCGGATTCCGCGTCGATCCTTCCGATAAACCGGTCCTTGCCTTCGAACAGAAAGATAATGACGTTTTGCAGCGACATATCTGTTTGCGCAACGCGTGTCGCGTGTATGACCGACTGCCCTCGTTCATCGGATTGGCGCAGCCAGAGTCCCGTGCTCGAGACGGAAAGCAGGCTGACCGATCGTTTCAGATGACGGGATTCCAACTGCTCATATTTTGATAGCATGACGGAGGCGAGTGGATTGAAAACCGCGATTTGGAAGACACCGACCAAAACCGCAATACCCGCCGCCGGCGCGATGATTTGCCAAGCTGAAATGCCGGCGGCGCGCGTTACCACGAGTTCATTTGCCCGCGCCAAGCGCCAAAATGCCAAGGTCGCGCCGAGTAAAACGCAAAACGGCAACATTTGCTGTACTAAATGCGGTAATTTGAAGACGCTCATTTGCACGACGGTCATCAGACCGATATCGGCCTTGCCGGCCGACCGGCGGAGCATTTCCACGGTATCGAATAAAAGGGCAACGCCGGTAACGCCGGCAAAAACGCTCGCCAACCAAAATGCGGTATGACGTGCAAGGTAGCCCGAAAGTGTGGCGGATAGACCCATATTGAACTATCCGGCCGGGCTGAACGCGGGAACGGATCGATTGCGTCGGCCCATCAGCAAATAAAACGCTAACAAAAGCGGTGCGATTGCAATCGCATAGAGGCCTGGCACGAAACCAAGATGCCGTCCCGCGATATTGTGAAGACTGATATGCCCGACAGCGATCAGACTGATGATGGATACCGATATAATGGTGACGCGCAACTGCCCCCGTCTATTAAATGGCGCGGACATCAGCAACGCCAGGCCAAGCGCGCAATAGGTAAAAGGCAAGATCAGCATGCTCAAGCGGTTGTGGCCTTCCGCGATGAGTTTTTTGCGCTGATGGCGATCCTCGGCTGAGTCGCCGGGGAAGAGAAGTTCTGGCAAGTACCGCTCGCGAGGGTCGCGCCAACGAACGTATTCCGGCCCCTTATCGGCCGATATTTCGACGACATATTGGTCAAAGTTCAGTAGCGATAACTCACCCTTATCGCGATCCACGTGCTGGCGGTTGCCATTTTTGAGAATGACCCGGGGACCTTGCTCCGACTGAACGATCGCACCACTTTCCGCCATCATCGTGACTTGTTGCTCTGGGTTACGATTATCATGCACGAGTATGCCGCTTAATTCGCCGGCCGAGTTGCGCTCACGGATGAATACGGTGACGTTGCTTCCGAGCGTGTTGAAAACGCCTTCTTGCAGCAGGATTGAACTGTAGTCATGCCGGATCGCAAATTGCAGCTCCTTGAATTCGCGATAGGACGTCGGCAACAAATAGAGGTTCAATAAAAGCATTAAGACTGATGTCAGGGCGGCCGCAATCAGGCCGGGTTTGGCGATTGCGAATTGGCTCAGGCCCGCGGAGCGCAGAACCACCAATTCACTGTCTGAGGTCAAGCGATTATAGGTAAAAATCGTCGCACAAAATACCGCTATAGGCAGCACAATTGCCAAAAACCGCGGTAGCAAAAGGAGCGCCATGTAGACGAACATCGAAAGAGGAAGACCGCGATTGATAATAAGGTCGACCAAACGCAAGGATTGAGTCAGCCAAATCGCAAAGCACAGGATCGTTGTAACGAATATCGTTACAACGATTACCTGCTTCAGCATGTAACGGGTTATGTACTTCATGGTCCGGCTATTGTCCTCTGCATGAGTAATAGCGCGGAGCAAATTGATATACCAGGGAAAATTGCGGTTGGTATTAGTCTGAAATAGCGGCCCGGGTCGCTTTATTCGAAGTCTCGGGAAAGGTTACTCTCGCTCAAGATAGAAAATATGCTCAATACCGTATTGGGAATCCGTCTTTAGGTCTTCCTCACTTGTCCATTTCAGTCCTTCGAAATGGTTAACCAGATCGTCTCGTTTGAAGGAAATGTCGACCACATCCATTTTCTTGTAATATTTTATTACGTGTGTTTCTTCCGCGAACGGCGTGAAGACGACGATGCATAGCTTTTTCCCAAATGAGCGCAGTGCGTTGGCGAGAATTTTCTCCCATGCGGGATTGTGTTCCAGCACATGACGCAACAGGATGCCTTCGGCGTCGCTGGTGTAGGTAGCGAGATCGACGACCTTATCAACGAATTTGTTTTTGGTACCGTCGACGCCGATATATTCCGATTTGCAAAACAATCGGAATCCACCGCTGCCGCACCCCCAATCTTCGACGGGGCCGACATCCGCCATAAACTCCGCGGCGAGCCGGTAGGAGGTTTCATCGGCGTAGGTCTTGATTTCCGTTAAACCTTCGTAGTTACGCTCCCATTTGCCGACATTGCTTTCGGTTCGCTGATTTTTACCGTCGAGAGCGGACTTGATTTTCTTAAACATGAAACAGGCTCCGTGAGCTTCGGAAACGGGTGCGACGTGAAATTTTGGCTTTAGCGCGGTATCGGGAAAGCGCGACGTTTAATCATTTTCCAACCTTGCCTTGAGGTGCGCGATCAATGGTAACAAACCGGCGAAGAGTCCGATCAGGAATCCGTAATATCCTTCACGATAACCTCTGCGTTGGATATAGCATTTGAAAAAACGCGTAAAGACGCGTCGAAAATTGCTTCCAAATGATCCGATCTGGCCTGCCGCTCGCATGTCGCGCGCACGCGCCGTCGTATATCGGTCAAATCGTTGAATCATATCTGAAATGTCACGGTCATGATAATGAATCATGGGTGTATTCAGTCGGCGTTTCTCGCCGTGCAGCGTGATTTCCGGATGGCCCGTCTGATCACCCCATTGCTTTGCACCGGGCGTATAAAGGCGAACCGCGGCGCTGACGCCAAAAGACGCGCCCCACCCATAACGGACTAATCGGTCGCCGACATAATTATCGAAAGGGATTAAGAAGTACCCCGGCACGGCATGCTGGATAGTTTCGCGAATTGCCGCAGCAAGCCCAGTCGGTACACGCTCGTCCGCATCGACATCCAATATCCAATCACCGGTGCAGGCTTCCACACCAACGCGCAGGCGCGTACCTTGTAAGTCCCAAGAGCCTTCGATCACGCGATCGGCCAATCGTTCCGCGATTTCCTTTGAGCCGTCTGTACATTTATCCAAGACGACAATGAGCTCGTCGGCGAATTCAAGTTGCTTCAGACAATCATCGAGTTGCGCTTCTTCATTGTGCGCAATGACAAGAGCGGAAAGGCGAGGGGAAGTCATATATCGTTTTCGCTCAGCATGGATTAGAGGCGCTTTCCATCACACTTATCCGGTTCTCCGCTGATCGCCACCGATGAACAATGTTGGATTATTCGTCTGAATTTTTGCATAAAGGGCGTTTATGCGCGCACGCGAAGAAATGCAAGGCGAAACATGGCCTCGCGCACGACCGGCAGGTCTCGGCTTTTCCTCCCAACGACTAGCGTTTAAAGTAGTGGGAAATCAGCCACCAGCCTTCAATAGCATTTTGCCAAAGTCCGGAGTTCAATATGAGAGTTTCTT
The DNA here is from genome assembly GCA_021774385.1 of Alphaproteobacteria bacterium. Lineage (GTDB taxonomy): Bacteria > Pseudomonadota > Alphaproteobacteria > UBA8366. The sequence continues at coordinate 21,842 of JAJFJC010000104.1, forward strand.
TCGCTTCACTAAGCCTGCCGAAGTCCGGCGCGGTAATCGTTGGTGTAAAAAAAGATAAAACGCTTACGCCAGCGGCCAAGGAACTCGACAAGCTTTCCGGAGGCGCCGTGAAACGCGCGTTGTCATCAGGTCGATTCACGGGCGCGAAGGGGCAAGCCTTGGAAATCGTAGCCCCTTCCGGTTTGGGCAATTCTCGAATCCTATTGGTCGGAATGGGGAAGGGCTTAAACGTCTTAGAGCAACAGGCGCTGGGCGGTCGAATTCTGGCGCGGTTGAATTCGGTTGGAGAAACCGCCGCGACACTGATCGTCGATGATGGCGCCGAGGATTTGGCCGCCGCCGCAGCGCAGATTGCCTATGGTGCGCGTTTGAAGAACTATCGTTATGACCGCTATCGGACTAAGGAGGACGCGAGCAAGAAACCAACGTTGAGGACACTGGCTATTCGGGTTGACGGCTTTGCCAAGGCGCGACGCGCGTTCGCGATGTATGACAAGGTCGCCGACGGCGTATTTTTCACGCGTGATCTCGTATCGGCGCCGCCAAACGATTTGTATCCTGAAAGTTTTGCTGCGGAAGCGAAGAAATTGTCCGAACTCGGCGTTAAGGTCGAAGTGCTCGGCGAGAAGCAAATGGCGCGCCTCGGTATGGGGTCGTTGCTCGGTGTGGGGCAAGGGTCGCGGCGCGAAAGCCGGTTGGTCGTAATGCGCTGGAATGGAGCGGCGCGTAACAAACAACCGGTCGCCTTTGTCGGCAAGGGCGTTACCTTCGATACCGGCGGCATTTCGTTGAAACCGGCCCAAGGCATGGAAGAAATGAAATGGGACATGGGCGGCGCCGGGACGGTTTCGGGGCTGATGAAATCCGTCGCGGGCCGGAAGGCGAAAGCCAATGTGGTCGGCGTGATCGGTTTGGTTGAGAACATGCCCGACGGCAATGCGCAACGGCCGGGCGATATCGTCACGTCGATGTCGGGTCAGACGATTGAAATCATCAATACCGACGCTGAAGGGCGTTTGGTCCTCGCGGACGCGCTTTGGTATACGCAAGACCGCTTCAAACCGCAGTTTATGGTCGATCTAGCAACATTGACCGGTGCGATAATCATTAGTCTTGGCCATGAGCATGCGGGACTATTCTCAAATAACGATGCCTTGAGCGCCAATTTGCTTGCGGCCGGTGAGGCGACAGGCGAGAAGCTATGGCGCTTCCCGTTGGCCAAAGAGTACGACAAGATGCTCGAAAGCGCGGCCGCCGATATGAAAAACATTGGAGGCAGGCCCGCCGGTTCGATTACCGCCGCTCAATTTTTGCAGCGCTTTGTGAATAAGACGCCCTGGGCGCATTTAGATATTGCGGCCGTTGCGTGGTCGAGCAAGGAAAAGGATACCGTACCGAAAGGTGGTACCGGTTTCGGTGTCCGCCTGCTCGATAATTTGGTCAACGAGTACTACGAAGACTGAGATAGCCGGCGTTGACGGAAATCCGCTTCTATCACCTGCAGCGAACGTCCCTCGAACGGGCGCTTCCCGTCATGTTGGAAAAAACGATCGAGCGCGGCTGGCGCGCTATTGTAATGGCGCGCTCAAAAGAGCGGGTCGACGCATTGAATGGTTCGCTCTGGACCTATCGAAACGAAGCATTTTTACCGCACGGCAGCGCCGAGGATGGAAACGCTGGATTGCAGCCAATTTGGCTTACCGAAAGCGACGAAAATCCGAACGACGCCACTGTCTTATTTCTAACCGATGGTGCGGCATCGGAAAATGTTGGAATGTTCGAGCTCTGTTGTGAATTATTCGACGATGGCGATGCGGAAACGGTGAATGCCGCGCGCGAACGGTGGAGTACCTATCTTAAAGCCGGGCATCATTTGACATATTGGCAACAAAACACTGGCGGCGGTTGGGAAAAGAAGGCCGAGTCGAATGTGCCAGCGGAGGCATAGTTCATATTCCTGGATGGAATAAATATAGCGGCGGGACAGAGCCCGCCGCTATACATGGTTTTGCCCTTTACAGCCCCTTACGGAAAATCAGACGGCAAAGCGGCAAAGGGAATAACGCGAATTATATGTTAAGCCGCGCGGCGTAGTGTACGCCCTGAGCGGGCCGGTTGTTTTGCGCGCGGTTTCAACGCAACGACCTTGCGCGTTGCGGTTTTGCGTGGCGTCGCCTTTTTGGCCGTCGCTTTTTTCACGGCTGGCTTCTTCGTCACCGTCTTTTTCGCAACAGCCTTTTTCGCAACAGCCTTTTTCGGCGCTACTTTTGCTTTTGCTGCGGCTTTCCTGACGACTGGCTTTTTCGTCGCGCCTTTCTTTGCGACGGCCTTCTTCGCTACGGCCTTCTTCGCTACGGTTTTGCGCGCCGTTGGCTTCTTGGCAACAGCCTTTGTCTTGGTAGCCGCTTTCTTAACGGCGGGTTTCTTCGGTGCGGATTTCTTGGCTATGGTTTTTTTGGTGACCGGCTTTTTGGTAACCGTCTTCTTTGCTACCACTTTCTTCGCAACAGGTTTGCGTGTTGCTGGTTTCTTCGCCATCACTTTCTTCGTCACCACTTTCTTGGTCGTGGCTTTTTTTGCGACCGGTTTCCGGGTAACCGCCTTCTTTACCGCGACCGCTTTCTTTGCAACAGGCTTCTTTGCCGGGCTTTTTCGAGCGACGGGCTTCTTCGCCGCTATGGTTTTCTTCGCTGCCGGTTTGCGGACGGCGGGTCTACGCGCTGCGGTCCGGGAACGCGTGGTGGATCGGCCTGTCGTTGCCGTACGCGGTTTCTTCGCCGTAGTGGATTTCTTCCTAGATACTGACGCTGTTGCCATTGTCTGGCTCCTAAAATTGTTTCAACCGGGGCGCCCGGTCACCCAGGCATCAACTAGTCCGTTGCTATCGGTACCAGAAGACCGTTAACGAAAGGTAACCAAGAAGATTAACGAATTTAAGGGGCCGTCTGGTTGCGGTTATGTGTTCTGAAGCTGAATTTACTTGTTTTGTGACCCGAATTTTAAACTGTGACTGGTATCTCGACGGGCACAATGTTTTATAAGGCTGAATTTCGTCACTGCCGAAACGGAAGAGACAGCTTGCCCGGCTCGGTGCGCGCGTTTATAACCCCGCAACTTTTGCCTCGGGCATTTAAATAGGGATAGAACGAATGGCTATCGAACGTACGTTATCAATCATTAAACCAGATGCGACACGCCGAAATCTTACGGGTAGCATCAACGCTCGGTTCGAAGAGGCGGGACTACGCATCGTCGCGCAAAAGCGCGTTTGGTTGAGCCGCGCTCAAGCGGAACAATTTTACGCCGTGCACAAGGAGCGCGCCTTCTTCTCCGATCTTTGCGAATTCATGACATCCGGACCGGTCGTCGTGCAGGCGCTTGAAGGGGAAAACGCGATAACCCGCAATCGCGAAATCATGGGTGCCACAAACCCCGCCAACGCCGACGAAGGCACAATACGAAAAGATTTTGGAGAGTCGGTCGAGGCGAATTCCGCGCACGGTTCCGATGCACCAGAAACCGCGGCGGAAGAGATCGCGTTCTTCTTCAGCCAAATCGAAATCGTTGGCTGAATCCTAATAGAGAGGGCTAGACCAGGGTTGCCGCCATGATCAGGAGCAAAATCGCAATCGACGCGGACCCGAAAATCAACAATTTGACCAAGAGGCTCCAGGTTTGGAGATTTTCTTGAGGGGAATCTTGGAACGCTAGCTTATTCATAAATGTTACTCCGCTTAGACCTGATCCGACCGTAATGTCTAATTTTAACCGTATAGCCAGGATACGAACAGGATACTAGGTAAACCGTGGGAAATCGTTTTACAAGTCGCCGAGGGACGGATTGCGTAGGACGGACGAACGTCGCGCGACTTTTCCACCGATAGTACGAGTCTCGTCGACGCGGACGTGGCCTTCGGCAATCAATTTAACGGCTGATGGGTAAATCACGTGCTCCTGCGTTAAAATTCTTTCCGACAGGGAGGCCGCGTCGTCATCGTCTCGTACTGGGACGGCGGCTTGAGCGATTATGGGACCTTCATCCATGCCTGGGCGGACGAAATGGACCGTGCATCCGGCGAGTTTAACACCAGCGTCCAAGGCCTGTTGTTGCGCATCTAGTCCTTTAAATGCCGGTAACAACGAAGGATGAATATTAATTAGACGGTTGTGCCATTTATTCACGAAAATTGATGTTAAAATTCGCATGAACCCAGCAAGGCAGACGAGTTCGATTCCTCGTTCATGAAGCGCCTTGTCGACTGCAAGATCAAAAAGTTCACGGCTAGAGTACCGTCGATGGTCAATCGTAAGCGTTTCGATACCCGCGGCACGGGCTCGCATCAGGCCCTGCGCATCGGGAACATTTGAGATAGCACAGACAATCGACGCGGGGAAATCGCTGGAAGACATCGCGTGGATCAAAGCCTGTAGGTTTGATCCACGACCGGATAAGAGTACGGCTACTCGCAACATCCTTGCTAGGTCCTGTTTTTATAGCGTATTGCCAATTGACCTTCGCGTTTGGTGACTTTGCCGACCTCGAAAACGGTTTCTCCGTGCTGTTCCAATACCGACTTTACCTCGGTGCTGCATCCTTGATCGACAATGGCAATCATACCAATTCCACAGTTGAACGTGCGTAGCATTTCCGCTTCCGCAATGCCTCCTTGCGCCGCCAACCATTCGAAAACGGGGGGTTTTACCCACGAGGCCTTGTCGATTTTTACGGCTAGGTCCTTTGGTAGTATCCTTGGTACGTTTTCCGTCAATCCGCCGCCTGTTATGTGGGCAAACGCCCTTACTCCGCCCGTCTTCAGCGCCGCGAGGCAACTCCGTACATAAATTTTAGTTGGCGTTAACAGCGCATGGCCAAGGCTATACTCCGGGGCAAACGGGGCTTCATCGGCATAGTGCGCTCCCGTGTCGTCGATGACCTGCCGCACCAACGAAAAGCCATTCGAATGCAGGCCTGCTGACGCCAAGCCAAGAACCGTATCACCCTCGGTGACCGTTTCTCCCGTTAGAAGTTCACCTCGTTCAACGGCGCCAACGGAAAATCCGGCGAGATCATAATCATTGTTGGAATACATCCCGGGCATTTCCGCCGTTTCGCCGCCAATCAAGGCGCAACCGGCTGTTTTACAGCCTTCCGCAATACCCGCGACGACGGCACTCGCGACATCGATATTGAGGCTCCCGCACGCAAAATAGTCGAGAAAGAACACCGGCTCCGCACCTTGTACGACCAAATCGTTGACGCACATCGCGACCAAATCTATCCCCACGGTGTCGTGTCGACCGGCTTCGAGAGCAACGCGTAGTTTGGTTCCCACGCCATCCGTGGCTGCGACGAGAACAGGGTCCGAAAAGCCTGCCGCCTTGAGGTCGAACAAACCGCCAAAGCCACCTAGCGCCGCATCGGCACCGGAGCGGGTCGTGGCTCGTGCAAGAGGTTTGATGGCTTCGACGAGCGCATTTCCAGCATCGATATCGACACCGGCATCGCGGTATGAAAGGCCATTCGTAGCGGGGTCCCGGGCTATGGCATCCTCTTGGGCAAGCAGGTATACAACCGTTGCAGAAGATACTTAATCCGTGAGGGTTTGCAATGGCCCTGCTGCATGTCCATTGATATGATTACGAACTGTCTCATCGAGTATGACGTGCCGAGGGGGGATTGTCCTTAAGGATGAATAAGACATTAGTCCTCTATGTCGGCGCGCTTCTCTGTCTGTTGGTCGCATCGAATTCACCCGTAAAGGCGCAAGCGCGTGACATTTTCAGTGTTGCCGGCGTCGTGGTTGATGCGCGCGCGGCCGATGAATTGGCGGCGAAATCGAGCGGAATTGCCCGCGGGCAACATGATGCTCTACGCATTTTGTTCGAAAGACTGACCTTGAAAGACGATCATGACCGTCTTCCCTCGCCTGACGATCGTGCCCTTACCGGTCTGTTACGGGATTTTTCCGTGGACCGTGAGAAATTTGGCGGTGGGCGGTATCTTGCTTCATTGACCGTAAGATTTAGGGCTAAGGAAGTTCGCCGGGTTCTTGATGATGCCGGTATACCTTTCGCGGAGACGGCAAGTCGGCCCGTGCTGGTTCTTCCTGTATTTCAAACCGCGGGCGCTACGGTTTTGTGGGATGATACAAACCCTTGGTTCGGCGCCTGGTCGCGGCTTAGGAAAATCGATGGGCTCCTACCACTTTTGCTGCCCGTCGGTGATTTGTCTGATATTTCGTCAATCAGTGCGGAAGATGCTGTTCTTGGTGAAAAGCGCCAACTTTTGGAAATAGCCCGTCGTTATGGGGCCGGCGAAGTCATGGTCATTGTGGCGTCGCTTGCAATCGACCAGTCGAATGGCATGCTGCGTGTCGAAATCGCGAAATCCCGTTTTGGCGGCAACAGCAGCGATCAGACGGTCTTCCGCCGTTTCGAAGCTAAGGCGGATAGCGACCGCGATGCATTGCTTGATGATACTGCTAAGCTTCTTTCGCAAGAGGCCGTAGAAGCTTGGAAGCGGGATAATCTACTAGAGCGGAGCGTCCAACAGCGCATTGTTGTACGCGTGCCTATTCGTAATCTTAGTGAATGGTTGTCCGTGCGCAAGCGGTTGGGATCGATTTCGGCGCTTCGGCAAATTGACGTCGTTCAACTCGCGATCGACAAGGCCGAAATTGGCATTTCATATCTTGGCAACGCGGACCAGCTCCGGCTCGCAATGGCGCAAAGCAATCTATCGCTTGAGTATTCGGCGGAGACCGCGATCTGGACATTGCGCTCTGAAACCGGTCGCTAATTGATGAAGCGCCACCCGATCGCCGGAAATATTCCGAACCTGATTACGATTGCGCGTATATTCGCTGTTCCAATCCTGGTTTGGCTCGTAATTCGCGGGTCAATGTCCGCGGCGTTTTGGGTCTTCTTCGCCGCCGGTTTGTCCGATGCGCTCGATGGCTTTATCGCGAAGCGGTACGGCTTCGTTACCAAATTGGGTAGTTACCTGGATCCCATCGCCGATAAGGCACTGCTTGTTAGCGCGTATATCACGCTGGGGCAGGCGGGACATGTAAGTACATGGCTAGTAATTCTGGTCGTCTTCCGCGACGTTTTGATTATTGGCGGCACATTGCTGTTTCATTTGCTGGACCGTCCGGTCGAAATGCAACCGCTGTTCATTAGCAAGCTAAATACGTTGGTTCAGATCCTTCTTGTTGCGTTACTGCTTGGTAATTTAGGCGTCGGAATCCCGGATTTTGGCATATTGCCGTTGCTGACAATCTTCGTCGGATTGACAACCGTCTTGTCGGGATTGGCGTATCTAGGCCAATGGGTATTCGGTGTCCGTGTCGATCCGAAAAAATGGCGGCGTGAACGTCCCTTGGGTGCGTCTCTGACACCAGGCCGTTACGAGCGCGGTCGATGACAGCACGTTCGCGGGCGGTCTCTTGGATTGTCGGATTTAGCGTCTTCATTGGTCTAATTATTATGCTTGGCGATGTTTTGTTGCCATTCGTCGCCGGAATGGCGATAGCGTATTTTCTCGACCCGGCCTGCGACAAGCTCGAGGCGATGGGGTGCACTAGAATTGTCGCAACATCCTTAATCACATTCGTATTTTTCGCGTTC
>JAJFJC010000105.1 GCA_021774385.1 Alphaproteobacteria bacterium
CGCTTTGCCGGTTCGGGGCGTCCCGCAAAGTCTTAACGAGAGCCGGGTGTCCCACACCATATTGCGGTAGTCCAAGCGGCCAATGGCGTACGCGGGACACGGTGGGTTCGCCTGTGGCACCGATGAGATCGCGAAACTCGCGCCGGGCGAGGCTGACCAGATCAGGGGTCGGGAGACGGGCAATATCGGGCGACCGAGCGCCACCGATATAAGCCGACACGGCGACATGGTTCCGCGGCGCACGGTTCGGAAACATGGTCGAGCAAAACTGAGCGCCCAGAACCTCCCGTTTCTCCGCTTCGCTGGTGAGAAACCCGAGGCCATCCAAGGAATGGGCCACGTTCGCGCGCGGGAATCCGAGAAACACGACGGCCAAGGGAGGCGCGTGAATTTTACCAGCGGCGCTGGCCCCTACCGGATCGACATCAGAAATCAGCGCGGCGGCGACATGCGGCTGAGTCGCCACAATCACGACCTTCGTTTCCATAACACCCGCCTCGCCCGCATCTATTCGGAAGCCGCCGGCGCGACGCGAAATGTTACGAACGGCCACGCCGGTGCGAACCCTGCCACCGAGACTTCGCGAAATGGCCCTGGGTAGGGTCGCGATCCCATCGGTCCAGGAAAATAACCGGCTTCCGGGCATCTTTCCGCCTTCGCGACGCCGATGTATCGCGCCCAGCGTTACGGAACCGTATTTCTTTTCAAGCGCCACGAGCTTTGGAAAAATAGCGGCAACGGAAAGGTCGGCCGCGCGACCGGCATAAATGCCAGCGACCAAGGGGTCTATCACGCGTTCGGCGAATTCCCGCCCGAAACGGCGCGAACAAAACGCCATGATCGTTTCGTCCTCGCCATCGCTTCGATGCGGCAGTAACAAGTCGGCCAGCAAGCGGATTTTGGCAAAGGGAGAAAGATAGCCCGCCGTAAACAAACCAAGAGGCCCGACGGATATCGCCGCAAGCTTGCCATCCGCCACGAGATAACGATTGCGGATACCGGCGCCGAGATCGCATCGTCGGTCATCAAGGTCTAATTCGCTCGAAAATTCACCAGCGGCCGGAATATGCGCATTCATTGTGCTCGGGCCATGTTCCATGAGAAAACCGCCAAGGTTCTCCGACAAGGCATTACCGCCAATTTGTGTTTGCCGCTCTAGAACCGTGACCCGATGCCCCCGGGATGTCAGATCATATGCGGTCGCCAGACCGGAAACCCCGCCACCAATGACGACGGCGTCTAAATTCATGACTCCGCCTCTCCCGCAACCGGCCGTTGTTCGCCGAATCGACGGCTCGCCGTTTTCGCCAGCGCCGACATGATCTCGCTGTTGACTTCATGGCCGTTGTTGGCACGGACGTGCGACTCCGCCTTCTGGCGCACGAAGCGTCGGACGAACGCGGGAACACGGGCAAGCCATTCTTCTGCCTCCGGTGTCCAGCAAAGCGCGCTTTTGGTCATGTCGAGCGGCTCAATGACGGCGCCGCCGCCGGGCTCGTACGCGCAGAGAAAATCCTCTCCCATTAGCGCGCCGTCCCGGGCCATCGGCCTTGCCCGGCAACCGCCACAAATCTTGGAATATTCGCAAGCACCGCAGCGGCCCTCCAAAACAGGTTGGCGCAAGGCCTTAAACTGCGGTGCGTCGCGCCATATCGTGGCAAAGTCAGCTTGGCGAACAGAACCAACTTTTTCTTCCATATAAGGACAGGCCGTAACGCCCCCTTCCGGTGTGACCCGGCAATACCGTGTCCCGGCAAGACAGCCCCCGGCTTCGTAGCCGTGCGCCGTGGTGATGGGCCAATCCGGATCCAACTCCCAGGCCATGCGTTTGAAATGAGGCGCGCATTTGGCGCGAATCATGATTTCCGTCTCATCCCGGGCCGCCCGCGTCAGCCGGCGCATAACCGTGTCATAGGTTTCCGCCGAGATATTCGTCGCCTTCTCGCCGCGTCCCGTGCAGACCAAGAAAAAGACGTTCAGGACAAACGCGCCAACGTCGCGGGCGTAGGTAATCATATCGTCCAGTTCATGGGCGTTGTCGTCATTGACGGAGAAATGAATTTGAAAGCGCAGGTCATTACGACGGCAGGCATCGATGGCAGCCTGCGCCCGAATCCAAGAACCAGGCAATCCCCGAAATTCGTCATGCGATGGCGCATCCAGGGAGTCGAGACTGATGCCCGCGCCCTGCAAACCGGCATCCTTGAGGGCCATTACCCGGCGATCGTTGAGACCCATGCCATTGGTCCCAAGCACCGCCATTAAGCCAAGCCCGGACGCATGCGCGACAAGATCGACAAGATCGGTCCTCAACAGCGGTTCACCGCCGGTGAAGACGACCATGGTCTCGTCACTAAGCGCGGCGATATCGTCGAGCAATGCCATGACTTCCGGCGTGCTCAACTCATTGCTGTCGTCGCTTTCGCGGGTCCCCGCATCAAGATAGCAATGCGCGCAATTCAGGTTGCACCGGCGAGTCAGATTGAGGGCAACTAGGAAAGGGGGGGCAGTTGTATCTTCCATCAAACAATCCCTCCTTCCCTCTCGCCGATCATTTCTCGTACTGGCCGGGCGCTTCCTTGGAATGGAAAGCGCCTAGGTTTTCCCAAGCTTCACCCGCTTTGTCGATCGCCGCGCCGGTGACGGTCTCCAGCCCCATTTCGCGGGCACAACGCTCGATCTCCTGCACCACCATGGGGCGGATAAAATCTGGAATGCGCTCGATCCGTGCCGCCGCATCGGAGGTCCGGGCCATGTCTGATTTTCGTTTGGCCGAGCCCTCGCCCCATGCCGCGTATTTTTCTTCCACGAGTTCCAAGGTGATCGCATCGACACCGGATGAGCGCGCAAAAGTTTCGATCCGCTTTTTTGTCATGTCGCGCATAAAGCCTTCAGGGACACGGGTAAGACGGTCCTCGGCCTCCGGCGACCAGGCAATAGGCGCCTCGGCCACGTCCGGACCTTCGGGTTCAGGTTTGGCCTCCGTTTCGTCCTCGGCGGCGGGTATCGGGCACATGGCTTTGCGCGCCTCGACAACCCCCTCCTCCGCCAATGCGAATGAAATTTCCTTGATACCGCGTTCAAGGGCCAAATCCTCGATACCCGCCTTGACGGTCGCGCGAACCATCTCCGGCACCTTGGCCGTTCGCGCCAGGGCCGCCGCCGACCACACCGGCCGGTCGCTGTCAGTCAAATCAAGAAACGGCGTCACATGCTTCGGCATTACCTTATCGCTATGGCCGCGCCGCGCGCGTTTAATGGCGCGGAGCCGGATATTGTCGGCTACCGCCGCGTCGCTCACGCTGGCCAGCAATTTCTCCGCCGCGTCGCTCCATGCCAATTCGCGCTCCGTGTCGGCGGTATTGCCGGAAAAGCCCGGCATGGCCTTGCCCATGACCTGATCGACAATATCGGACGTGACAAAGGTGTGGCCCAGCTTCTGGGTATGGCGCAAAACCATGCGACGGGCCATATCGCGAACAAACTCGGGGGCACGCGAAATCTTCTTTTCCGCTTCGACACTCCATGAAACCGTTTCCTCGGCGACGAGGTCGAGCGGCGGGGTGTACGTGGTCTGGGTCAGCCATAAATGGCACGGCGCCATCCGCAGCAGGTTTTCCGCATTGCCGCCAATATCCAACTCGTCATCCGCGTGAACCCCGGTTTTGCCGATCACCAGCAGGCTGGCACCAACAGTGTCGAGGTAGTCGCGCACGGCTTTGTACGGTTTACCGTCCAAGAGCTTGGTGACAAGTTTGACGCCCAAATCGTCGGCGATGGTCTCGGCTACTTCAAGATGCGACTGATAAATTTTGGCGATACCATCGTCGATCAATTCCTCGTGGAGTTGCTCCTGCTCCTTGAACCGGAACACCTTCCCGGCTTCCTCACTCAGAACGCCAGCGATCTTGTTAAACGCAACATAGTGGTAATAAGGGTCGTAGGCCGCCACCGCATGAACGTCCGCGCCGGTCCGGGCCGCCAGATCCAGGGCCGTCATCAGGGCGCCATAGGACAGTGGTGACCCATCGACGCCAACAACAATGGGGCCGTCGCCCACGGACAGTTTCGGATCGCGGATGACAAAGGTATCGATTGGCGAGCGACGAACGACCCGCTCCGCTACCGTGCCGATCAAGCTTCCGGGTATCGCACCCAGGCCAAGCGCACCGATCGCCAACACATCGTAATCCCCACTTCGCGCCGCCTCCACCACCTTGGCATAATTCTTACCCTCGGGACTGAGCCGCCTAAAGGCCACGTCGGCGGCATCGCAGACCTCCTTGCCGGCGTCATGATAGCTATCGGTGATGATGTTGAGACCACGGGTAATCAGATCGTCATGTACTTCGCGCTGATACCCCATCTCCTCTTCTTCCAGATAACGTTCCGGCAAACCGCCTTCCATCATTTTGAAGCGGCGGTCATGGAGCATTGCCGCATAGGCGTGGATACCGGTAACGACACCATCGGCGGACTTCGCCAACCGGACCACCTCTTCAAGGGCCTTGTTCGCGTGCTCGGAAGCGTCAAGTGCAACCAATATGCGCCCAAGTTGCGCGGGCGCCGTGTCCGCCGCGCTATTTTCGTTGAGCGTGGCCGTAACCTGCGGCGAGATAGATGTGGTCATTGTCTCGAATTCCTCCCAAGCGGTACCCTTCACTCCAAGCCGGTATCATCCAGCACGGCGGTTACCGTCGCTTTGATCTGTATCAAACCCGATTTTGACGACGAATCGCGCCTAAAAAGCACAGGAACAGCCCTGATATGACGAGCATCACGTGGAAGGGAACGATTTCAAAGGCGCCACGCCATGACAGCATGATGTCCAACGTACCCAAAATTACCAGAATGACGCCGAACAACCGAAGGAGAGCGCCGCGGTTTCCACCGCTGGAAGCGGCGCCGCCGGACAGGTCCGCGTCGTTGCGAGGTTCCTTGTCCGTCATGAGATTGCATTCTTTCTTCGGAGCGCCGCGCCACGGCCCCACCAGACCAAAACACCACCCATCAGCAGCGCCACCGCGATGGCGAAAATGAGGGGCTTGGCACCGGATGAGGGCGTTAATAACAACCAATACCAGGTCGTCATGGCGAGACGTGTATCAACCTCTCCATTCGAGCCGTCCCAGGCGAAAAATGCGACGGGAACGAACCGTCCCTCCTCGAACTGCAAATCCTTATCGGTCTCATCCGTTCGCAGCGATCGGGTCATGACCGCGCGCCAGGTACCTGCTTTATAGCTGCCGGTCGCGGTGAGGTCCGTCGCGGTGTCGCGGGTGATCAGATTTTCAAACCCCTGCGCATCGACGATCGCAGCGCTTTCCGCGGTCTCCGTGGTGCCACTTGACCAGCGCCATAAAGTGACCGGTTTGGCGGTATCGCCCATCAAAAAATAGGGCTTTTCCATACCTGTTGGGATTTTCACCGGAAACTGTACGGCGATAGCGTCCTCCGTGAGTTCCCCTTCGGCAATACTTTTCGCCTTGGCGTCGCCGGGGATACTCTTGGTTCGGTCATCCCATTCCAGAAGAAGTCCTATTTTATCGCTGTTGTAAAAGGCGCGAACGCTAATCGTGTCATTGGCGGCTTTAAAAAACCGCTCCTTACCCACGATTTGCGGAACCATGAAAAACGTTGTCGGCGACGCACCTTCCCAAACCGGGTCGTCTGGCGAGGTTGGAAGATCGCCTTCCACGCGCACCGCCTTGATAACCGTGTTTTCCGGTCGCACCACTTTTTTCGTTTTTGCCAGCGATACCACATAGTTGGCAATGTGCCAGCGCTCTTCGATACTCAACTTCTTTTTGCTCTTTGGGTCGGCGAAAGACGGCATCTGCGTGGTTGGAATACCAACCGTTATGCGGGTGAAGACGTCTTTCGGATCATTACTCGCGCGGAAGGTCCAGGGCTTGGTCAAATTACGGGGCCAGGTTCGTTCACCATTGTCGTTTTTCAGTTTTTTTATCGCATCGCCCCGCCCTTCGACACCGTGACATTCCGAACATCTGTCATCGGCGAGGAAGTATTTCTTGCCCGCGGCGATACTCTCGGGCGACGATTCTATCTGCTTGCCATAATCGACCTGTCCTTCGGGCGTTCCCTCCAATTCGGCGAAACTCTTGATATAGGTAATAACGTCCCACATATCCTGTTCCGACAGCATGTCTCCCCACCCCGGCATCGCGGTGCCGGGCATGCCATCACGGACCATGCGGAACAGATCGTCATCGTTGACCAGGTCGGCATCGAAGGCGGACGATTTGATTTTATAGAGGCCCAAGGTGAAATCACGCGGCGGTGGATTAAGACGGTCGGCCGCGGGGCCAAGCCCATCCCCCTCGTCGCCATGGCATTGCAAACAGCGCTTTATATAAACGGTTTCGCCTTTTTCTCCGTCACCGTCCTTCGCCGCGATTAGCCCCGGGGAAAGCAATAGGAATCCCGCCGCGATCGCGGGCAATAAAACCGTCCTTATCAAGCCGCCACCCATCATTCATGCTCCCAAGATCGCGGCCGGTGGCCCGTATAGTCATAAAGGAACAAGATTACCTTCCAGATTTCGTCTTCCTTGAGAAAGTTTTGCCAGACTGGCATGGAGGAAATCCAAGGCGCGGCCTCTTTCGGTAATCCTGGCCCACCAGTGGCAATTCGCCAGTACAAGTATGATTCCTGGAGTTGTGCGATGGTGCCAACATCCTGAAAGTTCAGCGGCGTCGGGTTAAGCCCGGCAGCGTAGGGCCCGTTCCCGTCGAGCTTGTCGCCGTGGCAATATTGGCAGTTCTGGATGTATATGGCTGCGCCGCCATTCACCAATTCGCGAAATTTCTCCGGGTCTTTTTTCTCGACTTCGCGAAACGGGTTTTCCAGTTTCAGAAGGTTGACCCGCTTGCCGTAAATTTTTGCCGTACTCGGGGGCGCGGGATGTATCGTGCGAAGTTCCAGAGGCGCCTCGAAACTCGGCTGCATCTGCCAATATGTGCCACCGCCCGCCGCGAGCGGAACCACGACAAAGACAATGTTGCGCCAGGCGCGTTTCGTCGGGTCCTCGACCAAGGACTTTATGGGCGCCACCAGTTCCTGTGTTTGCTCTTCGTCATAGGTAAAGACCATGAACACGCCAGCGGTCGTGAAAAACATGTACATGGCGAGCAGGCTGGACGGTATCACCGCGTCGAGAATGACATCGAAGACGACGATAAATCCGAAATAGACCCCGGCAAGGACCAGTATGGCCTGTAGCAGTCTGGGTATTTTCATCACCGCCATCCCATCACTTCAGTCCGGCCAGGAAATCCAACAGGATTTCCACTTCCATCGCGTACATTTGCTCGCCCAAATCCGCGGGCATCGTGTCGGCTTCGAAGCCTTTGGCGACATCGGCATTCGGGTCAAGGAGCGCACGCCGTAGGTAAGCGCGCTCGCGCATTGCGCCGATTTTGGAAAGATTGGGGCCGGCATCCCCTCCCTCGTCGCCGATCATATGACAGGCCTTGCAGGTAAATTTCTCCAGCAAGATGTTGGGATCAGCGATCGCTTCACGCTGCTCGCCTTCTTCCGATCCTTCATCCTCCTTGTTTTCGATACCGGTGGGAATTTCGACGGTAACCTCGCCACCGCTCTTGTCCTGGAGATAGGCAACGACGGCGGCAATCTCTGCCTCGGAAAGGGCGATACCGCCGCTGGAAACGTCCGGCATCGGACTTTCCTTGTCGTTCGTGCCCTTTTTACCGAAGCCCGCAACAACGAAGACAGAAGGTTCAACCAGGGATTCGATCAAGTAGGCTTCCGCTGTCTCTGCCGACCCTTCATAACGAGGGTCCTTTAGACGCTTTGGCGCAACATCACTGATCGTGTCGAGAACCGGTGCTCGGCCCAAGGCATTGTGGCACAGCGTACAGGTGCCCTTCCCACTGAATAGTCGCTCCCCCAACGCGACGAACTGATCCATGGTCATGGAACCAAGGTCGAGCTTTTCCTCCTTTGGCGGCGGGGCCGGTTCGATCTGCGGGATGCCATAGTTGGAATAGGCGGCAAAAAATCCGATTGTCAGCAATGTAAAGGCAATAACGGTAAAAAATTTCCGCATGACCGCCTACGCCTTCCAATACCCAGCCGGCAGTGTCTTGGTACTGCTGATCTGGGCAATCCAGAATACGAATATGACCATGGCCATGAATATTATGGCGGCGACGGAAACCACATTGGCGGCGTATCCCAAGGTCGGCGTGAAGGCTTCGGTGGAGGCATCACGCATGACATCGACGACGTGCCAATGCTGACGGATGCCGGAACGGATATACCCCATCAACCCCATCAGCCACGTGAACGCGACAGCCAATAGAAACAACGCGTATTGCGCCCGTTCCGGTATCCGCCCCCACCGCAGGGGGCCGACTTCCTTTGCGCCGCGGTAGATAAAGGAATCGAGCGTCATGCTGACGACGATGATAATCAATGTGGTCAGCACCTGCGGTATCGAGGCCGCGACCTTATAGACGGTATTGGTGAAATATCCGTGGTAGACG
>JAJFJC010000106.1 GCA_021774385.1 Alphaproteobacteria bacterium
TCGATCGCGCGGTCGAGATTGGCTTCAAACGCACCGGAGGTAACGATACCGCCACCCGCCATTCGCCACGGGAAATCGTCGTCGTTGATTAGATTGCGCCGGCGCAGCGAAACCGGATCGACGTTGGTCTCGCGCGCCGCCTGATCGATAAGCCGTTCCAAGACATAATTGGATTCAAGCCGGCCAATGCCGCGATAGGCGCCCTGTGGCGTTGTATTGCTGACAATGCCGCGCAGCGCCAGCTGGCCCGCCGGAATGCGGTAAGGACCACCCAAAACCTGTGAAACGTAATGAGTCATGACCCATATGCTGCGATTTGAGAGATAGGCACCGTGCCGCCAATCACCGCGTACCCGCACACCAAGGAAGCGGCCATCCTCATCAAGAGCCAACTCTCCCTGGAAAATATGATCGCGCGCTTGATTGTCGCTCAAGAAACTTTCACCGCGACCCGCCGTCCATTTGACGGGCATTCCCAAGCGCCGCGCCGCCACCAAGGCAAGCACGAACTCCGGATAGACACCGCCGCGGGCGCCGAAGCCACCACCAGTGTCCGGCACGATCACATGCAACCGTTCCTCGTCGACGCCCAAGACCAGGGCCAACCCGGCGCGCATGCCATGCGCCGACTGGCATCCTGCCCGCAAAGTCAATCGTCCGTCGGCGATATCATAAGTAGCAACCGCTGAGCGCGGCTCCATGAAATTGATTACTACCCGGTTGTTGACCAAGCGTAGCCGGCTGACATGCGCGGCGGCGGCAAAGGCGGCCTCCGTCGCCACTTCATCGCCTGTCGCCCAATCGAAGGAAATATTGCCCGGCGCATCTTCCCAGATTTGCGCCGCCGACGATGCAAGCGCATCCTCGATCTCCATCACCGTCGGCAAGGGCGCGTAATCGACCGCGATCAGCTCCGCCGCGTCCTGGGCTTGCGCGGCCGTATCCGCGACAATGAAAGCGACCGGCTCACCCAAATAGCGCACTCGATCACGCGCCAGCGGGTATTGCGAGGCTTCCGCCGCATCACCACCATTCCGGCGGCCAATGTCAAATGGCGGGACCTTTGAAAATGAGGGTATCGGCCCGGCGATTTCTCCTTCGAGATCCGCTGCCGTCAATACCAGCCGCACACCCGGCGCAACTTGCGCGGCCTCGACATCGATCGAAAGGATGTCCGCATGCGGCACAGGCGCGCGCAAGACCGCCGATGCCATCGTTCCTAGCTCTTGGATATCGTCGCTGAATAGACCAGCCCCGCTCAGGAATCGATGATCTTCTTTCCGTGGAACAGAAGCGCCAATTCCGGTTTCGTTCGTCGCCATCCCTAATTCTCCAGACCAACCACCATCTTCACCCCGCATCCGGGTTATAGACCTTGATCGGATGATAGGTCTTGTAGACGTCGCTCTGATCCGACCACATCACGCCATTCGCGGCACCACCATCGACGACCAACGCCTGCCCGGTCACAAAGCTCGAGCGGTCGCCGGCCAGGAACAGCGCCATTTGCGCAATATCGTCCGGTTGCCCATAACGCGGGATCGGTTGCCGGTAATCGGTGCCCTTAATGCGCTCCTCGATTAGCGTGTCGGGGCGGCCGACCGTGTTTGTCGACAACGGCGTGGCGATATAGCCGGGACAAATGGCGTTGACGCGAATGCTATGCTCGCCCAGCTCCATTGCCGTGACCTTGCTGAGATGGACGACCGCCGCCTTGGCCGCCGAATAAACGACCGGCCCGCGTCCACAGGTGACGCCGGCAATGCTGCCGGTGTTTATAATACTGCCGCTGCCCTGCTGCTTCATGACCGGGATAGCGTGTTTCATACCTAGGAAGACACCACGAACCAGGACATCCATCGTCATATCGAAATCATCCGCCGGAACGTCTTCAATTGGGCCTAAAACGCCACCGAAACCGGCATTGTTGAACATGCAATCGAGACGCCCCCATTCCGACACGGCCCGGTCAACGGCTGCTTTCACCTGATCTTCCTGGCGCACCTCGGCCTGTTGAAACACCGCGGCGTCTCCAAGTTCCTCGGCCAGCGCCGCGCCACGCGCTTCCTGCATGTCAGCGATGACGACTTTGCAGCCTTCATTGACAAAAAGCCTGACCGTGCCTTCACCAATCCCGCTAGCGCCTCCTGTTACGATCGCGACCTTGCCCTCGAGCTCCGACATCTTCATCTCCCTGGATTTGAGTTTTCACAAGCTTAAGCATCGAACCCTATCGCGCAAACTGGCCCACTCGACCGTTCCGACAAAAGAATGCGTATAATATCCCAGAACTCGTCGATGCCGTGCGAATGTCACACGTCCGCTCACAACGAAGGAAGTCGATTTTGCGTATCATTATTTATGGGGCGGGCGGGATCGGTGGCGTAATTGGCGCTCAATTGTTCAAGGCTGGGCACGACGTCGTTCTGATCGCGCGCGGCCCTCACCTTAAGGCCATGCAAAGCAACGGCATGCGTTACGAAACGCCGCACGGTTCTGAAACATTGCCGGTCACGACTGTGGGTCACCCCTCGGAAATCGATTTCCAGCAAGACGATGTTGTCTTACTAACGATGAAGGCCCAGCACACGCTGGATGCTCTTGACACACTCCGCAAAGTCGCCGGCGACACCGTGCCGGTGATTTGCGGTCAAAATGGTGTCGCCAACGAACCCATGGCGCTGCGCCGTTTTCAGCACGTCTATGGCATGCTGATCTATCTGCCGTCGACGTTTTTGGAACCGGGCGTTATCCAAACCAATTCGGCGAAGACCATCGGCGTCCTTGATACCGGCTGCTTCCCTCATGGTACCGACGACCGCGTCGAAACTCTCATGGCGACGCTGGAGGACGCCAATTTCAGCGCCCGCCCCACGGCCGACATCATGCGCTGGAAATACGGTAAGCTGATTATCAATTTGGGCAACGCGTTGAACGCGCTATGTCCCCGGGACGATGACGCCAAACCAGTACGCGCCCTGTTGCGCGCGGAAGGCAAGGCCTGCCTCGAAGCCGCGGGTATAGCTTATACCGACGAGGACGAGATCACGGCTCGGCGTGGCGATTTGATGAAGTCCGGCAAAATCAACGGCGTCGGGCGTCAGGGTGATTCTTCCTGGCAGGGTTTGATGCGGGGCAATCGCGATATCGAAGCGGATTTCCTGAATGGCGAGATTGTTCTACTGGGCCGAACACACGGTATCCCAACGCCGGCCAACGAACTTCTGCAACGGCTCGCAAATCAGATGGCCCAAGAGGGAACAGCACCTCAAAGTATGTCCGCTGTCGACCTGCTGGCCCAAATTGAAGGGGAGAAGCCATGACAAGTAGTGATCTCACCAAGGTGCCCGCACGGTGTGGGAAGGCGCAAAAACTCTCGCAAGGTCAGCACATCCAGATCGTCAACACCCACGGTTCACAAGTCGTGGACACCTGGGCCTTCAACGCGGAGGATTTGGACGAATGGATGTCGATGGAGCATACCCGCGCGACGATCGACAAAATGATGCCAGACCTTGGCGAATCCTTTCTAAGTAATCATCGCCGGCCCATCGTGACCATTACGGAAGACACCAGTCCCGGCATCCACGATACGCTGAACGCCGCGTGCGATGTGTATCGATATCAGTTGCTCGGTTGCACCGAATATCACGACAATTGTACGGACAATCTAAAGGCGGCGCTGGCGGAACTCGGTTTGGAATCGCAGCGCACACCATGTCCGTTCAACATGTTTCAGAACCGGCCTTGGGAAATGGGCAACCGGTTATACAAAGAGCCACCCAGAAGCGTTCCGGGCGATGCCTTGACGTTCCGGGCCGAGATGAACTGCATCGTCGTCATGTCTAGCTGCCCACAAGATATGAACCCGACAAATGGCGCCGACCGTATGCCGAAGGACGTCCACTATCGAGTGTTTTGAACCGGCTGCCTTCAGCGTGCTATTCTTGCATTATGCCCGCACCTGATTGCATGCCGACATGAACAGCATCGTCTCCGCGTCCCGGCTTAGCGCCATGCGCCGCGCTGCGTTAATTCATCATGAAGCAGGCCGCTTCGCCAAGGCTTTGCCGCATTTTCGAAAATACTTGAAGCGGCAACCGGACGATGTCGAAACACTCAACATGGCAAGTTTCGCCGCCTTCCAATCGGATCAAACCGAATTGGCGCTGCAATGGCTGAACACCGCCAAGAAATCCGATCCGAACGATTCCCAGACCTTCTATAATCTTGGACTCGTCAGCCAATCCATCGGACGGCACGAAGACGCGGTCGCCGCCTATCGGCACGCCTCGGAACTCGATACCGATTTCGCCAGCGCCCATTACAATCTTGGGACAGTTCTAAACGAAATGGGAAAACTGGACGAAGCCCTTGCCGCTTATGACATGGCGATCGAAGCCGACCCCAGCCATGGCAAAGCCTATTCCAGCAAGGCATTCGTCCTGCGCACGCAGGGGGAAAGCGATGACGCGATTACTGCCTACGGTCGCGCCGCGACAATACAACCCGGTGATCCCTCGGTTCTGACAGGGCTTGGAAAAGCCTTGCAGGATTCGGGGCGCCTAAGTGAAGCGGTCGCGGCGTATTCAAGGGCGATCGACGCCGATCCCGATTACGCGGAAGCGACAAGCAATCTTGCCGACGTGCTGGTGCAACGCGATGAACCGCTCGACGCAATCGCGGTTTGCGACGCGTTTCTCGCCCGCCACCCCGTCGACGCCAGTGTCGTCGCGGCGAAATCCGTCGCCTTGAACGAAAGTGGCGACAAGGACGCCGTCAAAACGCTTGTCGATTTAGACAAATTTGTCGTGCCTATCCGACACGAAAAAGTGCCGGGGTTCAAATCCATCGAGGCCTTCAACGCGACGATGACCGAGCACGTTGCCCATCACCCGACCCTGATGGTTTCGCCGACCAGCCACGCCACACGCCTTGGCAAACACACCGCTGATCTGACGGTCAAACCGAAAGGACCTGTTGCGGCGTTCGAAAAGCTTATCGGTAATGCCGTCGAGTCCTTCGTGCAACGTTTTGGCAAGGATTCTGACCACCCCTTCATTGCCAACCGCCCCCGGAAATGGCACCTGGCGATCTGGGCCATTGTCCTCGAAGGCGAAGGGTACCAGGTCGCACACATCCATCGGGCCGCCTGGATGAGCGGCGTCTATTACGCGAAGGTCCCAGACATCGTGAACCAAGGCGGCAATGACGGGTGGATCGAATTCGGCGAACCAGGGCCGGAATACCATTGGTCCGCCGCGCCGGAGACGCGAATTTTCCAACCGGAGCCAGGACTGATGGTGCTTTTCCCCAGCTACATGTTTCACCGCACAATCCCGTTCGAATCGAACGAAACGCGCATCAGCATTGCCTTCGACATCGTCCCGGACGAATGACCGAGTACGATTATATCATCGTCGGTGCGGGGTCCGCGGGCTGTGTCCTGGCGAACCGGCTGAGCGCTAATTCGTCAAACAAGGTGTTACTTCTGGAAGCCGGTCCCGAAGACCGCAATTTCTGGATCCATGTACCACTCGGCTACGGCAAAAATGTCAGCAACCCGGACGTCAATTGGTGCCTGGAATCGGAACCCGAAGACTATTGTTACGGCCAGCGTTACTTCTTGCCGCGCGGCAAGGTGATCGGCGGGTCAAGCTCCATTAACGGCATGGTCTATGTGCGCGGCCAGGCCGAGGACTACGACCTGTGGGCACAGATGGGGTGCCGTGGCTGGTCCTTCGATGAAGTACTGCCTTACTTCCGCAAGGCCGAAAACAATCAACGTGGCGAGAGCGACATCCATGGCGTCGGTGGGCCGCTCGATGTCTCCGATGTCGGTGAGCAAAGCGTCATCTGCGAGGCGATGATCGCCGCCGGTCAGGAAATTGGCATTCCATATAACGAAGACATTAATGGCCGCGTCCAGGAAGGCATTGGCTACCACCAGGCAACGATCCGCGACGGCAAGCGCTGCAGCTCCGCGGTGGCCTATCTCAACCCCGCCCGTAAGCGCGCCAATCTTCGCATCGAGGCCGACGCAACCGCAAAGCGCGTTCTGTTCGAGGGCAGGAAAGCAGTAGGTGTCGCGTACGACCGTGGCGGTAAATCCCAAGAAGCGCGCGCCGCCCGCGCCGTTATTCTTTGCGGCGGAGCTTTCGCCTCGCCGCAACTGCTCGAACTGTCGGGGGTAGGTCAACCCGAACGGCTCACCGCACTGGGCATCCCCGTCACCCACGAACTACCCGGTGTCGGCGAAAACCTGCAAGACCATTTCGTCGTTCGCATGCGCTGGCGGGTCAAAAACGCGCTAACCTACAATGACCGGGTGCGCGGGATACGCGCGCTCGGCGAAGGGATCAATTACTTCCTGCGCCGCAAGGGCGTGTTGACCATGCCGACGCTACCGATTGGCGCCTTTGTCCGCACCCGCGAGGAACTCGCGACACCTGACGTGCAGTTTCAGATCGTTCCCGGCACCTATAAAGCCGTCGAGGACCGCAAGCTCGACCGCGAACCGGGCGTGACCGTCGGCGTCACGATGCTACGTCTGGAAGGCCGCGGCCATGTCCACGCCAAATCCGCCGATCCCAGGGCACAACCGGGCATATGGCACAATATGCTGGCGACCGAGGGCGACCGACGCACGACCATCGCCGGTATGTGGATGGCGCGCCGCATGATGGAAGCGCCTGCTCTTGAAGCCCACAATGATTTCGAAATGACTCCCGGACCCGATGCGCAAGACGACGACGCCTTCCTCGAATACGCCCGCCAGACAGGCGCATCGAATTGGCACCCCGCTGGAACCTGTAGGATGGGCACGGACCCGATGGCAGTTGTTGACCCAACACTCGCCGTACACGGGCTCGTAGGGCTCCGCGTCGTCGACGCGTCGATCATGCCGAATGTTGTCTGCGGTAATACCAACGCGCCGACGATCATGATCGCTGAAAAGGCCGCGGATATGATCTTGGCAGCGCAAGGATCGTAAGGCCGAGACGGCACCGCACGCACTTCAAAACAGATATTCTACGCCGACATATGCAGCCCGAATATTTCGCCGTCCAGAATAAAGGTGCTTCAGGCAAACCCTTTATAAATGAGCCCGATACCGAGCAAAATCAGGCTCACGGTCAAGATTAGCCGGAAAAGCTGCTGCGATATGTACCCGCGAAGCGCCCGGCCCGCGATAAAGCCCAGCATTGTCGGCCCAAGCAGCACAACAGAGAATCGCACCGATTCCCAGGTAAGTGCGGCGGAGAATCCTAATCCAAGATAGAGCGGTACCATGCTACAGATCGCCGTGACAGCCGCCGTGGCGACATAAAAATTTTTGTCGAGGCGCAACATCGCGAAATAGACCAGTGTCGGCGTGAAAATCACGGTTGTTCCGCCAAGAATGCCCATGACGCCGCCCATCGCAGGATTCAGCAGCTTTTCCCTGCTCGAGGGCACGGCAAAGCGGTGCGCAAACAACGGAATTGGGCTGGCGAATACAACCGCGAAACCAATAAGGAGCGCGGCTGTTTGTGGTGGTAGCCCGACGAGAACTTGCGACCCAGCGGCAACACCGACAAAAAGCGCGATGTAAAAGGCCCAAAACCTGCGTAGTACGGGAACAAGTAACTTTCCATCCAGGGCCTGCCAAATATTCGTCGCCGTAACCGGTATTAACGTGACCGCCGCCGCGAACACGGGATCGACAACGATCGCCATGATCGGCACCACGATGCTTGGTAGCCCGCCGCCGATAAGTCCTTTTACCAGGCCACCGACCACGAAGGCGGCGGCTATGACGATAAGGATGCCGGTCTCCTCCACCGAACCCAACCAAAGTGAAAGATCGAAAATAGCAAATTCCTTTTCTCAAGATCATTAATGGCGCCTTGAATTCGAAGGCGAAGTTTGAATGGTGTCTTGCCTGAGAGGGAAGCGTTCTGTATCAACCGTTTAATCACATGGTAGAGATCGATCAACAAGCAGAACTAACTCGCGCCGGCGCGCATGTCACCACCCGGTGGGATAAGTTTGTCCATTTTCTTCGTGTCTATCCGCTGGGCGCGATCGGCGCGGTGATTGTGGCCGTCTTTGTATTTTGCGCCGTCTTCGCGGATGTTCTCGCGCCGCACGACCCTTTGCAAACCGACGCCAACCTCTCGCTTCTGGCGCCGACCATGGATCACGCCATGGGCGCCGATGTGATGGGCCGGGATATGCTGAGCCGCATCATCCATGGCGCCCGCATCTCCCTCGCCGTTGGCCTTGGTTCAACATTGCTCGGCGGCCTGACCGGCGTTTTCGTCGGCCTGATGTCCGGCTTCCTGATGGGGTGGTTCGACCTATTGATGCAGCGCATCATCGACATCATGCAGGCGCTACCACTCTTGGTTCTCGCCCTTGCCATGGCCGCGGCGCTTGGACCATCCCTGGAAAACACAATCATCGCCATCTCCATCCCGCTGATGCCGGATATCGCGCGCGTGGTTCGGTCCAGTACCCTGTCGTTACGCGAAATGCCCTTTGTCGAGGCGGCGCGCGCCGGCGGCATGACCGAGATACGCATCGCCCTAAAACAAGTCCTTCCCAATATTATGGCGCCCCTGATCGTGCTCGGCACCGCGCAGCTCGGCTCCGCGATCTTGGTGGAAGCGTCATTATCCTTTCTTGGATTGGGGATACCGGAACCGCATCCGTCCTGGGGCCGCATGCTATCGGAATCGGCGGCGGAATATGTCCGGGCCGCGCCCTGGTTGGTGATCTTCCCCGGACTGGCGATCAGCGCCGCCGTCTTCGGCACCAATCTACTCGGCGACGCCCTACGCGATATGTTGGACCCACGGCAGCGCCGCTGATTGGCCAAAATTTTTTGATCGCTCGAAACCTGGTCTCAGCCGTTACCCAATAAGCGATCGTGTAATATTAGCCCGGCTGACTTCGAACAGCGGCCGACCGAATCATTTGCAATAGTCCGTTGAATTCGTGCCCAAGGCGTCCATTGCGCCGCAGGCCAAGGCACCGGGGTAATTCACCCAAATCATCGACGGACGCCCGGTATTTTGCTACGCTCATGCCCGTACGTAACGGGAACCCGGCGCAACTGGCAAAACAGGGTCCCCGAACGCACACGAACCTTACAATCAAATATCTTTGGGAGGACGCTATGTCATTACTCGCACATACGATCGTCAGACCATTCCCCGGCAAACGTTCTGCGGTGGAAACCAGAGCCCGCCACGTTGCCGAAATTTACGCAAACCACGGAGCCTCGGTCAAAACCACCAACTTTATCGCCGGCCCGGACGCCGGATGTATTGGCATTCTTCGGGGCTATCCAGACTTTACTACCGCGGTCAAAACACTGAATGCGGTCAATGCCGACCCGGCATTTATTGCGTTTGAAAAAGAGCGTGAAGCCGACCCACACGCCGAAATCATCAGCGCGCGGAATATATCCAGACGTATATTCGGCGAAGGTAAATGGCCGACTCATCCCGTTACGATGATGCGGCAATACGACATTTCCCGCGGTAACATTCCCCAAGCCCTGGAACTGCTCGCCGAAGTGTCGGAACTCATGTCGCAAAGCGATGTAAATGTTCTCGGCCTCGTTCCCGTGACCGGTGACAACATGAGCAGCATGATGGTTTCGTACCAATTTCACTCGATGGAACACAACGCGGAAATATTGGATACCGTCGGTGTTTCGGAGGCCATGCAATCGATCATCGCGAAGGCGAGCGAATTTGGAACGCTTCGTTCAGCGGGCATGATGGTTCCGCTCTAAGCTTTCGCGGTTGACCGCGAACCGAAATAGCCGTCGATAAGGCGTTGCAGTCCCTTAGGACATTGCCACGACAAGGCAGGCCCTATCGGCGGTTTATTTCGGTTTGAAACGGAGGGTACGACCATGGCAAAAGGCTATCTGGTAGTGTGTTATCGGGAAGTCCGAAACTCAGAAAAACTCAAGACTTATGCCGAACTGGCACCGCGTGCGATGCTGCCGCGCGGCGCACACATCCTGGTCCGGGACGGCCGGGTGCAGGCGTTTGAGGACGGTCTTGCTGAGCGCACCGTGGTGGTGGAGTTCCCAAGTTTTGACGAGGCGATTGAAGCCTACAAAAGTCCGGAATACCAAGCCGCCGTCGCGGCACTGGGCGACGGAGCGGTTCGCGACCTTAGGATCGTCGAGGGCGTCGATTGAGTAACTTCAATTTCACGAAGAGAATTTGCAGTCGCGGGTGCGGCGCGCCAGAGAGATCACCCCGTCATTTAGTGGCGAGCAGCGCGTGCGCCTGTTCCCTTAAATCGTCGGCGATACGCAAAGGCCGGCGCGCATCCAGGTCGAGCTGAACGCCAAACTGGCTCAGCCCCGCAATAACCGCGCCCGTCTCGGCATTGCGCATACGGTGATAGAACCGAACCGACGAGCCGCCAATTTGGGCAATTGAGCTTTCGACATCGATCATGTCGCCGGGCTTGGCCTGGTCATGGAAGACAAGCTGGAACTCGAACGTCGAAAGTCCGAGCCGGTTTTTCGTCAAGTATTCCGGGGTCATGCCAAAGGCTGACATGATGAAGAAATTGGCCGTCGAAAACCGATGTATATAGCCGGACAATGATAGATTACCGACCCAGTCCGCCTCGCCCGGGCGTACGATATTGCGAAGGCCCGGAACCCAGTTGGCATCGTCACCCGGTATCGAGCGATCCTCGCGTTCGTCGCCATCCCATTCGACCGGTTGCCCCGACATTGATATGCCTGCGAAGGTTTGCTGCATCGTCGTGCACAGCGCACCGGTCTCGGCGTTGAATAGCTTATGGGCAATCGTCGGGGAGTCGCCAGCGCCGATCAGTGCCGTCTCAACCTTAAAGATATCGCGATCACGCAATTCAGCCTTGTAATGCGTCACCGCTTCGACGGTACGCGCCGCCGCCGGATCGACACCCGATTGGCGCAAGAAACGCCACGCCGCAGCCTCGAACTTCTCGTAGTAATAGGCGACGGTGAAATGCTCGGTCGCGTCAACCTCCCAGGGAGAGACGTCGCCACGAAAGGTTTCAGTATATCCGTTCACGATGGTTCCTTTTGGTCGGAGAAAAGCACGCCCTCTATGTTCTATTTTGCTGGCTCGGCTTTCGCCAACGTAATGTTACCGTCCGTCCAAAATTGCAGGATAGGATGTCGTTGAAATGAGACACCGCCACACCCTCGCCTTCAGCGTCACCGTTTTCGGCAAAAACCTACTCGGCGAAGCGCGACGTGACATGTTGAATCCATGGCAACGAGGAAAAGAAAATTCACTCCGCTCCATACATGTCCCGCGCCGTCTCTTCGCAGATATACCCATAAGCCACGTCCCGCTCGACCAACGCGCGCGTCCGTTCCTTGGGGTCACCGCACCCACCACCGCCGGCCGAGTGGTGCACGATTAGGTCCCCTGGCTCGATCGGCACGTCGTTGCTGCGGCCCGTTAAATCGATACGCTCGCTACCGCGTTCGATCCAAATCGCATGCGGGTCGCCGTCTTGGCCACCATTCGCACCGAAAGGTGCGATGACGGTGCCTTCGCCGGCGATATTCAACGCCGCGGAGCCACTGCCACGGTAGCGCAAAGCGAAGACGCCGCCGGCACCACCCCGTTGCTTGCCTGCGCCACCGCTTTCCACCGTGATGCCATATTCCTCAATTTGGAAGGGGTAGGTCGCCTCGACACGTTCGATACTGGCGCTCGGCGTGCCGCCGGGGTTCTGGAAACCGCCGACATTGATCCAGCCGTCCTCATTGTTGTTCGCGCCGAACCCGCCCTTGTTGGAAAAGTAGTGATAGATGTAGGAGCCAATTTCCGGCTCGCTGCCGGCGATGACATAGCGGAAGCGGCGCGCCGAGCCGGCGACGACCGCATCGGGGGCAGCGGCCTGCATCGCCTTCAGTACGGATTCGATAATCACCGCCGCGGCGAAGGTCGTGCTGCCGGTGACCGGCGCGGGCGAGACCGGATCGACGACGCTGCCCTTGCGGGTGAGGATCTTGATCGCCCGCGTGCTTCCCTCATTCTGCACTTGCTGGTCGTTGCATAGATAAAAGAAGGCGATATAGACGCAGGCGCTGGTATTGGCGATCGGGCTGTTGAGATAGGAGGCGACCTGATCCCCAACCTGGCGAAAATCAATCTCGACCTCGCCGTCACCGACCGTGATCGTCACCGGCACGGGAAAGCGCTCTGTCGCGACGCCATCATGATCGTAACGCGCGACGGCCTCGTAGACGCCCGGCTTCCAGCGCCTAATATGGGCGCGCATTGCCGCCTCGCCGGCATCGAGGATCGCGGCGCTGCAGTTTTGGATTTGCGCCACGCCGTAGCGGTCGAGCAACGCGCCGAGCCGCTCCACACCAACATCGACCGAGGCTAGCGCGGCCATCAAATCACCACGCGTATCCTCCGGCTTGCGGGTATTTTCGCAGACCAGACGTAACCAGTCCTCGTGTACGCACCCTTTCTTCACGAGTTTGACCGGTGGAATACGGATACCTTCATGCCAAATCTCCCGCGCGCTTGGGCTGTAGCCGCCCGCGGAGATGCCGCCAGTGTCGCTCTGATGGGCCCGGATCGCGACCCAGAAGCACAGTACACCGTCGCGGAACACCGGCTTGGCCAGGGTGATGTCGGGCAGGTGGCTACCGCCCCAATAAGGATCGTTCGCCATCAATACGTCATCGGGTGCGATATCGTCCGCGAAATCCTTCGCCATGGCACGCACGGCAAAGGGCATCGCGCCCATATGGATTGGTGTCCGTTCCGCCTGGGCGACGACCTGTGCATCGCCGTCCAATACCACCGCCGACAAGTCGCGCGACTGATTGAGCAATGGCGAAAAGCAGGTCCGTACCATGGTCTCGACGACTTCCTCGGTAACGGCCAGTAGCTTGTGCCGCACCACGGCGAGCGTCAGCGGATCGATTGAGCTCATTTGCCATCTCCCGGTTTGGCGATAATCAGACTGCCATAGGGATCGACCTCGGCCGCGATATCCGGCGGCAGGACGACCGTGGTCGATTCGGAATCGATCAATGCCGGCCCGTCGAGCCGCATACCCGGCGTAAGGTCCTCAAACCAAAAAGACGGGGTCTCGAGCCACTCGCCAAAATAGACTTGCCGCGATCCCCGTTTGGCGGCTGTGGGATCGCTTCCGCTGTTCTCTCCGCGTGGCAATTCCAGGCTCGGCAAGGCGCCATAGGCGACGAGCCGGCAGGTATCGACGACGATCGCATCGCGTTCATGCAAATGTTGGTAGAGGCCCGAATATTCGGCTTCATAACCGTCCGTCAGCCAGCCGATGTCATCACCTTTATCGAAGTCCGGCAGCGCGACGGGCACCGTGTAAACCTGCCGCACGTAACGGCAATCGGCGAAGCGCTCGAAGCGCATCTGGCCCGGCTCAAACCCTTCCGCCGCGAGAGCCTCCCGTGCCTCCACCTCCAACGTGGCGAAAAGCTCGCGCAAATCCGCCGTTGTCAAATCGAGCATGCGGCGGCCGAAGGCGCGCTGGTAGTCGTGCCGCACGTCGGCGGCGAGGAATCCAAGCGCGGAGAGCACCGATGCTTCGCGCGGCACGATGGCGCGCGGAAACTCCAGCTCGAGGGCGACCGCCGCCGCGTGCAAACCACCCGCCCCGCCGAAAGAAAAGATCGTGAACTCGCGCGGATCGAAACCACGGCGCACCGTGTTGGCACGGATACCTTCCGCGATGCGCGCGCTCGCCAGCGCGTTGACGGCCTGGGCAGCATTCTCAACTGACAGACCGAGTGGCTCGGCGACATACCGTTGCACGGCCCGGGCCGCCAGGACGCGATCGAGCGCGAGGCGACCTCCAAGGAACGTGTCGGGTGCGATCAAGCCGAGCACCAAATTGGCATCGGTTAACGTTGGCAGTTCGCCGCCGCGGCCGTAACAGGCCGGTCCCGGCTCCGCACCGGCGCTGTGCGGTCCGAGATCCAGGATGCCGCCAGGATCGATCCAGGCGATACTACCGCCTCCGGCACCCAGCGCCGAAATATCCAGCGCCGAAACGGCAATCTTGATCTCCTCGAGCTGGGTTTCCTGGCGCTCGAGCGGCACGCCGCCCTCAATCAAGCAAATATCGGTACTGGTCCCGCCCATGTCGTAGGTCACGAGATGAGATTCCTCGCCAAGCCGTGCGAACAGAGCGCCGGCCATTGCCCCCCCGGCGGGACCGCTGGTCACCGAACCGACTGCGTGGCGTACGGCGTGATCAAGCGGCAGCACGCCGCCAGTTGACTGCATTACCAGGACTGGCGCGGTCAGACCGCTTTCCGCCAGCCGCGCCGCCAACCGTTCGAGATAACCGCCAAGCCCCGGGCCGACATAAGCGTTGACCGCAGCCGTACTGATCCGGTCGTACTCCCCTTCCCGGCTCAGCACCTCATGCGACAACGATATGAACGGCGCCCAGTCACTCTCCTCAACCAGCTCGCGCACACGGCATTCCTGTGCACCGTTGCGGTGCGCGTTAACGAAGAAGACGACAAGCCCTTCGACGCCGGCGTCACGCAAGCCGGCAATCGCGGTTCGCACCGCATCTTCGTCGAGCGGCGTTTCGATCCCACCATGGGCATTGACCCGTTCCGCCACTTCGAGCCGTTCCGGTCTGCGAATGAGCGGTTGCGGGAAGGGCGAGCGGATGTCGTAGCGGTTCTGCTTGCTGCCATCGCGCAACTCGATAACATCTCGGAACCCTTGCGTGGTGATCAGGCCGAGCGGTGCCCCCTTGCGCTCGACCACCAGGTTTGTCGCCACTGTCGAGCCGTGCAGGAACAGCTCGGTCGCGCCCAGCAAGTCTGGCAATGCGAGGCTCATGGTCTCCGCCAGCAGCGCCAGCGCCTCCATCACCCCACGCGACGGATCGTCCGGCGTCGACGGCGTCTTGGCAGTGTGCAGCACGCCGGTACCATCGATGCAGACCAGGTCTGTGAAGGTACCGCCGATATCGACGCCGATACGCATGGCTTGGTCGCTCCTCCGTTGTTGAGTTGACTCGCGCGGGTGCGCCGGTTTGGCAAGTCAGTCTAGACTGCGCTAGCCTGTCAAACGATCGCCGAATTGACAACCGGAGGCAAACCCATGGCCGAGATGCCGATATCGCAGGCCCTGTACGACCGCGCGACAAAAGTCATGCCCGGCGGCAATACGCGCACCACCGTTTATATGAAGCCCCACCCTTTCTACGCCGCACATGGCAAGGGTTGCCGGTTGACCGACGCGGAAGGCGTTGAGCGTATCGACTTCACCAACAACTACAATTCACTGATCCACGGTCATGCGCATGACGGCATTAACGAAGCGGTGCATGCGCAGATCGAACGCGGTTCCGCCTTTCCCATGGCGACCGAACAGGAAATCCGTTTCGCCGAGCTACTGTGCGAAAGGATTCTTTCATTTGATCAAATTCGGTTCTGCAATTCAGGTTCGGAAGCGATCATGACAGCGTTGAAGGCCGCGCGCGCCGCGACCGGCAAACCAAAGATCGCGAAATGCGAAGGCGCCTATCACGGTAGCTACGACTTCGCCGAGGTTAGCCTGGATTCGACTCCCGAAAGCTGGGGCAACGCCGACCCTAAGTCCGTCGCCTATGCCAAGGGCACGCCGCAAAGCGTGCTCGACGAAGTCGTCGTCATCCCCTTCAACAAACCGGAGGAAGCTGAGCGCATCCTACGCGAAAACGCGGCGGACCTGGCCTGCGTGCTGGTCGATTTGATGCCGAACCGGGCGGGCTTGATCCCGGCGACACCGACCTTCATCGCCATGCTGAAAAGAATCCGCGCGGACACCAATGTGCTGATTGTGCTCGACGAAGTAATTACCTTGCGGCTCAGCTATGGTGGCGGGCAGGAACTGTTCGGCATCCGGCCCGACCTATCGGCGATCGGCAAGATCATCGGTGGCGGCTATCCGGTCGGCGCGGTCGGCGGCACGGAGGCGGTCATGCGCGTTTTCGATCCGACGCAAGGAAAGCCGCTGCTGCCGCATTCCGGCACTTTCAATGCCAACCCGGTGACGATGACCGCCGGCGAAGCCGCGATGCAACATTTCACGGCGACCGAAATTGACCGGCTGGGCGCGCTTGGCGATCGCGCGCGCGACGGTGTTGCGACGGCCTTTGCCGATGCCGGAGTACCAGGGCAGGTGACGGGACTGGGGTCTCTGTTCCGCATTCATGTCCATAACCGGCCCTTGATCGACTACCGCTCGTCGCTGATGACGGCGGCGGAGAAAACGTTGCTAGGATCGATCCTGAGCCATATGCGCGACCACGGTATCTTCGTCAACGAACGTGGCGTCTGCTCGCTGTCGACGCCGATGGGAGACACCGAGATCGATCAATTTCTCGATTGCTTCAACAATGCGCTACATACCGTTGGCGATGCATCACGAGCGGCAGAATAAGGAGACTAAGCGATGTCTAATGACTGGGTAGTCTGGCTGAACGGCAAGATCGTACCGGAAACGCAAGCGCTGGTACCGATCCGCGACCGTGGCTTCAAATATGGCGATGGGGCCTTCGACACGACGCGCACTTTCAGCCACCGTATCTTCAAGCTGGACGAGCATCTCGACCGCTTCTACCGTTCACTGAACTATCTGCAAATCGATCCGGGCGTCTCACGTGAGACGATCATGCAGGCGACCGAGGAAGTCGCGGCGCACAATTTGAAGAATGTCGGCGCGGACGAAGATATCTGGCTGACCCAACGCGTGACGCGAGGTATGGACCCGGCCGACAAAGAACGCTGGCCGGATTATCCGGAGCGCACGGTTATCGTCGAGTCCCGTCCCTTGCCTCTACGCGAACGGGGCCGCCTGTACCGCGACGGCATTAAGATCATGACCTCCTCGGTGCGTCGGCCGCCACCCGACACGATGAGCCCGCGCGCCAAGACGCACAATTATCTGAACCTGATTCTAGCCGAGTTGGAAGTAAAGGCGCGTGACCCGGAGGCCTGGCCCTGCTTGCTCGACACGAATGGCAATCTGGCGGAAGGCAAGGGTAGCAACCTGTTCGTTGTAAAAGATGGCGCCCTCCTTACGCCGAAGGAACGCTATGTCCTGCCCGGCGTCAGCCGCCAGACGACGATAGATCTGGCGCGGGATGCCGGCATGACGGTCGAAGAAGCCGACCTAGACGTCTTCGATGCGGTTAATGCTGACGAGGTTTTCATTACTTCGACCAGCTTTTGCATTTGCCCGGTGAGCAGCGTTAACGGCGCGGCCATCGGCGACGGATCGGTGCCCGGCCCGGTGACGAAACAACTGATCGACGCCTATGTCGATTATGTCGATTGCGACTGGTACGGACAGTATCTGAAGCATTCGAACTAGCGACGGCCTCTTGGAAGGATGACCACATGACGGAGCTGACGGTATTGCTCGACGGCTTATATTTCGGCGAAGGACCGCGCTGGCGGGACGGGTATCTTTATCTGTCCGATTTTTATGCGCATGAGGTCTTGCGGGTCGATCTTGACGGCAACCGCGAGCAGGTCGCGCATGTCCCTAACCAGCCGTCGGGGCTCGGCTGGCTGCCGGACGGAACGATGCTTATCGTCTCCATGAAAGACCGCAAGCTGCTGAAACTGACCGATAGCGGCCTTGTCGAACATGCCGAGCTGTCGTCGGTGGCGGGCTACCATTGCAACGATATGGTCGTCAGTGCGGAAGGCCGCGCCTATGTCGGCAATTTTGGCTACAACCACTACATTGAACCGGAGGAGAAGACGGCCAATCTGGCCCGCGTCGATCCCGACGGATCGGTGCATTGCGCGGCGACCGGCCTGCGCTTCCCGAATGGCAGCGTCATCACGCCCGACGGCAAGACCCTGGTGGTCGGCGAGACGCGCGGCAACTGTCTGACCGCCTGGGAAATCGGTACGGATGGGTCCTTGTCGAACCAGCGGATTTGGGCCGACCTCGGCAACAACTTCCCCGACGGCATCTGCCTCGACGCGGAAGGCGCCATCTGGGTCGCCGACCCGCGCCTCAAGGAAACGATCCGGGTACGCGAAGGTGGAGAGGTCACACACCGCATCCCGACCGGCGAACTTGGCTC
>JAJFJC010000107.1 GCA_021774385.1 Alphaproteobacteria bacterium
TTCAGAACCGCATTGTCCAGCATGCTCTCGGCAAGCAGTTTCTTAAGCTGCGCGTTCTCGACCTCCAGGGCGCGCAAGCGCTTCGCGTCCGAGATCTGCAAACCGCCATACTTCGATTTGTATTTGTAAAATTGCCTGCCCTCGGGCTTGACCCGTGGGTCGCTTCGCTGATGCCATGACGACGGCACACATCCGCTGTCCGCTGACCAGTCTCCTGTTCCTTCAAAATCCCGATAATCTGTTCTTCTGTAAACCTGCTGCGCTTCATAAATCCGTCTCCCATGCGGTGACGGACTCTACCTCAAAATGGAGGAAAATTCGGTAAACACGCCACTCTTAGGCGCGCCAACTCCATTTCCCCACCTTGAATTGCCCCTAACGCCTTGAACGGTAAGGCCGTTTGGGGTGTTCGAAACCCCTGGTTTCGGCAGTAGGCCAGACGGCTGGAAAAGGTCAGCTTTAGGACCGCTCGCTTGTCTTCCAATCGCTCCGAAGCCCATAGTTTCTGCGGGTTTTGTAGAAACGCCATGGCGTGTTCGAACATTTCCTCGAAGGGCCGTTGCGGCTTGCCGCAGGAGGCCAGATTTTCCTTCATTAACAGCTTTTCTTTTTCCAGTTTCGCGATGCGAGATTCATAACGGGATATAACGCTTGGCGTGTCCGTATCGACGATCCGGTCCAGGAACTGCTCAATCTGATTTTTGATCTTGGAGACTTCGTGTTTGACGGATTGCGCGAGGGCGGCGGCGTGTTTGAGCCGGTGGTCCCACAACTCCTTGAACATTGTCTGGGCAATCCGGAGGACGTTCTCCGTCGGCTGCATCGCGCCCAGAAGTGCTTCGAACTCACCTTCGATCTTCTGGCGCGGAATAGACTTTCCGTAACTGTCACAAGCCCGGTTGTAACAATGATAGTAGGCAAACTTCTGACGTTTCCCCTTCGACCAACATGAGGTGAGCGGCTTGTCGCAGTCGCCGCAGAGGACAAAGCCGCGCAGCGGGAAGTCCGCATTTATGTCCTTGCGCGCGGCAGCCTTGGCGCTGCTCTTCAGGCGTTCTAGTATCTTGTGATGTGTGGCGAAGCTGATCAGCCCTTCATGTTTGCCTTCGCGCAGGGAGACATCCCATTTTGGCGATTCAAGGTAACCGGCATAGAGAACCTGATTGAGCAAATCCGTGACATGTTGCGCCCGGACTTCGCCGTGCTTCCGATCCTTGGGATAAAGCGGTTGGGATTCGAGAAATCGCTTTACCTCGACTTGCGTCTCGAAGCGCCCTGATGCGTAGCCCTCAAGAGCCTCCTGTATGATCGACGCAAGAGGTTCGTCGCGAACCAGCATATTCCCTTCGCCACGTGTCTTCTCGTAGCGATAGCCTCGCGGTTTCCAGAACACCCAATAACCATTCACCAACCGCGCACGCATGCGGTTGAAGGTCTGCTCCGCGTTCTTTTCGCGTTGATGCTGGGCCGCACCCGCGAGCACATTCTCGACCATCTTGCTGTCGGCATCGTCGGCGAACTCAATGGAAGGGGATTCAAGCTTGCCGCCGGCGCGAATGATCGTTCGTCGAAGCTCCCAATGTGCTTCCACGCCGCGTGCGAGACGGCTTATGTCGTCGATAATGACGATGCAATTATCGGCGCGATGCCGTCGGAGATAGTTCAACATCGATGTCATGCCGGGACGGTCCACGACACTCCCGGTCAGATCGTCGGTGAAGTTTTCGACGATGGTATAGCCCTTAATACGGGCATATTCACGGCCCCGGGTCTCCTGGCTCCCCAGCCCATCACCCCGTTTGGTCTGCGCGACACTGGAGACACGGGTATAGGAGACCGCCTTCTTGATCGTATCACCGGTCATGAATCGCCTCCTTCCGCTGCCATATCGAGCGCTACTATTTCAAATTCTTGAGTAGGTTTCCTATCTTTTAATTCTACCGGATCAACGATGGGTTCCGAAGGATTCAGGACCAACTCAGGAATAAAGCTCTGGATAGAATTGACCCCGAATCCAAGATCGACGAAGGCTTTCATCATCGACCACAGCGTTTGGAGGAATTCGACCTGTTGTTCTTCCGTCAGGTCGGATACCTCCTTGAACCCTTTGTATTTC
This sequence comes from Alphaproteobacteria bacterium, assembly GCA_021774385.1. Taxonomy (GTDB): domain Bacteria; phylum Pseudomonadota; class Alphaproteobacteria; order UBA8366. The sequence goes on from JAJFJC010000107.1 coordinate 2,117, forward strand.
TCCGCATCGAAAGGGAGGTCGCCTGCAGGCTGTTCTTTCGGCAAGCCGTTTAGGCTTCCGTTGGTCGATAAAGCTGTCTGATTTTCACCTGCATTTTCCAATGTTCGATTCCTCTTCTGCGATAGTTCCCTACATCAAACATTGATGGAACAAAGTGAGAACAATCTATCATATATAGATGCATAAATGCATCTATATTGTTCAGGAACATATCCCTGCATGTCGCTTTGCTGGCTCCGATTTACCGATCCGGACCGTGATCCGGCCTTTGGGTCGGCGTAGGTGGCTTGGCGTTCGCCAAGGCTGCGTCCCGTTGCTCAGCCAAACCTCGAGATGATCTTTCTTCGTTGGGCTGGGTAGACACCACGACACCGGAAGGAGAGCTGTTCTACACAGTCCTAGCAGGCTTTGCGCAGTATGAGCGCCGCATCATCTCGCGCCGGACCCGTGAAGGGATCGAAGCGGCTCGTCGAAAAGGAAAGCGGATCGGCCGCCCGCCGTCTCTGGAAACAGAAACCGTCCACGAGGCCCACCGCTGTATCGTTGAAGAGAAACTGCCATGCCGGTATGTCGCGGCCCTCCTAGGTGTATCGCGCATGACCCTACAACGGGCATTCAAGCGCCATGGCCTCGAATACTACCATAACCCGGCGAATGCCGCGTAGTTACCATATTGACGATTATCACTCTTACTAGGGCGGAATTTAGCTGATATTCGTAACTTGATACCCACGATGTATTGTGCTGTAGGCTCAGCTTCGGATACCGCTCCGCCGTGTCACCCGATTAAGACGTCCCTCGAAATAAGTACGGTGCACAGAATTTTCGGGGTAAGCTTTCGGATCGGTCCAAACGGCTCCCAATCGACCCACAAGACCCGCTATCCAGTCAGCCGCCTGCATAGTCTGATAACGATGGCTTTCAATTTGAAACGGTGGCTCGATTAGATGACGCATCGGTGCGTCGGCGCTGTACATACTGCGCGACGACTCTGTTATTAGATTATCTCGTTGGTCATGCTCGTCGAGAACAAGCAAAAAATTGTCCGATGGGTTACAGTCAGATTCACAAAACGAATTTATTCGCTTAATAGCTTCCACCAGCACTCGACCGTAAAGTTTGTTTGGAGAATGCCGATCCGGCGGCAGTGTTTTTTTGACCCCGACAAAGAACACGAAGCCGCCTTCTGAATTGATCTTATTAAGAAACCGATTTGTAAAATTTCTAAGCTCTCTGTATTTATTCACGTTTGTCGCGGTATACAGCGCCGCACCCTTTTTTTCCCATGTCGCGGGATGCTCGCCAGAACGTTTGATTTCAAAGTCAAGCAACTCGCACTTACGCTGAAAGAACCACGTTCCAAAACCCCGAGTTTTGTCTGCAGGAAGGACGACGCCAGCTAACCCGAATACAGGGCTGTCATTGTGTTTAGGGTCAAGGCGGCTGATGTAAGGTCCAACATGACCGAATTCATCAAGATACGCGATATAGGTCAGGCTACGCCCCCAGATGCGCGAAAACCCACGCTTTTGGCGTGGGTCTCGGAAAGAAGGCAATGTTCAAATTGCGCTTCAAGCGTATACATAAGATGGAAATCGCATTTTGTCAACTATCCTCGAACGGTCAGCGATAGCATTCTTACTCGAAGTTCCTGATGAATAGCTTTGATTTATCTTCAATACAACGGACTATCACATTGAGGCACAGTCAAACGAATGTCATTTCGTCCGAAGCCACTGGAAGCGTGCTAATTAATGCTTCAAGGGTCAGGCCGCTGGAGGCGAGTTTGTTAGCTGCATTTAGCCGCCAAAATAGATCACCATCCGGTGGTAAGGCTGTCTTTAATTCTCGCACAACGTTGACCGCATCTGTTGCCCATAGCCTAAACTCTTCGACCGGCCAATAACGCACCTTTTTCAAGGCAGGTTTGGCGCCTTTGCCAGCTGATGTGCAAGGCGTCACCAGCGCAATCGTAAGTTCAAGGTCTCCCGCTTCAGGCACGTTCTCCTTCAACCAGTCAGGGTGTAGCGCAGCTTGCTTGGCCTTAGTTGCACCAAACACCGTCGATGTATCACCGCCTGCGTGATCCTCGATCACAAGGCCGATGGTTTCGCCAAGCCACCACGGATCAGGCGCCGCATCGCCTTTGCCGTTTCCAACAACAAAACCTAATAGCTCGCCAAGCTGCCGCTGACCCTCTTCGAAGGTTTTGGGAGTGGCGAGCGCGTCTAGAATGGCTTTAGCGCGTTTTTCGAAGTTGTAGTCGCTCACCGTGCCAAGCCCCAAGAGCTTGCCTTCAAGGCGCTCGGCTTGGACATTGACTTCGACGGAGGGACCGTCGACCTCGCTACCTCCGCCAACAGCATCTGCACGCGTCAGATGGGCTAGCCAGGGCACGCTCGGGGCGGCGCCCTTCGCTGCAGCGAATTGCTCCCGCGCCGCCTTGTCGGGACCATCGCCCGGCTTTGCTGACAGCATTTGACTTACGGAACCAGCAAGATAGTGCCAGAGCGCCCGGTAACCGCACAGTTCCGGCGCTTTCAGCTTCGCAGTTACCGCTCGGGCTTCAGCCAAGGCACGCTCATAGTCGCTGCCCCAAAGCGCTTTCTGATACCGGACTTCGTGGGAGACCGCCCCATCAAGTTGATGCATGGCGGAATAGGCCTCTTCCTTATAGTTACTCGCATCGTCAACAATGTCGCTATTGGCTTCGTCCCAATCAGCGTCATTGGCGATAAAGCTCTTAAAGTTCGCCATCAGAGAGGACGCATTGGCCTCCTTTGATTGATAGACGCCGAAGGCAAGCTCGGCCTGAAGCTCAGGGTGGAAATGGCGCCAGTTGCGGTCATCAGCGAGAAAGTCGAGCAACTCGTGGCCGGTCACGAATACCGCTGAGCGATCCTGCAATGCACGGGTGCAACGACCCGCTGCCTGGAGGATTCGCGTTTGCATCCGCTCATTGAGTAACGCGGATGCTCCCATTTTGCTCATCAGGAATCGCTCCTGTGAGTTCGTTG
>JAJFJC010000108.1 GCA_021774385.1 Alphaproteobacteria bacterium
AGCTCAAGCCCGCGACCAGATCCGCATCGTCGGTTCTTCCACAGTTTTCCCATTTTCCACCACCGTTGCCGAACAGTTCGGCAAAACCACGAAATTCAAAACACCGGTCGTTGAAAGAACCGGTACGGGCGGCGGGATGAAGCTGTTTTGCGCCGGTATCGGCGTCAATCATACCGACATCACCAACGCTTCGCGTCGCATCAAGAAGTCCGAATTCGCCAAATGCGCCAAGGCCGGCATCAGCATTACCGAGGTGAAGATCGGATTTGACGGGATCGTCCTCGCTAACACCAAAAAAACCGCGCGGTTGAAACTGACCAAGGCGCAAATCTTTCTGGCGCTAGCCAAGCAAGTCCCGATGAACGGCAAGCTGGTCGCCAACCCCTACAAGATGTGGAGCGACATCGATCCGTCCTTGCCCAAAATGAAGATTGAGGTTCTCGGCCCGCCGCCGACCAGCGGCACCCGCGACGCCTTTGTTGAAATTGCCTTGGAAGGCGGCTGCAAAAAGGTCGCCGGTGCCAAGGCCCTCGGTCTTGCCAAGAAGAAGTGCCACTCGATCCGCGAAGACGGTCACTTTATCGAAGCCGGCGAGAACGACAATCTGATCGTCCAGAAACTCGAAGCCAATCCGAAAGCCGTGGGCATCTTCGGTTTTAGCTTCCTCGACCAGAACGCCGACAAGATCCAGGGCGCCGTGGTCGATGGCAACGAGCCGACCTTCGAAAACATCGCCGATGGCAAATATGGTGTCTCCCGCTCGCTGTATTTCTACGTCAAACAGCAGCACATCGGCGTCATCCCGGGCATCCGGGAATTCGTCAAGGAATTCACCAGCGAAAAAGCCTGGGGGCCGGATGGTTACCTGGTCGACAAGGGCTTGATCCCGCTGCCCAAGAAGGATCGCATGGCGACCAGCAAGAGCGCCAATGGCGGTATGCAGCTTAGCATGTGATTTCGGTTGGAGATCGGCGGCGGTCAACAAATCAGCCGCCGCCAATTTCCAACTCTTTTCGTTATCCCGCCCTCTTTAGCGACCCATTGGAGCCCATGAATTCCGCCATCTTAACCATCACCCTCCTAGTCCTGCTCGCCGCATCATACCAATTCGGGCGGCGTTGGGCGCTGTCGAGAGTGGACGGAGACGGCAGTCGCCTGCACTCCCTCCCCGGCTACCACGGCGCTTACGCCGGATTGTGGTGCCTGCTCCCGGCCTTGGCGATCGGCGTCCCATGGCTGCTTTTTGAGGGACGGATCATCAACGGCATGTTGATTTCGGCGATGAGCCAAGACTATCAAGATCTCGCCCCGACCTCCCTTGATCTGCTGCTCAATGAAATTAGCAACATCGCCCTTGGCGGTACGTTATCGGCCAACATAGCGCCTGAAAAAATTGCGCTGGCCGGCCGCTTCAACGAGCTCCAGCGCTTCAGCACCTGGGGCCTGGTAGCGGTGGCGGTGGTCGCCGGCGTCGGCGGCATACTCTTTGCCCTCGGCCGCATCACACCGCAAATGCGCACCCGCCAATCGGTTGAGCGCATCGTCCGGATCGTATTCGTCCTGTGCTCGACCATTGCCATCCTCACCACCGTCGGCATCGTCCTGTCGCTGCTTTTCGAGTCCCTCAGATTTTTCGATAAGGTGTCCGCGGTCGAGTTCTTATTTGGACTGCACTGGAGCCCCCAGACCTCTCTGCGGGCGGACCAGGTCGGCGCATCGGGCAGCTTCGGCGCGGTTCCGATATTTACCGGCACTCTGCTGATCACCATAATTTCGATGGTCGTCGCGGTGCCGATCGGATTGCTCTCCGCCATCTACATGGCGGAATACGCGACACCGAGGGTGCGCGGTTGGGTAAAGCCGCTGCTGGAAATATTGGCCGGCGTTCCAACAGTCGTATATGGCTTTTTCGCGGCCCTGACCATCGGCCCATTTTTGCGCGGTCTCGGCGAATCGCTCGGCCTCGGGGTGGCGTCGGAGAGCGCCTTGGCGGCGGGTCTCGTCATGGGGGTGATGATCATCCCGTTTATTTCATCCCTGTCCGATGACGTCATCAACGCGGTGCCTCAGGCCTTGCGGGACGGCTCCTACGCCATGGGCGCCACGAAGTCGGAAACCATCAAACAGGTCGTCCTGCCGGCGGCGTTGCCAGGCATCGTCGGCAGCGTGCTGCTCGCGGTAAGCCGCGCTATCGGCGAAACCATGATTGTCGTCATGGCGGCCGGCTTGGCAGCCAATTTGACCGCCAATCCCTTTGAAGCCGTCACCACAGTTACCGTCCAGATCGTCACCCTGCTGGTCGGCGATCAGGAATTCGACAGCGCCAAAACGCTGGCGGCATTCGCCCTCGGGCTGGTGCTGTTCGTGGTCACCCTATTTCTCAACATCATCGCGCTTCGCGTGGTCAGAAAATACCGAGATAAATATGACTGAGTTAGCCGTCGAAGCCACGCCGCCGCGCCCCGATCTTTCGGCCCACCGCATCGCCAAGAGATACGCCGCCGAGAGGCGTTTCAAACTCTACGGTAGGATCGCGATCTATGTTGCCTTGGCCGTCCTCGCCCTGCTGCTGGGAACCATTATTTCCAAGGGCTATTCGGCCTTTACGCAAACCCATATCGCGCTCGATGTCGAACTGCCCCGTGTCGAAAGTGACGCGCTCAAAAACGACGCGGCCGCCGTCATCGGGGAGATCAATTTTCGGAGCCTCGCGCGCGCCGCACTTCGGGCTGAGTTTCCCGAGGTCAAGGGACGCCGCGACCGCCGCCAATT
>JAJFJC010000109.1 GCA_021774385.1 Alphaproteobacteria bacterium
TGGGCTGGGCGCAAAATTACTGGGTGCTGGCGTTCTTTGTTGCACTGATTTCAATGATGAATACGCTTTGGCACCCGGCGGCGATTGCCTTCTTGTCGGAGTCCTATGCAAAACGCCGCGGTCTCGCCCTGTCCTTTCACACGATTGGCGCCAGCCTTGGCGATGCCGCCGCGCCGGCCGCCGCAGGCGTATTGATTACGGCGATCGGATGGCACGAAACCGCGATGCTGGGCGCTATCGTGCCCTTGGCCGCCGCCATATTGCTGTTTTTCTTCTCCAGGGCCCATGCCGCGATGCCCAGCAGGGCAACGGGCGGCGGCGGTGGAATTCGGGCCTATATGACCGGTCTTCGCCAACTCGTCGGCAATGGAGAAGTCTGGAAGGTTTGCGTGATGGCCGGATTCCGTGGCACGGGCCAAACCGGTCTGCGGACCTTCCTACCGCTTTATCTTGCCGCGGTCCTGCTGGCGAACCCGTTCTGGATCGGCGTCACATTGACGGTGCTACAACTAAGCGGCGCGGTTGCAACGCCTTTCGCCGGCGGCATATCGGATAAGATTGGACGCCGCCCGGTACTCTTGATTTGCTTCGCGATTTCCATGATTGTCATCTTCGCCATGCCGTTCGCGGACTCCCTCGCACTCTTCATCGTCCTGGTCGGCCTCGCCGGCGTTTCCACCTTCGCCGTCAGGCCGGTGATTCAAAGCTGGGCCCTGGAGAAGGCTCCGCCGCAGCTCGGTGGTTCCATGGTTAGTCTATTATTCGGCACACAATCCGCCTTTGCCATGGCGGTACCGATCGTCGGCGGCATCATCGCCGATGCCTGGGGAATCGGGTATGTGTTTTATGCGCTGGCCGCAACCGTCGTCATCGCCATGGTCGTCGCCGCCACAATTACCGAAAAGCAATAACCCTCACTAGAGCAGAGCGCCTTTAATCGGGTGCATTACTGCCCCTGATGAAAGGCGTAAATCTGCTCTACCTTTTTGAGATTAGAGCAAATTCACGTGCAAATCGGATCACTTAGGTGATTCCGATTTATTACGACTTGCTCTAGCGTGATGATTCTGAAGTTCGTCGCATTGAGTGCGGCGAGATTTAGGATCTGAATCACACGAGTTTTATTAAGTTGGTGTGTTGATTTACGCGAAATTCAATCCTTTGAATTTCACGATCAGGACACTAGGCAGCCGGCGCCGTCGGCCCGTCCCCCGCAACCGTGGTGCGGTGCATAACCCGGCGATAGCGCGCCTTGTCCCAAGGCCGTCCCCGATGCAGGACGCAGCGGTTATCCCAAATGACCAAGTCCTTGGCCTGCCATTTATGGGAATAGGTGAATTCCGGCTGCGTCGCCCGCGCCACGAGATCCTTCAGCAACGCACGGCCTTCCTCAACCGGCCAGCCGATGATGTGGGAAGCATGCGATCCGGTATAAAACGCCTTCTTGCCGTTCTCCGGATTGGTCCGCACCACCGCTTGGCGCACCGGCGGCGTCTCGTTCTTATGGTCGTCATTCAATAATTCCGGATCGACCAGGCCCCGTGAGTAGGAAAAGTCATGCTCGGCAACAAGATCTTCGAGCCGTTGTTGTTCCGCCGGCGATAGCGTAGCAAAAGCGGCGCGCATGCTACCAAATTCCGTTTCGGCGCCTTCCGGTGGCACTTCGCGGCCCGACAGCAGCGACGCCATGGCCGGTACGGGCTTAAAGGAACTGTCGGTGTGCCACATCTCATTGCCGGAATTGTAAACAATTCTCCAACTGTCGACGGGCAGAATTTCATTCGTCTCGGGGTCAATGTTGGAAATATCGGCGATAAAGGAACCGCCGCCAATATTGCTCTTCACCGTTGTTTCCAGCGCCCCGAAATGTTGGCTGAATGCGATCTGTTGATCGTCGTCGAAGTCTTGGTCGTGAAATACAAGAACCGAGTATTCGTTGAACGCCTCGAAGATTGGCGCAAACGATGCGTCGTCGATTGGCTTGGTGATATCGATGCCGGTGATTTCAGCGCCAACATTTTCCGTCAGTTTGCGTATCTGTATCGCCATTGTTCCCATCTTTCGCTACCTCGAACCCGCCTATTGAAGCAGCAAGCCGGGTATGGAAACAAGAGGCGGTGCCCCTGATGCCCTTCATCCACGACCTGTCGTTGACAGGACACTTGAATTCCGCAAGATCGTCGCGGCGCTTCCCGCATCGAATTCTAACAATCGACTGTACCTTCATGCCAGAAACACAAAACCTGTTCCTCGGCGGCCGCATGTCCGTGCCCCGCGCCGCGTGGCTTCAAGAACGATTGACCACAGATTGGAATGTCCTGACCTGGTCGGAGGACGAGCCGTTCGACCGGTTTGTCGAACTGGCCCCCAAAGCCGACGCGTTCGTCGGCGGCAGAATACGAGGTGAATGGCCCGCAGTTCCCAATCTGAAGCTTTATCAAATTCCCTTCACCGGCCACGACTGGATCGGACCGGCGCAAGTGCCGACGGGCTGCCGGGTCTGCAACACCTATGAACATGAGATCGCTATCGCGGAGTACGTATTTGCCGCGATGCTGGAATGGGAAATCGGCCTGGCCAAGTCGGATCGGCGATTTCGAACGCTGGGCTGGGAAGGCCGGACGCCCGGGATAGGCCCAAGCCACGGCGAACTTTTCGGCAAGACGATTGGTATCGTCGGCTACGGCCATATTGGGCGCGAGGTGGCGCGTCGGGCGCAAGCTTTCGGCATGCGATGTATCGCCGCCACCCGCACCATCCGCTCAACCGAAGAACCGCTCGACTGGATCGACACCATGGACGCGCTCGAACGACTGTTGGGCGAAAGCGACTATGTCTTAATCGCCCTGCCGCTTTCCGATGAGACGAGAGAGCTTTTCGACACGGCGCATCTGGCGCAAATGAAATCGACAGGAGTCCTTATCAATGTCGGCCGCGGCCATATCGTCGAAGAAGAATCGCTCTATACGGCGTTAGCGGAGAACCGTATCGGGGGCGCCATTATCGATGTTTGGTACGCTTATCCAACCGATCAGGACCGCGAACGGCCTCCGTCCCGGTTCCCCTTCGGCGAATTGGAGAATATCATCATGACACCGCATAACAGTGCGCGCAGTGGAGCAATGCGGGAACGCCGCTGGGAATTTATCGCCCGCAATTTGGACCGCCTTGCATTGGGCGAGCCGCTGGAAAACATCTGCTTCGAGGGGACCGGCTAGACCACGTCAATGGGCACTTATATCGAAACCTACCGAAACATCGTCAGCCCGGCCGAGCTCGACCATCTTGGCCATATGAATGTGCAGTATTATTTCGCGGCCATCGGCGGCGGCATCACCTCGTTTCAGATTGCACTAGGCCTGACGCCGAGCGACATGCGCGACGGTCGTCGGTTGGCCTTCGTGGTGGTTCACGGGGACACGAACTTCCGCGCCGAGCTCAAGGCGGGTGATGTCATTCGCTTAGAGACGGGCGTGACCGAAGTCGCCAATAAGACAGCGACGTTTCACCATCGATTGTTCAATGTCGAAAAAGAAGTCTTGTCGTTCGAAACCTATTTCAAATGCGTACTGATGAACCTGGACACACGCCGTGCCGTCGTGCTGCCAGACGATATCCGGGGGAAACTACAAGCCTATCTCTCCTAAAAGACGGGACGAGTCGTTATAAGCCGTAGGCCGAAATATCGGCGAGAGGGGGCATGAGGTCCCGCTTTGTAGCGAAATAATTTTCCAAGGCTCGGCACACACCTAAAAGAAACCCATCGCCCCGATAGGGCCCGACAATCTGAATGCCGAAGGGTAAACCGTCTTCCGGGCTTTTGCCCGCCGGCATCGTCAGAGCCGGATGCGCCATCATCGTAATCGGCGCATTGATGTTGCCCCGCCCCGCCCAAAGATCGTTCGTGCCCGCGGCTTCTTCCTCCGCAAGGCGCGCATTGGCGGTATCAATCTGATCCAAGCTATAGAATGGCTGGGTACGCCCTGGTGTAATCAAAATATCTATGTCTTTGAAAAACGATTGGAAACGGCGAAAAATTTCGGTGTGCGCCGCCAACGCATCCGCTGCGTCGCGCGCCGTCATTCCGGCCCCTCGGCGCAAGTCGGTACGGGATTGAGGTGAGAGCCCTGATGGATCCGCCAGATGCTCGGCCTCGTAACGGGTCATATGGACCAGGGACCGTAATTTCAAATAAACTTCGTGAATCCCCGCCATCTCCGGGGCAGCCCAATTGCAAGAACCAAAAGCACCTGAAAATTGCGCCACTTTAGCCCGAAAGGTTGCGCGCACGGTATCCGTCACCTCGACAATACCAAGATCATCGCTCACCGCGACGCGCAACGTTCCAAGATCAATGTTCTCTGCACTTTCCCGCAAAGCTGTATCGGCCATACCACTAAAGGGGTCACGATCGTCATTGCTCATCATGCCCTTAAGTAACAGCCGCGTATCGGCGACATTGCGCGCCATGGGCCCAAGCACGGTCATCACGCTCCACCCAAGCGGACGATCTTCCGAGGGAACAAGACCCGGGGAAGGTCGTAACCCAACAACACCGTTGACCGAAGCCGGCCCCCGGATGCTGCCTCCGGTGTCGGAGCCAGTCGCGAGCGGCACCATCCGCGCCGCCAGCGCGACGCCGGCACCACCCGAGGACCCGGCACAGGTACGTTCCAAGTCGAACGGATTGCGGGTCAAACCATAGATCGGATTATCCGTCGTCAAGCCATTGGTCAGCGTCGGAACATTCGTCTTACCCACGATGACGGCACCGGCGCGCCGGATCGATGCGACCATGCCGCAATCGCGCGCGGCGACGACATTCGCATAAAGTGGCGACCCTTTTGTTGTCCGGAGACCTTCGACATTTTCCGCTTCCTTGACCGCAACAGGCAAACCGTGCAGCGAACCCAGGTCCGAGCCCGCGACAACTGCGCGTTCCGCATGAACGGCTTCGTCCCGCGCTTTTTCCAGACGCAATTCAACCATCGCGTTCAGAATAGGGTTGGTCGCTTCAATCCTTGCGATACAACTGTCGAGGATCTCGACCGGCGTAACCTTTCCCGCACCGATTTTGGCACGCAACGCCGTCGCCTCTATATCAATAAGTTCCATCATGCCATCTCCTTAGTTCGATTTATCTCGCGACGTCGCAGGAATCGCGGTGCACCTATCCGCAGTCTGACGATCAGACTCAAACCGATTGCCCCTACTTAAATGAGACATCGGCCTGTATGCAAATTCGATGGACCAAGTACTCGGTTGCGGGGTATGCCTTCACCATGCAGGATGAGATCATGAATTTCGTACGTCATGCCGACAGGAGCGCGACATGAGCGACATCAAGACCGATTCAAACGGCAACCCGCCCTCGGCCGCCAAGTCAACGAACGAACGCGTTTTTCTCGTCGTCGTCGACAACAGCGAAGAGATGAAGGTCGCTTTGCACTTTGCTTGCCGGCGCTCCAAAACCTCCGGTGGGCGAATTGCCTTGTTGCATGTCCAAGAACCCGCTGATTTCCAGCACTGGATGGCCGTGGAGGAAATCATGCGCGAGGAAAAACGCGAAGAGGCAGAGGAGCTTCTGCAAACGCTTTCCGCCGAGGTGCACGAGTGGTCGGGAAAAATGCCGTCCTTCTATCTCCGCGAAGGCGACCGCCGCGAAGAGTTGGTCAAACTGCTCGACGAAGAGCCCTCCGTATCGATTTTGGTCCTGGGAGCTGGTGTTGGTCGCGGCGGGCCAGGGCCGATCATTGACTATCTTCTTAGTCGCGGCACCAGTCAGCTCCACGTTCCCATAACCCTCGTTCCGGGGTCGTTGAGTGACGAGGAAATTATCGCGATTACGTAAATCGCAACCGCCAGTACTTTTGCCGGAAAACCTCGGAACATGTTGTCACCGACTCAAATCGCTGAGTTGCGACGATCCCCGGAATCTCGTCAATCAACACCATATGACATATGGAAACCCTGGTTCGAATGTGAGCCCGCGCCGCAACTTCAGCGTTGTGGCCGTACGTTCTGCAAACACTCGAATCGGCGTTCTTTGCTAATTTTCAAGCGGGATTGACGAAATTAACCAAAATTTTAGTTCATATTTTAGTGAAAATTTTCGTGTTTTTGATTAAGCTATAAGGCCTTGATATCGCGTATTTATTATACTTAACATAGACTTAAAATAAGGGTTTGATTAGCCTCCGTTCCACGCTTTGGGCTTGATAATTACCTGCATTTCGACCATCTCTAGGATGATTTTTGCAAACCTTATCTTGGAGCGTGCACAGGTGTTCATTCAAACTGAACAGACCCCAAACCCGGCTACGTTAAAGTTTTTGCCGGGGCAAACGGTCCTAGAATCCGGTACCGCTGATTTCACCGATCCGGCGAAAGCTGCGGGCCGGTCGCCGCTCGCGGAGCGGCTGTTTGAGGTTGACGGCGTTGCCGCGGTCTTTTTTGGCCACGACTTCATTACGATGACCAAGACTCCCGAACAGGACTGGTATGTGATGAAGCCCGCCATCCTTGGCGTCATCATGGAACATTTCACCGCTGGTAACCCGGTACTGAATGAAGATGCGGTAACGACAACAACCGATAGCACCGAGGAAGACGACGAAGTCGTTTCTCAAATTAAGGAATTGCTGGAAACGCGCGTTCGGCCCGCCGTCGCACAAGATGGCGGTGATATAACGTTTCACGGTTTTGACCAGGGCATTGTCTACCTTGAAATGCGTGGCGCGTGTGCAGGTTGCCCGAGCTCAACAGCTACGCTCAAAATGGGCATTGAAAATATGTTGCGCCATTACATTCCAGAAGTCGTCGAAGTACGCGCAACACTCTAAATCACAATAAAACTAACAACGGCGATATGCCGGACGGTATTTGCGACCTACGGGTGGACACACGGGGCGTTGAAAGGGTCACAAGGGATGAGATCCTTAGAGCGTATAAATAGTAAGCTAGCCATGCTTCGGCCGAGTAGAAGCGGTATTGTCGCGGCTTCAGTGGCTGTCGCCATGATCGCCGGCTCAACATCGCTTATGAACGACATCCTGGTGCGCTGGGATTCCGCCGATAGCGCCTTGACGAATCAATCCAAGGCGCCGCTGGCTACGGCGAGCAGTGCGAATTTGGCTAAGCCGGAGACGGTCCGACTTTTTGCTTCGGTTGCGAAAGTCAAGGATGCCTTCTCTGTCGCCGGATATAATTTGGATGCCGTGCGTCGCGGAAAAATATCCGTTCCACGCGTCCTTCATGCTTCGCTACCGCATGACTTGCCACAGATGCGTCAGGCCCAGGACAGGAAAGCCGTTTTTCTACGGTTCATGCTGCCGTACATATTAGAAGCGAATAATCGGGTTCGCGAACAACGCGCGCGGATGCTGACGTTACGGGAAAAAAGGGAAAATGGCCGAAGGCTTAGCGAGGAAGAAGCCTTGTGGCTCAATGCACTTTTCCAAGAATATCAGGTCAAGCAGGATAAATTCGCGGCATTATCGCTTCGCGTGGATACGATTCCCGTTTCACTTGCACTCGCTCAGGCCGCGGTGGAAAGCGGCTGGGGTACATCGCGTTTCGCGCAACAGGGCAATGCGCCGTTCGGCCAATGGACAACAAGCGACCATGCCGGACTGGTCCCGCTCAAACGTGAAGCAGGCCGGACCCATAAGGTGCGAGCATTCGAAAGCTTGACGAAATCCGTTGATTCTTATTTGCGAAATCTCAACACGCACCGTGCGTATCTTAACTTCCGGAAGGTACGAAATAAGTCGCGAATATCGGATAAACCCCTTAACAGCATGGCGATCGCGGAAACGCTCATCAGCTATTCCGAAAAGGGTGCGAAATACGTATCGTTGCTTCAAGGAATTATTCGGAAGAACGATCTTCAATCGCTCGATGCTGCGCAGTTAGGCGATTCCGTTGTTGTCTTTCGTCCCGATGCCTAAACGATGAAAACGCTTTAGTTTTCACGCACGTAAAACTGACGGCCAAACCAGCGCCATCGTGCATTCGGCCCCGGCATCGTGCAGTTTAGCCTAGAGCGCCCACGCTTAAACGGTTGGGCGAAACGAATTTCAACGCGCGCCTTACCCAACCGCGTAAGATCGACCTTGCCCAACTGCGAATGGTAGCAGGCCAACAAGTTTAATCGTTCCAGCGTGGGATCGACACTAAATCCAAATGCGGGTGGATTGGCACCAATCAACGGATCCATCGGCGTCATGCCGCTTACCGGCAACGGCAATGCGTCGATGGCGCGCTCAAAGCGCGCGGCGGTGCCATAACGTTCATTGAATGCGAAGCGCGGCAAATAGAATAAATCGTCTCCCGCGTGAGCGACGCCCGAATGCTGACCGAAAGCCGCCACGAAGCCTTCGCCGATTACGAGGTCGCGCACGGCACTACTCATTTCTCCATATGGATAGGCAAATAGCGTAGGTGTGAATGACAACTCGTTTTCGAACCGATGGCGCGCATGACGGATCTCTTCCAGATTTCTACCCAAGGCGGAAGCCGCCATATGAAGGTGGGTTCGTGTATGATTTCCAACGGTGACGCCGGCGCCATGCATTTCACGAATTTGATCCCATGTCATGAAACCCGCGGTCTTCCGGTCAATGGAATCCGTCGATACAAATAAGGAGAAGGGGAAATTTGCTTTTTTGAGTATTGGCCACGCCGTTTCGTAAATGGATTTATAGGCGTCATCGAACGTGATCGCGACAGTTCTGTCTGGAATTGATCGCCCCGATTTGAAGGCCGCGACGACATCGCCAAGTGGCCACACCGTGTAAGCGCCATTCCTCAAAATCGTAATATGAGCCTCGAACTGTTCCTTCGAGACGCTTGTCGACGGATACTCGGACTCTTCGCCTATCCGGTGATACATAACGACCACCGCGCTGTCGGCGGCAACCGATGGCGCAAGCCCCCCCAATACGCACACCGAGACAAACATATGGCGCGCCGCGCGGTTGAGTTTTGCGCGGAAATCATGCAAGCACGTAATCACGCGCGCATACTAGCGTTTTACGGCCCACGCTCTCAAGTATCATGGTAGTCGGCCGTTCGCGGTGTTTGGAGCGAGAAGAACGCGTAAATGGAGTAGAGTATGACAGAAAAAACGATACTTGATGATGCCTCCTGTGATCTGATTTTTCGCGAGGCACGCTCGCATAACGGTTGGCAAGACAAACCCGTATCCGACGCGACACTTAGGGCGGCCTTCGACCTCGCCAAAATGGGGCCGACCAGCGCCAACTGTTCACCCATGCGAATCGTCTTCGTTCGATCAGGCAAGAGAAAGGAAGTGCTTCTGACCTGTGTTAGCGGCGGCAATCACGATAAGACGGTAGCCGCGCCGGTTACGGCGATAATCGCGAATGATTTTGAATTTTACGAACATTTCCCATTTCTGTTTCCTCATGACGATGCGCGCGCCTGGTTTACGGGCAATCAAGCGCTGATTGACACAACAGCGATGCGCAACGGCTCTCTACAGGGTGCCTATTTCATGCTGGCATGCCGCTCAATCGGCCTGGATTGCGGGCCCATGTCGGGCTTCGAGAACAACAAGGTAGATGAACTGTTTTTCGCGGGCACAAATGTCCGGTCGAATTTCCTATGCAACCTTGGTTATGGCGATCCCTCGGCTCTATTTCCCCGAAGCCCCCGTTTCTCTTTTGAAGAGGCTTGTACCGTGCTGTGAAATCAGGAATGAACGTACTGGGCATCGATTCCGCGACGGAAGCCTGTTCCGCCGCCATTTGGCGCGATAATGCCGTCATTACGCACCGCTTCGAAACAATGCGGCGGGGCCATGCCGAAGTATTGATGTGCCTGGTCAAAGATGTCACGCAACGCGCCACATTGACGTTTCGCGACATCGATTTGATCGTTACAACGGTTGGTCCCGGTGGCTTTACCGGCCTACGCATCGGACTTGCAAGCGCGCGCGCGCTTGCGCTTGCCGGGCGGATACCGATTATTGGCGTGACAACTCTGGAGGCAATAGCACAAGCACAATCGCCCGCGGGGAAACCGTTCTTGATCGCATTGGATTCAAAACGAGCGGATATCTATGTGCAACTGTTCGACGACGCCAAAAGACCGCTCTGTGAGCCTGGAGCCATGTTACCATCGGACATCGAACCGATATTGCCTTCAGGCCCCGTCGCCATTGGAGGAAACGCATCGATGGCCATCTTGGACGCGATTTCGGACCGTGCCCCGGCGTTAGAAAGGCTTATCGGTCCGACCCTACCGGATGCCGCCATCATCGCTGCGATTGGTGCCGCGCGATACAGCAAAAACCCGAACCTCACAGCGCCCCCAAAACCTCTGTATCTCCGTTCACCCGATGCGCACTTGCCGACGGTGCAAATCCAATGAACGAACCGGACACGATCAAGGTTCGCTTTGCTGGCACTGACGATATCGATGCAATGGCTGCCATCTACGCCGAGAGCTTCGAAGACTTTCAACCGAAATTGGCTGTGGAACAGTATCTTCGACCACGCGGAAGTTGGGCGTTATTGGCATTCTCGACTTTGGAAGATCAAGCGAAGCCAGCAGGATTCATCATAACGCGATGCGCGGCGGATGAAGCCGAGGTGTTCAGCATCGGGGTTGCGCGCAAATTTCGACGCCACGGTATTGGGTTGGTCTTGCTGGACGCGATGAACGGTGTCGCCGCGATCCAAGGTGCCCGCGAGGTATTCTTGGAGGTTGGCATCGACAATCAGGCCGCGCGCGCGCTTTACAGCAAAGCGGGGTACGAAATTGTCGGTCAAAGGCCCGATTACTACCGAAATCCCGGTGGCGGTCGGGTAACCGCCTTAATTTTGAGGCGACAATTAGAAAACATTCAGAATCTAAACACTCAACATATGTAAAAAGTAAATTAATAGAGTCATATTTTACTGATAGATATGATGTTTCCGCTAAATTTACTTGACATTCAATCAATTAGTAGCGATGTATTTAGATCTCAAAGACAAGTGAATGGAAAAGAAGTAATACTTTTCCATTTCTACTGTTTAAATACGCCGAAAACATCGGCATTCAATAATAAAACTGGATTGCAAGAGTGTAGATAAAATGTCCGACACAAACGATGCAGATATTAAAGCCAGTGAGGTCCTTGGGCTGACGACCGAAATCGTCGCCGCCCATGTGTCGAATAATTCGGTAGCGATGTCGGACTTACCCAACCTTATCGAGCAAGTCTATAAAACGCTCGCCAATGTTGGAAAGGGTGCCGAACCCCACAGCGAACGACCGACTCCTGCCGTTGCTCTTCGAAAATCCGTGACACCCGAATTTATTATCTGTTTGGAAGACGGTAAAAAACTTAAGATGCTGAAGCGGCATCTAAAAACGGCCTATAATATGACGCCCGATGAATATCGGGAACGATGGGGTCTGGCGAGCGACTATCCAATGGTTGCGCCTAATTACGCGAAGCAGCGAAGTAAGCTCGCGAAAGCGATCGGTTTGGGAACGCGCCCACGCCACGGCGGAAAAAGCTGATCGAATTGTCCCTTTAGTTTGATCGAAATCATGGTCTACAGGCCATGTTAGAACTATATATGCTCGATGAAGCTTCTGTTGATGGCGGCTACGAAAGTAGCGAGGGCGAAGAGTGCAAAATCAAATTATAAAGTTATGCCATGAGAAAGGCTTAAAAATTACGGGGCAGCGACGCGTGATCGCCAGAGTCCTTGGTGAATCGGACGATCACCCCGATGTCGAGCTGGTTCACAAACGGGCAACGGAGATCGATCCAAGGATTAGCATTGCAACGGTTTACAGAACCGTGCGTCTGTTCGAGGAGCACGACATTCTAAACCGACATGATTTTGGAGATGGCCGCGCGCGTTACGAGGAAGTGTCCGACTCGCACCATGATCATTTGATCGACATAGAAACAGGTCGGGTAGTCGAATTCCAAAATTCCGAAATTGAAGCACTGCAGCGCCAAGTGGCCGAAAAGCTTGGCTATCGTTTAGT
>JAJFJC010000110.1 GCA_021774385.1 Alphaproteobacteria bacterium
TTCAAGGGTGAGTCGTTTCATACCTTCGACTGGCCGCACGAGCCGGTTGATCTCGCCGGAAAGAAGGTTGCCATTATCGGCACCGGCGCGACGGCGATTCAGGTAATCGGCGAAATCGCCGACAAAGTCGGTGACCTGACCATCTTTCAACGCCGCCCCAATTGGGCCGCTCCGCTCAACAATAGCGAAATCTCCGAAGCGGAAATGGCTGAAATCCGGGACCGCTATGACGATATTTTCGCCACCTGCGCCCGAACCCCTGGCGGTTTCGAGCATGAGCCGGACCGGCGCGGCTTCTACGAAGTCTCACGCGAGGAACGCGTGGAAATGTGGGACCGGCTCTATGACGAACAGGGCTTCGGTATCTGGCTGCGAAACTTCCGCGAAATCTTCACCGACGAGGAGGCGAACGCGGAATTCTCTGAATATATCGCCGGGCGCATCCGTCAACGCGTCAAGGATCCCGCCATCGCCGAAAAACTGATCCCGCGCGATCACGGTTTCGGCGTCCAGCGCGTCCCCTTGGAGACCTATTATTACGAAGCCTACAACCTGCCAAACGTCCACCTGGTCGATTTGAACGAAGCGCCGCTGGAACGGGTCACCGCGACAGGCTTACGTACAACGGAAACCGGTTATGATTTCGATGTCATCATTTACGCTACCGGATTCGACGCCATGACCGGGGCGCATGACCGTATCGATATCAGAGGTGTCGGCGGCGCGCGGTTACGGGATAAATGGCGCACCGAAATCTCGACCTTCCTTGGCGTTTTCATCGATGGCTTCCCGAACTTGTTCATGCCGAACGGCCCGCAGAGCGGTTCCGCATCGACCAACTACCCCCGTGGCATCGAGGTCGGCGTGAACTGGGTCACCAATCTGCTTGAATACATTTGGGCACACCGCCATACCCGCGCCGAAGTTACGGTGGAAGCCGCGGCGCGGTGGACCGACCATGTCACGAAAATGTACGAGATCATGCTGATGCGTAAGGCGAAGTCGTGGTTCACCGGTTACAACTCGAACGTCGAGGGTCACGAGGAAGGCACGATCCGCTATCTTGTCTACAATGGCGGCATGCCGAAATATGTCGCGACCATCAACGATGTCGCCGCGACCGACTATAAGGGCATTGCATTTTCCGGGGAGTCGGCACCGGATGCCAGCGCACCGCCGTCTCCGCGCGAGCAAACGGAAATTTCGGCCTGAGGTGTCTGAGTTTGAACTGCACGGGACGCTTGCCGCCGATACGGTGAAAGCCGCGCAGTGGCCACTTTGCCGCGTCCTGCTGATGAACGACAGCCGCTACCCATGGCTGATCCTAGTCCCAGCACGTGCGGGCATGACCGACCTGCATGACCTCGAGCAAGCCGATCAATCGCAACTCATGACGGAGATTGACCGCGCGTCGCACGCCCTCACCCAATTACACGCACCCGATAAAATCAACGTTGCCGCGCTTGGCAATATGGTGCCGCAACTGCATATCCACGTCGTCGCCCGCTTCAAAACCGACGACGCCTGGCCTAACCCTATCTGGGGCGTCCATCCGCCACGGCCCTATGAAGCGGCGGCACTGGCGGATACGGTACAGTCATTGCAGCGCGCATTGGAATAATCAATGAAGCGTTGTGCCGTTGATTGAGGTATCGAATAACACCGACAGGGAAGTGTATTGATGGCAGCATTACAAACACATGCCGGTGAAGGTGCTTGGTTGGGGCCGGACATGGCCGCGCGGCGCGATTGGGCCCATTCGTTTTCGGACGCCGAAATCAGCGAGTTGGAAACGGTTGCCGACGCGGTCATCGACCAGGATATCGTACCCCTCAAGTCGGCGGATTTCGTTATGCCCCTCCTCGACCCGGTTCTGGCGAGGATTCGCGATGACGTCGTGAATGGACGGGGCTTCGCCTTACTGCGTGGCGTGCCGGTCGCGGACTGGTCACGGAAGCGAACGGCCCGTGCCTATTGGGCGATCGGTACCCGGATCGGAACGCCGGTAACGCAAAACCCCGTCGGCAATGTACTCGGCCACGTAACCGATGTCGGCGGTGATGCGGACAACCCCAATCAGCGCGGGCACCAATCCAGCGATTCATTGCCTTCCCATACCGATATCGGCGCCGAGATCGTCGGCCTCCTCTGCCTCCACGGCGCGAAGACGGGCGGCGAGTCCGGCCTTGTTAGCGCCGCCGCCCTATGGAACGAAATAGCCGCGCAACGGCCCGACTTGGCCGAGATACTGACGCATTCCTTTTATTACGACCGACGCGGAGAAGGCGTCGCCGGACAGGAACCCTGGTATGAAATGCCTGTTTTCATGCCGACCGGCGAACGTGTCGTCGCCAGCTATGTGCCCCGCTTCATCCGCAGTGCCCAGCGTTTCGAACAACTGCCAAAATTGACCGAAGCGCAGCATGACGCCCTTGATTTGGTACAGACCCTCGCCGACGATCCGCGCTTCAAACTGGAAATGGACTTTCGGCCCGGCGACATACAGCTCGTCAACAATCTGGTGCTGCTGCACAGCCGCACGGCGTATGAGGATTGGCTTGAGCCAGAACGCAAGCGCCATCTACTTCGCCTCTGGCTTAGCGTGCCGGATGGCTGGCCAATGCCCGACGCCTATTTCGCCCGTTATGGCACGGACGCGAAAACCGGCCGGCCGCAAGGCATAAACCTGCCACCAGGCGTCACACGCACCGCGCCACTGACGCCCCCCGCGTTGCGGACGTAATCTTAAATTACGCCCCAACCTTATATTGTATTCCAATGGCTTTGCTGTTTCGATAGGCTTTAAGCCGATTTACGAATCACACGGATAACTTTGCTTTTAAGGGGGGCTTCTGAGCTATGAATATAGGGACGCATAAACACGGATTATTTTTCGGAACCGCCATCGTGGCGTTGACGATTGGCACGCTGTTCACGGGATCACCGGCATCGGCGGCGGATACGCGCATCACTATCAATGGCGGTCAGACCAAGGGCGCCTTTAATCGGGTCGCCAGCGGCTGGGCCGCCTATATCACGAAGCATGTCAGTGGCCTCAACGCGTCGTCGAAGGCATCGGCGGGATCGCTCGACAATACGCGGCAGGTCAACGCAGGAAAATCGGATATGGGTCTGGTCTTCGCCAGCGATCTGCATGACGGGGTTAAAGGATTGGAGCCTTTCAAGGGTGCCGCTTCCGACGTGCGTTACATGACGTTCGTATTCGGCTCGGTCGGCCATTTCGTCGTTCCGGCGGACAGCGCGATCAAGGCCCTGTCGGACATCAAGGGCAAGACCATATCCATGGGCGGTCCGGGTTCGGGCTCGGCCAAAAACCTGACTAAACTGCTAAAACATGTCGGGCTTTGGGGTTCGTTCAAGGATGTCTATGCGGGCAAAAAGAGTTCCGATCAATTGGTGAACGGCAAGGTCGACGCCTACAATTGGCACCCTGGGATCGGCAGCGGTTTCATTCGCGGCACGGCGAATAAGATAAACATTCGCTTCATCGATTTGGATGCGCCGGCGAAGGCTTCCGGGTTTTACAAAAAATACCCGTACTTCGAACCGACAACCATTCCCGGCGGCGTCTATCCGAAGGTCGGTCAGGACTCGATGACCATCGGTACAGGCACTTTAATGATCGCCAACAAAAACATGTCGGACGAAGCGGTCTACAATATCCTCAAGGGTGTCTACGCTGCGGAGGGTAAGAAATTCCTGACCGCCGCTTTCGGGGGGCGCGCCAAGCAGATGACAATTGCCAATGGCCTGAAAAACCTAGTCGCACCGCTGCATCCCGGCGCGGCGAAATTCTGGAAGGAAATGGGCCGGTAGCCAAAGGCTAAGCCCCGCCTTCGAACCGGACCTGTAGAGGGAATTCCCACGCGCGGTAACCATGCGCGTTGGGGTTTTCCTGCTACGTTGGGGATTTAGACACCGTGCAGCCCTTATCGACCGAGCCGGCGGAGAGCGATACATCCGTCGGCGTTGCACATCAGTTAACCGGATTTTGGAAGTTCGCTTTTCAGGCGCCCGCGGTTGGGTTGGGCCTATTCGCCCTCTGGTCGGCCGGACCGGGTATCGCCGAGGATCACATCCATCTGGGTGTCTTCACCCTCGTGACCTGGGTCCTGGCGCTCCTGGTTCTGCCGATGCGGAAAGGTGTTGATTGGCATACGCCCAGTCCGCTCGCGTTGGGGTTAGGCGGCCTCTTTACCATTTCGGTGGCCGCGGCGGTTTTGCGTTTCGACCTGCTTGAATCGCAGGAACCGGCGGCCCTTGATTTCATGCTTTGGATTTGCGCCGCGGCGGCGCTGGCGGGGGCGTTGCGCGTGCCTCGGGCACTCGACATTTTCATGATCGGGCTTGCCTGTCTTTCCATCGGTTACTTCATGTGGGAGTACCGAAACCTGATCGAGCGGGCGGGTGCCTGGACCAAGACAGACTTCGCTATCGCGGCAATCGCAACGGTCATCGCGCTGGAAGTGGCGCGCCGGGCCTTGGGACCATGGATACCCGGAATTGGCATCTTCGCGATGATCTATGCCTATTTCGGGGATTACTTCCCCGAAGCCATTGCCCATGGCGGCGTCGACGTCGAGGGTATCATCGACTACATCCTGTATTCCCAGGACGGCATCTTTGGTGTCATGACAAATGTCATGGCGCAATTCGTGCTGATCTTCATCTTCCTGGGTGCGTTCATGCAAAGCTCCGGCATGGGCCAGTTCTTCATCGAGTTTCCCCTCAGCATCGCCGGACGATCGGCGGGCGGCCCGGCCAAGGTTTCGGTGATCGCGAGCGCGATCTTCGGATCGATCTCCGGCAGCAGTCTCGCCAATATCGTCTCCACCGGTTCCTTCACCATTCCTCTGATGAAACGTGTCGGATTCCGGCCCATCGTCGCGGGTGCGGTCGAAAACACGGCATCGCTCGGCGGCCAACTCCTGCCACCGGTAATGGGTGCCGGTGTCTTCGTCATGGCCGAGATCACGGGCGTTCCCTATCTCGAAATTATCGCGGTCGCCGCCGTGCCGGCGCTCTTATATCTCTTGTCCATCGGCATGATCGTGCATTTCGAAGCCAAGAAACAAGGTATCGAGGGACTGCCCGAAACGGAAATGCGCCGGCCGGGGACGGTGTTTCGCGAAGGCTGGTTCCATCTGTTACCCTTCGTGGTTCTGTTGGGATTTCTCATCAAGGGATACTCACCCGATTGGTGCGCCTTCATGGCGATCCTTTCCGTCGTCGCGATTAACTGGGTTCGGATCGGGCTGGCCAAACTCAAATTCGCCAGCTTGCCGAACCATGTCATGACCCTGCCGGTCATCCTGAAAACACTCGTGACCGGTACGCGGAATTCACTTCTTGTCGGCGGCGCGGCGGGCGCCGTCGGGGTTATCGTCGGCATGATCGCCATGACCAGCCTGGGCCTGAAGATGAGCCTCCTGCTGGTCGATTTGGCCGGCGGCAGCCTGTTCCTGACCGTTGCGTTGGTTGCCCTTACGTCTCTGCTATTGGGCATGGCGCTGCCCATCACGGCCAGCTATCTGGTGCTCGTGGTATTGGCGGGACCGGCGTTCGATCAGCTTGGCGTACCGATCTTAGCGGCCCATCTAATCGTGTTTTGGCTCAGTCAGGATTCCAATATCACGCCACCGGTCTGTCTCGGTGCCTTCGTAGCCGCGAGTATCGCCCAAGCCGACCCTTGGAAGACCGGTTGGATGAGCTTCCGTTTCGCCAAGATGCTCTACGTCATCCCATTGCTGTTCGCGTTCACACCAATCCTGAATTTCGACGACCCGGCGGGCGCGGCATGGACCATGGCAACCGCGACGGTCGGTGCATTGGCCTTCGCCGCCTGGACGATGGGGTATCTGCATCGAACGGCGAGCAAAGTGGAGTGGATATTGTTGGCGCTGGCATCCGCGATGTGCTTCCTGCCGATGAATATATCGGTGGCGGATTTGGCACCGGGATACGCGGTCAATATCGCAGGGGTCGCGCTGTTGGCAACGATATCGCTATGGCAACGAAAAACATTAAGGAATGGCTAGAAGGAATTTTTCATGAGCAACGACGAATACCCCGCCTGCCAAGGGCCCAATCCGGAACCGACACGGGCGACGTTCGACTTGCCGGCCGGCACCATTGACAGCCATGCGCATATTTTCGGCACGGAAAGCGACTACGCCTTTTCACCCGCGCGGGGCTACACGCCACCGGAAGCGACCTTGGACTCATACCTGTCCTTGCATAAGGCGCTGGGCGGCGTCGAACGCGCGGTCCTGACCCAACCCAGCGTTTACGGTACGGATAATTCCTGCATGCTGGACGTAGTCGACAAGATGGATGGCAAATTTCTGGCGGTCGCGGCGGTGGATGAGGGTATCACAGACCGGGAACTGGAAGCCTTGCACGCACGCGGCGTACGGGGTGCGCGGGTCAATATCGTCGACAAGGGTGGCATGCCATTCGACGGCATCGGCGCGGTCCGTAAGTTTACCGAACGCATTAAGGATATGGGATGGCATCTGGAAGTGCTGATCCATGTGCACGCGTTCGAAGACCTGCGCGACACGATGAACAGCATGGCGGTCGATGTCTCCTTCGGACATCTGGGCTACATGAAGACCGACAATGGCATTGATCACCCAGGTTTTCAGGAATTCCTAAACCTGCTGCGGGACGGCAATTGCTGGGTCAAGCTGACCGGCACCTACCGCATCACGACTCTTCCCGCAACGCCCTACAACGATGTGAATCCCTATGCGAAAGCGCTGATCGAGGCGAACGAAGACCGGATCGTCTGGGGCACGGATTGGCCGCATCCCTGGCTCAAGGGCGTCATGCCCAATGACGGCGCCTTAATGAGCCAACTGGCCGACTGGGTACCCGACGA
>JAJFJC010000012.1 GCA_021774385.1 Alphaproteobacteria bacterium
CGACGCGAAGGTTTGCCGCCGCCAACAGACCAAGAAACACACCGAATATCATGAGGCCCGCTAGAAGGCCTGAGTTGAAAAATCCGCCAAGGGCGTTCATTGCGGCCGCGACGGGCCGCAAAAGATAGTCGGCCGGAAATGCCGTGATGATGTTGAGAAAATAATCGAAACTCGCTCGGTCGTAGCCCTCCATTCGCGAGACAAGATACGCTTTTCCGCCGAATACCATGCGGTCGTAGGCATTGGTGATTGCATAAATATCGGTGTCGTCGTCAAACCGGCCCCAATCATAGAAGGACGGGTAGATTCCCAACGATTGCGTGAAATTGCCCGATAACCCGATAAGAGCGAGGTGTCCGGTGTTACTGCCCTCCGATAAGGCTGAGAGGATTGGCCATCCCGCGGTTATCAGGCCAAGAAAGAAGGCGGCGATCCCAACCATCCCGCTACCGATGCTTCGCGAAATTGTATCGCGCGTACAGAACAGCAGCACCAAAACGCATAGGGGTACGATGACCAGCAGGTCACGCCGAAACCCAAGGCTGATACCAATAAGCATGCCGAGGATCAGCGCGAAAACAGGGAACCGGATACCCCGAGGCGGTTTCAGAACCAGCGTTAGAATGAGCATGAGTGCGACGAGAAAAAACGGTGCCTTGATGAAGTAGTAGAGGCTGGGCAGCGTCGAAAGCCAGAGGTTTGAGCTTCCAATCGTTGCTACCGCGGCCAATGCGAGAACAGGACTGACAGCCTGACGCATCAATCCGTAGAGCGCGCAAAGCGCAGCCGCGAAAACAACGCCATAAAATGTAAACACGCTGGTGATCGAGACGCCGGTTACGGTCCAAACGAAACCGATCGCGTGCATGAGGTAGCGGTAATAATTCTGCCACCCGTCCGGTGGCCGCGTTTCCGCGTCCGCAGGGATATCCTGGCAAGGGAATGCATCGATCTCGAGGTTCAGGAAACGGTCCAGTAGCGGGATTTTGCCCGGCGCGATATCGACGAACCCCCGTCCACAAGCCACCATGACCGCCGGTGCATGCAATGCCTGACTTACAATCGCATCGCGGGCTGGGCCGCCGACTTCCGTTTGCTGAATTCGATGAAAACCAAATGCGAGGCCTACCAGTGCGATCAATATGGCGAGCGACGCATCCAGTCGCCTATCCGGATTTCGCGAAAATATCCTTTGATAGATGCCGCGAAGACCTTGCGTCCTCGGGAGAGGTTGGTTGCTTTTAGAGCGATGCCGCGTCTTGTCGGGCGTGTGTGTCTCAAGCGTGACATCGCCGACTGTTTCCGCGACATGATAGGGAAGCGTTTCCGCCGGCATATGGCGCCCGGTGCCTATCCGCGATCTTAGGCCAGCCAAAAACACAATTTTCGTGAGCATCAGAAGCCGCACCAAGGAGTAGCGGCTCTCGCCGAGCCGGCTTTGCTCATGACGCACGCTCGCACTCGCCGCATTTTCTGCGCTTAGTAAGGCGAGGCCCGTTATATAGGGTTCGGCGATGTTGTGTTGACAGACGGCGTCCACGACATCTCGGCGAATCAATCGAAAATTGCTAACGGTAACGCCCGCAGGCTTTCGAAAAACCACCCGATTGACGGCATTGATAAACCAACTACCCAGACGCCGGACGAGCGGCCGCTGTGCACGGTGAAAGTGGCCGAACACCAGATCACTTCCGGCGCGCCCGACCTCGAGCAATTTTTCGATTTCCTCTGGTGGATTTTCGAGGTCGTCATCGATTGTCGCAACCCAGCGACCGGAGCTGGCGCGCAACCCGCACATCAAGGCACTGTGCTGACCATAATTTCGTGCCAGCCGGATGCCATTGATCCGTTGATCTTTTTGGGAAGCGGAAACGATGGCCGTCCAGGTTTCCGCATTACTGCCATCATCGATGAAAATCAATTCACCCGACAGGCCACCCCGGTTCAGGAATGCCATGACACGATCCGCGACCGCGCTGATAAGTGCCGCGCTGTTGAAGACTGGGACGATTATACTGAGTTCGATCAATTCCCTGTCTCTCGAATGGCTTATCGGGTTTGGGCTAGGATCGATCCGACCGTGTCGATGATCCAATCGAGCTTAGGCTCGAGCCCAACCCAGACCGGCAGCCGTAGAAGCCGTTCCGCGACAGAAGTGGTGATCGCCATTGTGTCCGCTGTCCGGCAGTATCGGCGCCCCGCCGGCGTGTCGTGCAGCGGTACGTAATGCGTGCGCGCATCGATCCCCGCCGACAAAAGGGCGCCGGCGACCCGCTCGCGCGTTTCCTTGTCCGGGAACAGCATGTAGTAGATATGACCGTTATGTACTCGGTCTGCCGGCGCGGTTGGTCTGGAAAGGAGCCCCTCGATCTCATACGCCGCCAGCGCATCGTGGTAGTGCCGCCAAATTTGCCGGCGCGAGGAGGTGATGTGATCCGCCTGTTCCAACTGTGCGAACAAGCAGGCGGCCGTTAATTCGCTTGGCAGGTAGGAGGAACCAATGTCGAGCCATTCATACCGTCCAACCTCGCCCCTTTTAAAACGAGATCGATTTGTTCCGAGGTTGAGGAGAACTTCCGCGCGCTCGACCATGTCCTCCCGGTTGATCAGAAGTGCGCCGCCTTCGCCACTGACAATGTTCTTCGTCTCGTGGAAGCTAAAGGTCGAGATGTCTCCGAGACGGCCGCAGGGCGTATTCTTGTAGGAGGAGAGAAAAGCGTGTGCGGCGTCTTCGATGATGATCAAGTCGTGACGCGCCGCGATATCTTGGATATCCGACATTTCACAGGCGATCCCCGCATAGTGCATCGGCATAATCGCGCGGCTGCGAGAACTCAGCGCGTTTTCAATCCGCCGTTCATCGAGACCAAGCGTATCGGGGCGAATGTCAATGAATACGGGAACGCCGCCCCGGAGTACAACGGCGTTGGCCATTGAAGAGATCGTAAATGAAGGCATGATGACTTCATCACCGGGACGGATATCGGCCAGCATCACCGCCATTTCGAGTGCCGCCGTACAGGATGTGGTCAACAGGGCTCTTTGGACACCGAGCCGCTTTTTAAGCCACGTTTCCGCTTGCGCGGTGAAGGTTCCACCACCGCCAATGGATTTGGTTTCGATAACTTTTTTAAGATATTCGAGTTCGCTGCCCTCGAGGCAGGGTCGATTGAAGGGGATCTTCATCGTTTGTTGTACGGGCGTTGTAAATTCATTTGGCGCGCGGGATTGCCGACGAAAACCGTTTCCGCTGGTATATTTTCCACGACAACGGACCCGAGGCCGACTGTTGCATAGCGACCTATGGAGGTTTCCTCGCGGACATTGACGCCCGGTCCTAAGTACGCCGCCGTATCAAGCCGCGAACGGCCGCTGACAACTGAATTTGGGCCCACGAAACACCAATCCTCGATATCAACATCATGACTAATATAACAGCCCGCGCGTAGCGAGGTGCGCCGTCCCACGCGCGCGCTGGGCATAATGACAGCGTGTGGGCCCACGTAAGTCCCCGCGCCGATTACCGCGTCATCGGCGATACAAGCGGTGGGATGGACCACGGATGCGAACCGCGCGTCAGGTATGCCAAGCGCCTCAATGCGCGTAACCCGGTTCGCCATATCTCCCACCTTATGTATCGCCGGAATGAGCATCACATCGGCGGGAAGATCGCGCCATGCGTCAAAGGGCCCAATAACGGGAAGGTTCCCGATGGATTCGCCCGGCGGAACCACATCATTGAGATAGCCGTTGCAGGTTACGGCGCTTCCGGTCCTCGCGAGATCGGCAATGGCTTGGGCGACGATGACGCCGCTGCCAGCGCCCCCAAGGATTGCGATTTTTTTCAATTGCCCCAACGCCTAGCCTCCAAGAACGCCTGTTCGAGTAAGGTTCGAATTAGGTACATATCAGAGCGGCGTGCACGCCTCCACCTCATAGAGCATGAAGTGGGCCAATTCTTAAGGCACGGCCATGGCACACCAAACCTGCCCCGGGCTATAAAAGCCGCTCGGTCGCGATTCTCGCACCTTCCTTCATGGCCTTCAGTTTCGCCCATACTACATCGGCGGTGAGGCGGCCCATGCCGGCGGAAGTGTCGAAACCGCAATCGGTGCCGGCCTGAATGCGCTTGGGATCGCCAACCATTTCCGCGGCGCGTTCCAGCCGGTCGGCCACGGTCTCGGGGTGCTCGACGAAGTTGGTGAGAGTGTCGATGACGCCGACGATTAGCGACTGATCCGGAGCTAGTGGCGCATCGCGGAACAGCTTGATCTCGTGCTGGTGGCGCGGATTGGCGAAAGGCAGCAGGAACGCACCGACATCGGCCTGAAGGATGGCGGGCAGGATTTCCTTTAGGGCGACGTCCTTGTCGTGCGGTGATTCATAGTTTCCCCAGCAGACATGCAGGCGTACCCGGTTGCGCGGCACATTACGAAGCGCTTTGTTGATACGGGCAATGACCCGTTCGATAAAGCCGACGAAATCGGCGATGGGTCGGTCCGCATAAGAGAGGTGCCGTTCGAGGGCCAGGTCCGGCGCGTCGATCTGTAGGAGGTAGCCGTGCCGATGTGCAGATTCATATTCAACCCGCAGCGCTTCGGCCAGCGCATCGAGATATTCGTCTTCGTTTGGATAATGTTCGTTCTTCATCGCGGCCGCGACGATGCCTGGGGAAGGGGCGGTCATGAAGGCATCGGTGAAATCGCCGCCGATCTCTTTCAGGGCAGCCGCGAACGTGTTGAGTTCCGCTTCGTTGGCGCCGGTGTCGCCATAAGTGATGGGACCGGTGGCTTTTGGGGGGACAAAATTGCTAACCGCGACTTGCCCTTCCTGGCTCTTTTGCCATTTCGCGGTGAATTCGGGGTAGGCATCTAGTTCGGTCCGGGTAGGCCGTTTCCAACTGCCGGAGAAACCCGACATGCGGCGTTGCACGTACAGAAAGAACGCCTCGCGCAACTGCTCGCCATCGCTTGGAATATCGATCCCGGCCTTACGCTGCTGTTCGACCACCCAGCGTGTCGCCGCTTCGCCTTCGCGGACCAATTCATCTTCGTCGATTGGCTCGCCATTGGCACGGGCGGCATAGAGCGCCACCAGCCGGGCAGGGCGCGGCAGGCTTCCGGCATGGGTCGTTAGGATTCTATGTCGCGGCATCACATCGTCACTCCGCCGCCGTTGCGGCTTCGACCGGCCCCCAGGATTTGAGCACCGGTAGTACTTCCTTGGCGAAGAGTTTCAGGCCCCGTTCGGAGACCTCGTAGGGTGTACCGCCGAAACGGAAGGCGACGTTGAGTTCGAAATCGCCGATGGCGGCGCGGCGATCCTCGAGACCTCGCAGGATTTTGTCCGGCGTGCCCCAGCTTGCCGCCTTCATGAAGCCATCGACGGCGCCGCCCATGCCGGTCTCCTTCGCGATGGCGGCCTTTTGCTGATAGGAATCGTAGCCCTTCACCGTCGCGAAATGTTCGCCCAGGAATTCGTAGTGGTAGAAATTGCTCTCGACGAACTTGCCTTGATATTGGCGCGCTTCTTCCTCGGTCTGGGCGAGGTCGGTGCCGCAGACGCAGAACTCGGTCAACATGATGGTCGGGGGCTCGGTACCGTGAATTTCGCGGTGCAGTTCCCGGCCTTTTTCAATCACCGGCGCCCGCATTTCCCAGGGACGGTCGGCGAACATCACGATATGTGCGCCGAGCTTGGCCGCGGAGACCACGGAGTCCTCGCTGGACGCCACGGCATAAATGCGTCCTTCAAAGGCGTGTTGTGGTTTTGGCCGGATTTCGGTGCGGGGCTGCTTGTAGTACTTCCCATCGCCTTCGATGTAGCCGGTTGTGAGCGCCTTGACGATCATCGGCGCGGCTTCGTCGAAGCGGCCGCGCGATTCATCCATGCTCAAGCGGAAAGCTTCGAACTCCCGCCGCGCCAGGCCCCGCCCCATGCCAAGGCGCAACCGGCCGCCGCTCAACATGTCGAGAACGGCGGCGTTCTCGGCTACGCGCAGCGGGTCATGCCAGGGCAGGATGACCGCCGCGGTGCCGACATCGATGTCGGGATGTTTCGCCGCCAAATGGGTCATCAGATGGATGTTGTCGGGCACGAAGGAATAGTCATTAAAGTGATGCTCCGCCGACCACAGGCAGTCGAAACCAAGATCAGCGGCGAGCGCGGCGAGGCGGAGCTCTTCGTCCCAGACCTGATTGTCGGGACAGTTTTCGTGGCCATAGCTGGTGAACACCATCATCATGCCGACATCCATGGGAATACTCCTTGGTTCGATTGCGTTTCACGATTGAGGGAAATGCTTTCACGGGGACGCTTTCACCGCAACCAGGATCTTGAATATGCCGATCTCGTTAACTTTAAGCAGCCGGCATACATTAGTATCGTTGACAGTGTTTTCAGCCTGACAGACACTCTCATCATAAAATTTTAACAAAGGGACCGGTAGTCAGCCTCGCCATGATTGGTTGTTCCCGGTTTCCTATGTTGCAATAATCTGGGAGGCGAAAATGAGCAAGGTTTGGACACCGAGGCGGCGGGTTTTTCTGACATCGGCATTGGCGGCGGGCGGCATGGCCGCGGCGCCGATGGCGTTCGGCGCAACCTATCCATCGAGAAACATTAAGGTTTTCGTGCCGACGCGTGAAGGTGGCGGCGCGGACAGAAATTTGCGCGCCTTTTCGGGCGTGTGGAAGAAATATTTGAAGACGAAATTCGAACCGTCCTTCTATCCTGGCGCCGCGGGCCGGGTGGGTTACGAGACCTATATGGGGAAGGCGAAAGCCGATTGTTACAATTTCCTGTTCGGTAATATGGGCCCGGAGATGCTAAACTGGGTCGTTAAGAAACCGAGCTTCAGCCTAGATGATTATTTTTACTTCGGCCGCGTCGATGTCGATCCAAGCGTGGTGTTCGTCAGCGCGAAAAGTCCGTTCAAAACCATCGATGACGTGATTGCCGAAGGCAAGAAGCGAACCTTGAATGTCGGCACCAGCCGGCTCGCGCATCCGGCATCCATCGGAATTCTGGCGGTCGGCGATCATACCAAGGCGAAGTTCAACCTTATTCCTCTGTCCGGCGGCAAGAATACGATTGCCGGTGTGGTCACGGGTGAAATGGATTTGGGCGTTCTGCCATCGGGCAGCGTTTCCAAGAAGGGAACGAAGGTCCTCCGTTCGCTTTTGGTGTTCGACGAGAAGAACCGGCTTGGTGCGCGTTTGAGCAGTTTTGGCGTAAACGCGCCGACCGCGAACGATCACTTCGGTATGAAGCTCCCGCCTTTGGTTTCGGCGCGGGCGTTCGCAATTCAGAAGGCCGCGGCGGATAAATATCCCGACAGAATGGCGATACTGAATGAGACGATGCTCAAGGTCTTCGATGATCCTGATTACAAGAAAGCGGTTCTGAAGACAAAAGCGCCATGGGAAAACATCCGCTATGGCGATGCCGCTGCCTGTAAGGCCTATGCGGACAGCATTACGGAAATTGGTGAACAGTTCAAATCGCTAATGACCGGCAAGAAATAGAGCCGACATTGGGCGGCGTCGCGAGCGCGGCGCCGCCATTTCCATTTACGACGTTGCTTTGCTCGGCGGGGAAACGACCTCATGTCCGAAAGTCCGAAATCACGCTCGGTTGGTGGCGATTTGGTAATTCCCGTCTGCGCGGTCGCGTTTACGCTGTATTATTTTTCAACCATCATCGATTCACCTTGGACGGCGCAGATCAGCGCATTTTTCATCGGGGCTATTCTCATTTTTCTAAGCCTGGTGTTTGTTGCGGTGACAAGCCGTCAGGTCTTGAAGGGTGAGTCCGACCTGCGATTTCGCAGCCTTGTGTCGCCGCTACGGCTAATACCAAAGCGCCTTATCTTGCTGGCGCTGACGGTGCTCTACATCATCGCGATCGAATGGGCGGGGTTCACCCTGACAAGCTTCGTGTTTCTCCTCGCATCGATGATGGTGCTGGGGGACGGTCGGAATTTCCGGATCGCCGCACCGCTATCCGCTCTTCTCTCCTTGAGTGGGTACGCCTTGTTTATTTTTGCCTTCGAAACCCGTTTTCCAGAGGGGCCCTTCGAAACCTTCATGAAGGGGTTGTTCTGAGATGGAGTTCGATTGGACGATCTTCGCCCCCTTGTTCGCCCATACGCTGACGTTCTGGTGGATCATCCTGCCGGCGATTTTCCTCGGTCTGATCGTCGGAGCGATCCCCGGTTTCAGCGCCGCCAACACAATCATAATCCTGCTGCCGATGACATTGGCGATGGAAGTCGAGAACGGCTTGGTGTTCATGGTCGCGCTGTACTGTTCGTCGCGGATGGGTGCTGGCATTCCGGCCATTCTGGTGAATATTCCGGGCACGGCGGGGGCCGCGGCGACGCCGCTAGATGGATACCCGATGACGAAGGCTGGAAAGGGTCAGCAGGCGTTGGCGATTTCGTTCGTGTCCTCGACCGCGGGTGGCTTGCTGACGACGATCCTGGCGTTGCTGGCGATGCCCTGGCTGGCTCAGGTCGCCTTTTATCTGCACAGCGTCGAGATGATCGTCGTCATGCTGTTCGGTATTTCTTTGATCGCGACGATCGCCGCGCGAAATACGCTGAAGGGACTGATCGCCGGGTTCCTTGGCTTGATGATCGGTTCGATCGGTGCCGATCATATCTATGCGACACCACGCGGGACGATGGGCTTTCTTGAGCTCTATGACGGTGTGCCCTTGATCCCAGCGCTTGTCGGGCTCTTTGCGGTATCCGAAGCATTCCTGGTGATCGAGGGGCAGTCGATCATATCCGACAAAGGACAGACCCTGATGCGTAAAGCGCGTTGGGCGGAGACTTTCGAGGGTGTTCGGATTGCGCTGTCGAAATGGTGGCACATCATCTGGACCAGTATTATCGGCCTGGTAATCGGCGTTATTCCCGGCGCCGGTGCCAGCATCGCATCCTTCGTCGCCTATCAGCAATCGCGCACCTTTTCAAAGACACCAGAGCTGTATGGAACTGGTCATATCGAAGGGCTGATTGCACCGGAATCGGCGAATAATGGCGTGACCTCGGGGACGCTGGTGCCATTGCTGGTCATTGGAATTCCTGGTGGCGCGACGGCGGCGATCATGCTGGTTGTCTTGCAATATCACGGCGTCACCGTCGGGCCAGAGCTGTTCATCGAAAACCCCGAACTTGCCTATGGCGTCTTTACCGCGATGGCGGTGACTTATCTCCTGATGATCTTCACGATCTTGCCCTTGGCCCGGTATATGTCGCAGGTGACGATGGTATCGACGACCTATATGGCGCCGTTGATCATTGCCTTCACCCTGGTAGGCTCATTCGTGCCGCGCGAATATATGTTCGACATGTATCTTGCGCTGGCGTTCGGCGTGTTGGGATATATCGCCCGAAAAACGGGGTATCACACGGCGGCGATCTTGATCGGCGTCATATTGGGACCTTTGCTGGAGCAGTATTTTCTGCGCGCGATGAAGATGTCCCAAGGTGATGTGATGACACTGTTTTCGTCTCGTTTGGGAAATGTGCTTTGGGTTCTCCTGTTTCTGTCGATCGCCTTGCCCTACTTGCTGGAATACAGGCGCAACCGGCGCCGTTAATCACCAAGGTATGGCGAGTTTCCCGGATGGCCAGGATTTGTCTTTTAGGAACGCCGGGCTAGGATCAGCGAAGTTTACGCCACCACCACGGGAGCCTGAAATGCTGACGTCAGAGCAAGTCGACGAGTATCATGAAAAGGGCTATGTCGTGCCGGACTACCGGCTACCCGAAGTGACACTTGCATCGATCCGCCGGGATCACGACCGGTTGCTGGCGGCCCATCCTGAGTTTCGTGACAATTGCTCGGCCTTGTTGTCATACGACATGGCGTTTCTAAACTACGCCCGAGATCCGAATATTCTCGACATGGCGGCGCAGGTGATCGGGCCGGATATCGCGCTGTGGAATATGAGTTTCTTCGCCAAGCCGGCTCTCAACGGGAAGAAGACGCCTTATCATCAGGATGGCGAGTATTGGCCGATCCGGCCGCTGGCGACGTGTACGGTCTGGATCGCGGTTGACGATGCCACGCGGGAGAACGGTTGCTTGAAACTGATTCCGGGCTCCCACAAGGATCGTACCCTCATGGCGCATGAGCAAAAGAACGATCCGGCGCTCACCTTGCAACAGGAATTGCTGGCAAACGAGTATGACGAAAGCGCGGTCGAGGACCTCGTGCTCGAAGCCGGTCAAATGTCGCTGCATGACGTGTATTTGGCGCATGGATCGGAAATCAATACGTCCGACAAACCCCGGCGCGGCATGACCTTGCGCCTGATGCCGACGACATCGGTGTATGACCGCGCCGTCGCGCAGGAAATGTACGAGGCCCGCCAGGGGAATAATATGTCCAATCATTCCATTTTCCTGCTGCGCGGTATCGACCGGTCCGGCCGGAACGATTTCCGGGTTCGGGTTTAGGGCCGACGGCGGCGGATAACACGGGAAGAAGTTTAGCCCTCTTCGGGGTTGCAGGCATTCCGGCGGTGGGTCAAGCTGCGCCATGGGCAATAAATCATCCGACGATAAGGCCGAAGGCGGGCCGGAAGGCCCGGGCGAGGAAAATCTGACCGCCTTTGGTGAGCCGCTGTGGGTCGACGTTCTTAAAACATTGGGCGTTGGGTTCGCGATGCTTTTAGGCGTCGTCGCGATCGGTGGTGTTTTGGGGATCGCGATCATCGCGCCTTGGGGCCGGGCGAGCCCCGATTGTTCGATCTATTGCGTACTTGAACAGCATATCGAAAGTTATTTTTCGGATGATGCGTCCTGACCGACGTCAGGATGCCGTCATGGTCTCGGCGTCGTAAGCCTTGAGTTCTTTTAGAGTGACGAGAAGAAAATCGATGGAAATGAATGTACAGCAATTGGTGGACCGAGAGGAAATACGGGACCTCATGGCGCGGTATGCCCGTGGCGTGGATCGGGCAGATTGGGATGCGGTCCGTGCTGTCTATCACAAAGACGCCTTCGATGATCATGGCGATTTCAAGGGAGACGTTGAAGGTTTTATCGCGTTCGCGCGCGCGCGCGTTGGGCCGTTACCGCAGTGCATGCATTTTCTTGGCAACTGTCTAATTGAGTTCGCATCGGATTCGGTGGCGGCCGTGGAAACTTATTTCATGACCGCGCATACGCTAGATGCCCTGGGACAAAAGGCATACGGCGCCGGTGATGGGTCGGAACCGGTGCAGCTCTCGTCCTACGGGCGCTACGTCGACCGTGTTGAACGGCGCGGTGGTCCGTGGCTGATTGCACACCGGGTCGTGGTGTTCGAGGCGACCCGCGTTCATGTTGGCACGGCGCCGCCGATAAAACCCGAATGGGCTCAACTGCGCCGTGGTTCCGACGATCCGGTTTATAAATTACGGGACGAACTTGGCATCACCGAATGACCTCTCGATAAGGTGTGGGCGCTGACGTCAGCTTTGCAATTCCGTCCAGGACCTTTGGCCGCGCGCGTGGGCCAGCTTCGTTGCCTGGAGAATATGGTTGTAGAGGAGCTGGAATCCGTAGAATGCGTCCAAGCCGCCTAGTGCTCGCGATTCAAGGATGCAATTGCGGATTTCATCCTCGCCGTGAACGGCCATACACGCGGACATCAGATCTTGTGTCGCGGCCGGATCCTGATATAGCGCGCCCTGTTCGACAAGCCGCAATAAGTCCTGGGGGGCGTTCATGGCGGTTGCGCTGTCGCGCGCGGTGAGCGTGCCCAGCTTCGGCGTCATGAATTCGAGTTTGCGGCCGCCGGCGCGGCGGCGCATTGCCTCCTCCATGGCGAGAACGCCCAAGTCGTTACCGTCCACCGCGTAAGTGACCGCTTCCTGCAACGCGGGAATGAAGGCCGTCTCTTCGTTACTCTCGAGCCGTTCGGCAAGCGCGGCGGTGGCCGGGGCACCTGCGGTCTCCAGCATTGGTTCCGTTTGCTTCGCGCTGCTTGTGGGAGATTTTTTCCAAAATTGCCACCACGCCCTCTTGGTCGGCGACTCTCGTAACGGGCAAAGTCCCGTCTTGAACCAGTTCACGGCATCGGCCGCCGCAATATCGATGTCGAGATTGCGCCGTTCCGCGCCTTCTGAACAAAGGAATATCGGCGTGTTGATACCCCCGGCACGGTAAAGCACGACGTTCATTTGTTCCGCCAAGGCATTGTCCCTTGCAAGAATAGCCTCCCAGCGGGGCGTCTCGCGCCGATTTTTGACGAGGTCGCCGCTGATATACAGAAACCCGGTTTGGCCCGGTTCCAAGGCCGTATCGTCCGGACAAGGGCATTCGTTGTCGGAACAAAGTAGGCCTTCCTCGATGGTAACCGGGGCTTCGAAATAACCGCCATCGCGGGGCGCCGAATCTTTTACATGCTCCATTTGCTCTACGCGAACCTTCAGGTGTAGGTCCCAGAGCTCATCTTTCGACTGTAACCCTGCGGAGAGAAAATTTAATGCCGTCTCCTCGCTTTCGCCTATCTCCCTCAATTTTTGCAAAATGAGTTCATTGCTTCGTCCCGCCCACAACTCCGCCATCACCAAGGCGCGGGCCGATGTATCGTCGTTGCCGCTCGCCTTCGAACTTGTCCGTTCTTGCCTTGCAGAGGGTGGCGGCTGGTCCCGTTTCTTTTTGCGTTGTCGATTGCGGTCGCTGGATTCCGCGCCACGTAGTGCCGCCAGTTTGTTTTCGGGAGACCCACGGGAAACCTTTTTCGGGTGCGGAGCCGGTAGCGAACCAAGAAAATCGCAAACGGCCTGTCGGTTGCGCGCTCCCGCGAGCGCTGCTGCTGTGCGGCCTGACCCGTCCAGAAGCCCGATATCCGCGCCGTACTCGACGAGGTTTTTCACAATGACGATATTACCTTTGTTGGCCGCGTAATGGAGGGCGGTTCTACCATCTTGGCCGACTGCATCTACTTCTGAACCGTGCCGCAGCAGTTCCGCTACGACGTCTACCCGCCCTTTGTTTGCGGCGTAGTGAAGAGGAATGCCGTTGTATTCGTCGCGTTGGTTTGGGTTGTCGCCAGCTTCAAGTCGTTTTGCTACGACAGCGATGTTGCCTTTTTCCGCATGGATATGAAGTGGCGGCCGGCTGCGGTACATCCCATACTCCCCGTCAGGCAGTTGTACTGACATCGCAAGCGTAATCCCCACGCGCTTGAGCGTCCAGTATAGGCCGCGACAAGATGCCATCCCCCTGACATTTGTCTGAACTGCAAGAATAGATAACTGGAGGGGGTAAGGGTTTGTCTCGCGATTGTTGGATCAATAAGCGAAAGGAAAACCCATGCCCGCCCCGTCTCTGGCCCAATTGGACGAACTGATACTCGACGGCAAGTTCCACGAAGCAACGGAAACCTTTTGCCAACTCGCCCGCGCGGGTCATGCGGTTCCTGATTTAGCGCTGCACGCCATGAACACGGCGGCGCCATATCTTCACGTGCCGGCACATGAAAAGCTGCTCGAGAACGGCGAGTTCCGCTACGTCAATTATGATCATGCGATGCTTGGTGTTCGCGCCGGCATGCACCTGTCACCCTGGCTTTCGGAGACGGAGAAGAACCTCGGCATCGTCCAAGGTATGTACTACATTCCACAAGGGCTCGACGTCTGGTCGCAACTGGAATGCGGTTTCCCCGGACATTATGCGCGCGAACAGGAACAATGCCCCGAAGAAGAAATCGGCCGCGAAAAGCATTGCCATTTCGAGGACCGGGAGCCGCTGGTCGAAGGGTCGGTCGACGAGCGCTTCGATAGGATGTTCAAAGCCCTGACACAGGGCGACAAGGACACCAGCTACCGACTGTTCCTTGGCCTTGCCGCCGAGCCGGAACAGCAAAAACGGCTGCAGGATACGTTGCTGTTCGCCTCCATCATCGATCAGCAGGAATATAATTCCTTCCGCCGCGTGCGCCATATTGGTCACAAACCGATCCGCACCCGCGCCATGTTCGATCTGGCCGACTGGGTCGGCTGGGATAGGGCGAGGCCGTTCTTCTATCTGGCGGTGCCGGATGTCTGTAACGCGCCTATCTTTCATTCGCTGTACGACCATGCCTGCTTCTTGCTCAACCTGCACTTTAAGGGCGCTCAACTGGAGCTGATGGACAAGAACACCGCGCCGCTGTCGGAAGCGGAGCAGGATCAACTTCGTGATTTGATCATGTCGGGCGACCCTGTCGCGGTCGCCGATAACATCACCGCGCTCCTGAAGGCCGGCAAGGCGCCGCAGAGCATCGGCGATGTGGTCAACATCGCGCATGCAATGCATTCCGTGACCCGTTTGCGCTCGCCAATCGCCTATACGGTGCCGATGCACAGCTTCGACTACGCCAATGTGGTCAATTACTGGATGCGCAATTTCCGTAATCCGCACCAGGTGAAGGCGATCTATCTATCCGCTTGGTTCGTGACCGACACCATCCACGAGATCGATGCGTACCCCGATCTGCCGGGCGTGACCACACCCGACCCGGATGCGCAGCGCGGCTGGGCCGAGGACATCGCCACCGAAGGCCTGCTTGCCGCATTGGAGACGGCGATTGCCGACCAGGACCCGTCACGCGCGGTGGCCCTGGTGCGTACCTGGAACACACGACACGACCCGGCGGGCAAGGGCGCGCGCGACGACCTCATCCGCATGCTGGCCCATTCCGCCGGCAAGTACCAAGGCGACGCGCATATATTCCGCAACGCCTGCTCGGTGATCGAGGAATATCAGCTCAACACCGCCAGCGCGGCGCGCAAGGATGTTCTGTTCGAGTTCTGGGCGCATTTCCTGTCTTTCTATAAGAAACGTACGCTCGATACGGATTGCTACGACATGTATCACCGCTATTTCGGTGAAGGAGCGGTCGGGGCGGCTTAAAACGGGACGCCGCTCACAGGTTCGCCGCGAGGCCGCTTCACGACGGCAGTAGGTTAGGCGACCGGTACCGTGTCGTTGAAGACTTGCGTTCGTTTCATGATGCGGCGTTGCGTGTCGGGAAAGGGTTCGCGCCGGTGCATGGTTGCGCGATTATCCCACATGACCAGATCGCCAATCTGCCAGTTGTGCGTCCACACATATTTGGTTTGAAGCGCGTGTTCAAACAAGCCGGCGAGTCGTTCTCGCCCATTGGCCGCATCAAGTCCGATGACCGTCTTGCAGAATAACGGACTGACGAAAAGCGTCTTTCGCCCAGTTTCCGGGTGTGTGCAGACAATTGGGTGATCCGTGATGTCGGACGGATTCTGTTCGGCATTGAAGTGACGATGCGTCGCCCGCAGTCCGGCCAGCCCTTGCTTACACGCCTCGTCAAGACCGGCATAGGCCTTATACAGGTTGCACCATTGCGTGGCGCCGCCGGTGTCCGGAATTTCGACGGCGTACAGCATCGAAATCGTTCCGGGTTTCGGCATGTAGGAAAGGTCGGAATGAAATTCAATTTCTTGATGCCCAAGCGCGCCAATTGGTTTTCCATTTTTCTTCACGTTGGAAACCATCATGATTTCGTTGTTTGTACGGTCCGCCTGCTTGCGTACGTGAACCACCGGTTCGCCGAAATAGCGCGTAAAGCGGACCTGATCCGGTTCGTCTAAGTTTTGGTCCCGAAAAACGACGAGGCAGTGTTCCAAGAAGGCGCCACGTATCGCAGCCACCGTGGCTTTCGGGACCGGCTTGCTCAAATCCAATCCCAATATCTCCGCGCCCAAGGCGCCGTCGGTGGGAACAACGGTCATGTTTTCCAGTTTGTTGTCGGTATCGGACATCGTGATCTTTCGTTTGTTTCCGTTATTTCAGAAAGCGGTTGCCGGTAGCCCTCCGCCATCGACGACCACCGCCTGGCCGGTTGTGAAGGCGGCGTCCTCGGAAGATAGATGAGCGATCGTCGCGGCAATTTCCTCCGGGCGGCCATGCCGGCCGACAGGGATGAATTTGGCGCGCTCCGCGAGGCCGGCATCGACATCGGTGTAGCCGGCGCGCAGGGTGGAGCTGATCGCGCGGTCGGTGCGGATCGAGCCCGGGCAGACGCTGTTCACCGTAATACCGTGCGGGGCGAGATCGTGGGCGAGGGACCGCGTAAAGCCGATCACCGCTGCCTTGGAGGCGCAATATGCGGCTCTTTCCGGTAAGGCTTCCAGTCCCGCGACCGAAGCCATCGAGACGATCCGGCCATAGCCGCGCGATTTCATATGCGGTACCGCGGCACGGCTCATTAGGAAAGGGCCGCGGACGTTAATGGCCATGACGGCTTCCCAAGCGTCCAGTGGTACATCCTCGATTTGGCCGCGGTCGTGGCCGTGTGGGGCACCCGCGTTATTTACGAGCACATCCAAACGGCCGTATTTCTCGACAGTTGCGGCGACAAGGTGTGCGGCACCGTCCTCCGTGGAGACATCGCCGGTCAGGCTCGCTGCGGCGCCGCCGGCTTCCTCAATCCGCGCGACCAAGGTATCCAGCCCTTGCCACCCGGTACCGGCGCGTTCGATGGTATTGTCATTGTCGACGCCGGCCGCCGCCACATCGGATACAGCAACGGTAAACCCGTCCCGTGCCAATCGCTGCGCGGTTGCCGCGCCAATACCGTTCTCCTTGCCGCAGCCTGTGATAAGCGCCACGCGCCGGTCAGACTGAGTCATACGCCCTCTCCTTATGAATTCGAACGAAACTATAGCGGACGGTCCGTTGCGGATACAAAACTGCGCTGGCTAAACTTACGGCCATTATGGAGGTTGAGGGTGGAATACCCAATCAATGCTCGAAATTGCTATAGTGTTGGTTCGAAATTCGGCCGGCGGCCTTCTTGGAACGCACTGACGCCTTCGCGGTAATCGGCGCTGCGCATATGCTCGCCGATCAGGCGTTTGGACGCCTCGATGGCCGCGCCGACATCCTGTTGCAGCAGTTCGCCGTAGAGCTGGCGTTTGGTCGTGGTCACGGCCATCGGTGACACGTTTTCCGCCATGTCCGCCGCTGTTTTCATCACCTGCTCGAGAAAGCCTTCTCGCGAGTAGACCGCATTCAACAGGCCCATTTCCTTGGCCTCGTCGGCGAGAAAGATCCGCCCGGTCATCAGGACATCGGCGGCTTGGGTGATGCCGATCATGCGGGGCAGCAGCCAGGCGAGACCGTATTCGGCAGGGAGCCCAAGGCGCGGTGCGGCGGTCGTGAATTTTGCGCCTGCCGCCGCATAGCGTAGATCGCAAAATGCCGCCAACGCCATCGCTATTCCGGCGCAGGCTCCGTTGATCGCCGCGATGACCGGTTTACGCAGACCCCAATGCCAGGCCATGTCATGGTCGAATTCGGGCCGCACGCCATGGCCGGGACGCGCCATGCTGTCATCGCGGAGCGAGGCGACATAATCGTCGTCACTGTCGCGGTAATGATCCAGCGCCTTGAAGTCGGCGCCGACGCAAAATTGCTTGCCGCTACCGGTGACCACGATAACCCGCACCTCGGGATTTTCGTCGAGGCCCGCCATCACGTGGCGGTACTCGGCATTCATCTGCTGGGTCCAGGAATTGCCGCGTCCGGGACGATGCAGCGTCACCATCGCAATCCGGTTTTCGATCTCGCACCGCGTGACCTTGAGGTCCATGCTGAATCTCTCCTGGTTTTCTGGGCCTGGTTTTCCGGGCGCATTCGACGCGCCACGCCTCTGCGTGTCATCATAGCGCGCGGCTTTCAAAGATGCCGATTTTTGCCGTGCCCACCCGGATGCGCGGCATT
Source organism: Alphaproteobacteria bacterium (assembly GCA_021774385.1). GTDB lineage: Bacteria > Pseudomonadota > Alphaproteobacteria > UBA8366. The sequence continues at coordinate 17,747 of JAJFJC010000012.1, forward strand.
CACACACAATACGAGGAAATGGCCATGTCGTGGCAAAAGGAACTGGACGAACTGAAACGGCGCGAGGCGTTCGCCGAACAGCTTGGCGGCGAGATGCGGGTCAACCGTCAGAAGGATGGCGGCCGCTATACCGTCCGTGAACGCATCGACCTTCTCGCCGATGAAGAGTCCTTCCATGAACTCGGTAAGATCGCCGGCATGGCGCAATATGATGGCCGCAACGATCTTGAATCCTTCATGGCGTCCAACTTTATTTTCGGCCGCGCGACAGTAGAAGGCCGTCCAGTCGTGATCGGCGGCGACGACTTCACGGTCCGGGGCGGTTCGGCCGATGCGACGATCAAGGAAAAGCACATGATGTGCGAGACGATGGCGCACTCGCTGCGGCTGCCTTTGCTGCGCATCGTCGAGGGTTCAGGCGGCGGCGGCTCGGTCAAAACCATTGAAACACGCGGCCGCGCCAATCTGCCAGGCAGTGTCGGCTGGGACTTGGTGGTCGAGACATTGGCGACGGTGCCGCGCGTTGGCTTGGGATTGGGGTCG
>JAJFJC010000111.1 GCA_021774385.1 Alphaproteobacteria bacterium
TTCAGAACCGCATTGTCCAGCATGCTCTCGGCAAGCAGTTTCTTAAGCTGCGCGTTCTCGACCTCCAGGGCGCGCAAGCGCTTCGCGTCCGAGATCTGCAAACCGCCATACTTCGATTTGTATTTGTAAAATTGCCTGCCCACGGGCTTGACCCACTGGTGTCCGGTTTAATTTTTTCATCATATGAGGTGGAACTGATTATGGTTTTCGGGTCTGTTTAGTTCGGGTTCGAGCAGCCTATCGATGCGCTTTAGATGCATGAGGTTTGAGCGGAGGAGACGGGCGAAGGCGAGCGGTGATTTGATGGTTTTCTGATCGGCCTTTGCGAGATGGATCAACAGGTAAGCAATGAGGGCGACGGCGATCTGAATGCGCACGGCATTCTCCGATCGGCCAAGGAAATGTCTGATTTTGAGGTTCTGTTTGATCCAACGGAAGAACAGCTCGATGGCCCATCGGCGTTTGTAGAGATCGGCGATCTCCCGCGCTGACGCCTCAAGATCATTGGACAGGATACGCAGCACCTTGCCGGTCTCGATGCGCACCGTGATTTCGCGCACAGGGTTGGAGAACGGGTTCTTCCCGCTCCTTCTTTGACGTTTGGGCAACAGACCGACCCGGTCGGACAGGATGTCGCTGTCCTGGGGGGCGGCTCGGTCGGTGGGCTCAATCAAGGGCGTGTGGCTTTTGAAGCGGGTGACAATGCGGCATCCCGCAGCATCAAGACGAGCCCACCAAGTATAATCATAATAGCCAAGATCAAAGACATAGGTCGCACCGGCCTCGATGGGCATCTCCTGCGCCACCTTAATGTCGTTGACCTTTGCCGCCGTCACACAGGCATAAATTGGGCACGCCGCATCGGCGTCGTAGATCACATGCAGCTTAGCTCCACTGGCCCTTGATGAAAAATACGCCCATTGCGATCCCGCACCGCTCAGCGCCAGCGGACTGGCATCGATCAGGTAAGTCGCCTCGTCCAGCTTCCGCCGCAGCCCACGCTGCACCGTTCCAACCAAGGATGTGAACAGATCGGAAAAGACCGCACTCGACCGTTTCGCATTGGCGTCGGCCAGCGTCGAACGCGACACAGGGCGGCCACCCACATGATAAAGCCGAGCGCGATGGCTCTGCAGACCGCCCACAATCTCCCGTAAGCTCGACGCCCCCGAAAACTGGCCATACAGCAGCGCGATCAACTGATCCTTCGTACTCAGACGACGGACATGTTTGTCCGACCCATGCCCCTCCACCTGACCCGCAAACCGCTCCCAAGGAACGCGCTTCAACAGATCATGAAATACGCTATTGTGATGCCGCATGGTGTTGGTCCTCCCTCGTGTCCAAATCGTCGCCAAACGCTTGGTCACGAGTAGAATCAATGCCATGCAAACCGTCCACATATTTAAACCGGACAACAGTGGGCTTGACCCGTGGGTCGCTTCGCTGATGCCATGACGACGGCACACATCCGCTGTCCGCTGACCAGCCTCCTGTTCCTTCAAAATCCCGATAATCTGTTCTTCTGTAAACCTGCTGCGCTTCATAAATCCGTCTCCCATGCGGTGACGGACTCTACCTCAAAATGGAGGAAAATTCGGGAAACACGTCATAGGCTTTGGCAATCCGTTAGCGAAAGCTGTTGCTGGCGGATAGTATCCACGAGGAACTAATCATTCAGCGACAGTTTCAACCCAACGGCGCCGCACAGTCGATCGCACTCTTAATCCCCGCGTCGGCGTGGCGCATCACGCTGCTAGCCGAATCGTTCCATCGCATACGCTCCACACATCGCGCCGCGTACGGTGCCACCGGCGAGGATGACCATCCATATATTGTTAGTAACATCGCCTCTGTAATCCAGCGGCACCTAAATCGCGCCAGACGCGGGCAATTCTACGTAAATTTGACATAAGACAATCGAACGAAGTGGTTTGGGGCTCCTTTCGAGCGGACACCTAGCATAATCTGAAAGGCTTAGGGATATCCCTAGGAACAGACTTATGTCGGACGATTATCAACGGATCGAAGTGATCACCGGGACGGCGCGTCGCCGACGGTGGACAAGTGAGCAAAAGCTTCGGATTATCGAGGAGACTTACGAGCCGGGCGAAAGCGTTTCCGCGGTTGCCCGGCGGCATGGTGTCGCGGCCAATCTGGTATTCCGGTGGCGTCGTTTGATGGACGAGGGAGGCAGTATCGCGGTGAGCTCGGACGAGACCGTGGTTGGCAATTCGGAGGTGCGCAAGCTGGAGGATCGGGTCCGTGATCTCGAGCGGCTGCTGGGCCGCAAGACCATGGAAGTGGAGATCCTCAAGGACGCGCTGGACAGGGCGGAGTCAAAAAACGGACCTTGCGACTGCTGTCGCAGCGGAAGGACGGTTCGCTGTGAAGCGGATCGCGGAGACGTTGGGCGTGTCGCGCTCCAACCTGCATGAACGGGGCCGCGGGACGAGCAAGCCACGCGGCCCTTACCTGAAGGCAGATGACGAGACGCTGTTGCCGCTGATCCGCCGCTTCGTGGATGCGCGGCCGAGCTACGGGTATCGGCGGATCGCGGCGCTGGTAAACCGTGAATTGGCCCGGCTTTCCCTGCCGCCCGCCAATCACAAGCGGGTCTACCGGGTCATGAAGCGTCACAGCTTGCTGCTGCAACGCCATACTGGGCGGCGCGAGGGCCGCCTTCACGAGGGCAAGGTGATCGTCATGCGCTCCAATCTGCGCTGGTGTTCCGACGGTCTGGAGTTTACCTGCTGGAATGGCGAGGTGGTGCGTGTCGCCTTCGCCATCGACGCCCACGACCGCGAGATCATCGCCTGGACGGCCGTCACCGGCGCCGGGATTAGTGGCAGCCTGGTCCGGGACATGATACTCGAAGCCGTCGAAAAGCGGTTCGGTTCATTGCGCGCACCGCAGCCTATCGAATGGCTTGCCGACAATGGCAGTTGCTACACGGCCAACGACACGCGCGACTTTGCCGCCGCGCTGAACCTGAAGGCTGCTTCACGCCGGTGCGGAGTCCGGAATCGAATGGTATGTCGGAATCTTTCGTGAAGACCTTCAAACGCGACTACGTTCGTATCAACACCCTGCCGGACGCGCAAACCGCGCTCGGCCTCATCAATGGATGGATCGAGGATTACAACGAAATCCATCCCCATAGCGGGCTCAAGATGCGGTCCCCCAGGGAATTCATCAGAGCTCAAAATCAATAGCCGGGTGTCCGGTGAAATAGGGGCAACTCCAGCAAAACCCCAGCGGAATATTACGCTGCTACGCGACCTATGGGTAAGTGGACAACCGGCTGCGCCGAATTGACCACTTCCCCACAGGCCCAACAACAGCTGCAAGATTCAATCAATGTGGAGAAGAATTTGGCGGCATGATCAGAAACCGGAATACGCCTTAAAAAGGCTGCAAACTGTCCAACAAACCGGGACCAGCTCACCCAGGTACTTAACGGATAATCCATTCCTTCGGTGGATATAACCGGAACTATACGATCTGGTTTTAAAAACACCGTCATCACTGTTATACGGTTGGAAATGGATTCAAAAAATTCAGATCAAAGCCGTTTATTACTGACCGGTGCGAACAGCCAGATTGGGCGTTGTTTGCTCCAAAGGGTCGATCTTGAATACGCGACGGTCATTGTTGCCGGTCGTTCGCCGCCGCCTGACCGCGTTGGCGCACGAATACGCTTCGTGGAATGGGACTTGGCGCGTGAAATTAGCGATCTATCCGAATCGATCGATTCCCTAGTCCACATTGCCGGGATTTGGCTTTTACCACCTCATTTGCGAATGTTGCATGACGCGGGTGTTCGTCGGCTTGTTTGTTTCAGTTCCACGTCGGTTTGCGTAAAGCAAGATTCCTCAAATGAGGGAGAACGTAGGCAGGCACAGCGTACGCTTGCCGCGGAACACGCCATTGCGGAGCAATGCGATGTTCTTGGTATCGAGTGGACCATCCTCCGGCCCACGCTTGTATACGGCCTCGGTATTGACCGCAATATTAGCCGGGCGACGCGCTTTGTTCAGAGATTTAGATGTTATCCACTTGCCGTCGATGCGTTGGGCCTGCGGCAGCCGGTGCATGCGGACGATTTGGCCGCGGTCGCAATGACCGCGTTATGCGCGCCTGAAGCGGCAGGGAAAATATATGACGTTGGCGGTGGGGAGAGGATTCCCTACCGGGAAATGATTGGGCGGATCTTCGATGTTCTCGAAATCTCGCGCCGGTTCGTGCCACTGCCTTTTTTGGAGCAGTTCGCCGCCGCCGCGGGTGTCCTGTTGCGGCGCCCTGAAGTGACGGGTGAAATGGTCCGCCGGATGCGAAGAGATCTCATTTGCGATAACAGCGCCGCCGTCGCCGACCTTGGATATAGCCCTCGATCGTTCTTGAGCGGTGGAAAGAAGGATTTGGGCGATATAGTGTCCGGTGATGTTGACACTCCTACGGATGCATAAGACATTCGCGCGATGATAAACAAAGTAGCGTTGATAACCGGGGTGACGGGCCAGGATGGCGCCAGCCTGACGGAACTGCTCCTCGGCAAGGGCTATACTGTCCATGGCATAAAGCGCCGCTCTTCCTCGTTCAACACCGAACGGGTCGAGCATTTGTATGAGGACCCGCACGAATCGGGTGTTAGGTTTTTCCTTCATTACGGCGATATGACCGATGCGACCAATCTTATTCGCATCGTGCAACAGGTTCAGCCGGACGAAGTGTACAATCTGGCGGCCCAAAGCCACGTTCAGGTTAGCTTCGAGACACCGGAATACACGGCGAACGCCGATGGGCTGGGACCATTGCGGTTGCTGGAAGCTATTCGGATTCTAGAAATGGGTGACCGGGTAAAGTTCTATCAGGCCTCGACATCGGAATTGTATGGGAGCGCGCCGGCGCCACAGAGTGAATCGACGGCGTTCATGCCCCGAAGCCCCTATGCGGCGGCCAAACTTTATGCCTACTGGATTACCGTAAATTACAGGGAAGCGTACGGATTTCACGCATCCAACGGCATACTTTTCAATCATGAAGGACCGGTTCGTGGCGAGACCTTCGTGACCCGAAAGATAACCCGTGCCGTCGCCGCGATTGAGGCCGGCGTGCAGGATAAGCTCTATCTTGGCAATCTCGATGCGCGGCGCGACTGGGGCCATGCCCGGGACTATGTGGAAGGCATGTGGCGCATCGTTCAGCAGGAGACACCTGACGATTTTGTCCTCGCGACCGGGGACTCACATACGGTTCGAGAATTCGTCGAACATGCCTTCGAACAAATTGGCGTCGATATTAGCTGGCACGGGGCCGGTGTCGATGAACAGGGAGTTGATTCCGGTTCGGGCTTGGTCCGCGTTCAAGTCGACCCGCGATATTTTCGTCCAACCGAAGTGGATTGCCTTATTGGCGATGCAAGCAAGGCGGCAGAAGTTTTGGGATGGAAGGCAACGACAGATTTCAGATCTTTGGTATCCGAAATGGTGGCCGCCGACCGCGCGGCTTTCTCCAAAGGCGAGGCACAGCGGAGGAACTCGGCATGATCGACCCGGCCGCGTACTTTGAGCAGGAACTTGAAGCGCACGCCACGGCACTGGAGGCGGTTCGGTCGACGTTGAAGGAACCGTTCGTCCGTATGCTGGAGGTCTGGACGACGGCAATTCGCAATGACAAAAAGATCGTATTCTTTGGTAACGGCGGTAGCGCGGGCGATGCGCAGCATTTGGCGACTGAGTTAACGATCCGTTATATCCGCGACCGACCGCCCATCGCGGCTTTGGCTTTGACAACGGACAGTTCGGCTTTGACCGCGGCGGGCAACGATCTTGGCTTCGAGCAACTTTTCGCACGGCAGATCACGGCCTTGTGCCGGCCAGGCGATGTCGCGGTAGCCATTTCAACGTCCGGACGTAGCCCAAATGTAATCGCGGGTTTGAAGGAAGCCCGTCGGATTGGCGTGGTCGCAACGGCGCTTGGTGGCCGAGACGGCGGTGGTATGAAAGATCTGGCCGACCCGATCATCATCGTCCCGGACGAAGCCAGCGCACGCATTCAAGAAATGCACATCACCATTGGTCAAATGCTGTGCGGCGCCCTAGAGATACAGCTCGGATTGATTTCCGCCATTTAATATGCGCGCATATTAAATGGCGGTTTAATTACATTGTGGTAAATGGCGAAGCTGGTTTGCGCTTAACCATACGGCGGTGCGTGCTGCTCTTTCGGGGAAAGCGTGAATATCTCATGGCCGTCCGCCGTGACACCAATCGTGTGTTCGAATTGGGCCGAAAGCGAGCGATCCTTGGTAACCGCGGTCCAGCCATCTTGAAGAATTTTGACATCGAAGCGGCCGGCATTGATCATCGGTTCGATCGTGAAGAACATGCCTTCCTTTAAAGGTAATCCACCACCAGGAACGCCATAGTGCACGACGCTTGGCGGCGCATGGAATATTCGACCAATACCATGTCCGCAGAAGTCGCGGACCACCGAAAACCGATGCGATTCCGCAAAGCTCTGTATCGCATATCCAATATCTCCCAGCGTGGTACCGGGTTTGACCACTTCAATACCGCGCATCATTGATTGATAAGTGATATCCACCAATTTGCGCGCTTTTACGCTGATTTTGTCGCCGACCATGAACATTCGGCTGGTATCACCATGCCAACCCTCAAGAATGACCGTGATATCGATATTAACGATGTCGCCGTTGACCAGTTTTTTACCATCGTTCGGGATGCCGTGGCACACGACGTGGTTGACGCTGGTGCAAATTGACTTGGGAAATCCACGATAGTTCAACGGTGCAGGGATCGCGTCGTTTTCTATAATGAAATCATGGCACAATGTATCCAGTGCGCCGGTTGTTACGCCCGGCGTGACATGGGGAATAATAAAATCCAAAACCTCCGCCGCAAGGCGTCCGGCTTTTCGCATGGCCGCGAAATCTTCGGGGCCATGCACGGCGACGCGCGTATGGTCCTGTTCATACGCCCGTAGCGCTTGTGTATCGTTCATCCCTTACCCTCTGCTAATGCGCCGTATGGTGATGATTTCACGCCAAGACCAGCGGCAACGGCGCGGCAAGCTCTATTCCTTCTCGTGACATGCGACAAGTATAACATAGAGTTTCCACCCCACAGGCCAAGGCCGCGGTTAGTCTTTCCGCGTAATGGGGATCAATGTCATCTGCAATCCTGAAATGGTCGCAATCTTCCCGCTGGACAAGATAAAACATAACCGCGCGATTGCCCGCCGCGACCATATTTGATAATTCGTCGAGATGTTTGGCGCCGCGCTTCGTGACGGAATCGGGAAATTCCGCCGCTGTCGGGTTGGCACCATCCGGGCGCCGTAAGTTGACGTTTTTGATTTCCACATAGCAGGAGGGGCGGTTGTCGCTTTCGAGCAGAATATCGATACGGCTGTTTTGCCCATAAGGAACTTCGCGGCGCTGAGTCTCGTACCCGGTCAGCTCTGGGATTGCGGAATCCACGATGGCGTCCGCGACAATTTTATTCGGGTGTGCCGTACTGACACCGACCAAAAGGCCATTGATATCGATTAGTTCCCATCGCCAGTCCAGTTTTGCTTTCGGGTTTTGATTTGGCGAAACCCATACCTCGGAACCGGAATCCTGCAATCCGATCATTGATCCAGGATTGGCGCAATGCGCGATGATCGTTTCGCCGTTGTCGAGGGTGATATCAGCTAGAAACCGTTTGTAACGTTTTATCAACGTGCCACGGACGAGAGGGGCGGGGAATTTCATATCGGTAATTTATGGCCTCCTATCGGGCTCGGCAACTCGCTATTGGCGTAAAATTTGCTTGCTGTTTTGACCAAGACCCGAATCGCGATAAGCTTGCATGATAAGGAGAGAACAATGGCGGATGAAGATGCGGCGGAAGGCGCACCGTCTGGAGAAGAACGCGAAGGGGCGATTAAGGAAGTCGAGGTGGAACTCTATGCCGTCCTCGGACAGTCGACCATGCTCGTCAGCCAATTGTTGAAAATTGGACGCGGGGCGATAATCGAACTAGACCAGCGCACATCCGATCCAGTCGAAATACAAGTCAATCAGCAGCTCATCGCCTACGGTGAGATTGTCACGGTCGATGACAAGCTTGGAGTCACGATTACCGACGTTATTAAGAAACCATTCGTCTGATCCCTTTGCGCTACGCCCCATGGCTGGATTAATATTGAATTCCGGCGGCAAATGTATGCTCGCCCCCATTATTCAATGTGAATGAAGATGAGTGACGACAAGGCGATTCGGGCCGCGCTAATCATCATCGGCAACGAAATTCTTTCCGGGCGAACCCAGGACGCCAATCTTCGTCATCTTGCGAAGGAATTAAATAGCGTTGGTATCTTTCTTTCCGAAGCACGCGTAATTCCCGATATCGAGGCCGCGATCGTCGGCGCGGTGAATGAAATGCGCGCGGCGTACGACTACGTCTTCACGACCGGTGGCATTGGACCGACACATGACGATATTACCTCCGAATGTGTTGCCAAGGCATTTGGGCTTCCCTTGATCCGCAATGCTGAGGCGGAAGCGCTGATGGAAGCCCATTACGCTCGGACAGGACGTGAATTGAACGAGGCGCGGCTCCGTATGGCGAATACGCCCGAAGGCGCTTCCTTGGTGAAAAACCCAATTTCAACCGCTCCCGGATTTCGGGTCGAGAACGTCTATGTGCTCGCCGGTGTCCCCATGGTCATGCAGGCAATGCTCGAAGGATTAAAACCGGAACTCGTTGGCGGCAAGAAGATGCTTTCCCGAGCCGTGGCCAGTTATATCGGTGAAGGAAACATGGCCAAGGGCCTATCGGACTTACAGGATAAATATAGCGCGCTCGATATTGGGAGTTACCCGTTTTACAAGGCGGGAAATCGTTTTGGGACCACGATCGTGTTACGCCATACCGATGACGCGCTTTTGGAAAAGGTGGTCCACGAAGTCGCAGAGCTGATGCGCTCACTTGGCGGTGAGCCGGAATTTCAAGATATGTCCGATGGCTGACCGCCGCGTTTTAATATTCGCGTTCGATGCGTTGCGGCCGGACATGGTCACACCGGATCTCATGCCCAACCTGTCACGTTTCGCGGACGCTGGCGTTCGGTTCGCGAACAATCGTTCGACTTACCCAACCGAGACGCGGGTAAATCAAACGGCATTAGTGACCGGTGCTTCGCCCTCGCGCCACGGGATCGTTGGCAATCAGTTTTTGGATCTCGACGCGTCGCCGGACAAATTATTCAACACGGGAGACGAAACGGAACTTTCCGCCGCGGATAAGCGGCTCAACGGACGGCTTGTCGATACGCCGGTCCTATCGGAAATTCTCGCGGAAGCGGATCTCGATCTCGCCGTTGTCAGTGCTGGCACGCCGGGAGGCTGCCGCATCTTGAACCATAAGGCGGAAGGGCAGGGTGCGTTTAGACTCTCCTTGAAGCGGCCTGACGCTTCCGTTCCCAGTGACCATGTCGCGGCCGCGATCGAACGCGTTGGGCCAATACCGGCGCACCGCATTCCATCCATCGAATGGCTAACCTACACGACGGATATTTATCTAGACTATATCGTGCCGGAGCTGACCCCCGCGGTCTCGATCCTTTGGTATTGCGAGCCCGACAACAGCTATCATTATAAGGGTATCGGGGCGCCTGAAAATTTGGCGGCGATCCGTGCCGTGGACGCGGAATTCGGCCGGATCCTGGCGTGGCGGAAATCGGCGGGACTCGAAGAAACCTTGCAAATCGTGACGTTATCGGATCACGGGCAGATATCGATTACAAGCGAAGCGCTCGATGTCGCGGGTCGCTTACGGGCGGCCGGTTTTTCCGTTGGCGATACGGTCGGCGGCAATCAGGACGCTATTTTGTCGCTATCCAGTGCCGGTGGCCTTTACGTTCGGGATTCGGATCCGGAATTGATCGCGCGAATGGTCGGTTGGCTGCAATCGCAATCTTGGTGCGGTCCGGTATTCACGCGAGAGGGAATCGGCGCGCTATCGCACGAGCAAGTTGGTATTGCGCACAGAAGAGCGCCGGATATCGGTTTCGTCGTAGCAAGCGATGACAGTAAAAACGAAAATGGGCATACGGGCTCTTCTTTGCAGGACAGCGCCTATCCCGTTGGCGGCGGTCTGCACGGCGGTTTACATCACAAGGAACTGCACAATTGGCTTGCGCTCGGTGGCCGCGCCTTTGCGCGCGGTGAAGTCGTGGAGCGACCATCCGGCACTATCGATATTCTGCCGACGGTTCTAAAAATTCTGGGCATAAAAATTCCGGAATCGGTGGAAGGGCGCGTGCTTGTGGAAGCGCTTGTCGATATGGAAGAAAAACCTCTGGAATCGACCACGGAAACCTATGTCAGTGAAGGGGCTCACGGCTATCGGGCACATCTGACCGTAAGTCAGGTTGGAACGACGCGTTACCTCGATAAAGCATGGGTCACGCGGGACTGAAATCGCGGCAGTTGGTCCGCAACTCGCCCATAGATTTCCATAAACCGCACCAAATTCGTGGTACGGGGCACTGTGGAAACCTTACTCGTTTCAAACCTTCGGAACGCTTGCGCTGCGTTAGGCGAAACAGTACCGTCCGCGCCACAATGCGGGCGTGGCGGAATTGGTAGACGCGACAGACTTAAAATCTGTTTCTGGAAACGGAGTGTGGGTTCAAGTCCCGCCGCCCGCACCAATTATTTCAAAGAGTTACCCGCCATTATAATGGTTGTACATAACGGCTGAAGCAGAACCCTTGGCCTCGCGCGTTCGGCCTGACTGCTCGGCTGTGAATCTGAGCTTATTTTGTAGTCGCGAGCGTGTTCACCGAATTAATCCAGCCTATATGATAGGCTGGATTAATTCAGATCCGCTCTAGCGGCCGTGCCGTCGCCTTTATGCATCGATTTCAATAGGTGATTGTTTTCGGCTACCATAATTGCGATTTGATCGATTTTTCGCTTGTTGGCCGCGATCGGCTTCAGGATTGAATTTCGAATATACCGGATAATGAGATAGAAGAACGCGAGTAAGAAAGGGGCGGCTATTGCTAGGACGATAAGCCTGAAGTCAACTTCGTAAATGGTATCGCCGAATACGCCATACAGAAT
>JAJFJC010000112.1 GCA_021774385.1 Alphaproteobacteria bacterium
GGGGTTGTTGCCGATCAGAACGTCTCCATCGACCAGGGTTTCGGGTGGATTGTCCACCAGCATGCAACGCAGCATGTGACCGAGAGGTCCGCAAAGGCCCGGCGTTGAGTCCGGCGATTGCGCCAACAACCGCGCTTTTGCGTCGAAGATCGCGGTTGCATAGTCGTTTACGTCCCGCACCACGGTGGAAAACGACGTCCGTTTCAACGTTGCCGCTAACTCGTCCACCGTTGAATCGAAACGGCGCCAAAACATCTCCAACGTGATCGGATCTAATTTTTGCAGCGTCATCGTGTTTGTCCCTAGCCAATACGCTCGATTAAAAGGCTGCCATGATCGTCTATGGTCAACTGCCCATCGCTGCCGACGATCGTCGTCGATTCATCTTCTTGAACGATCACCGGCCCGGATACCGAAAACCCGGGGCCCAACGCGGCACGGTCATATACATCGTGCGCAACAAACTCGCCCGCGAGTGGACAGTAAGCCTCACGTTTCCCATCTGGTTCTGCGTCAGCCGCTCCTGACGTGCCAATACTCGCCAAGTTCGTCTCCGCTGGACGCGATGCCGTCATGCGTAGATCGACGAATTCAAGGCCGAGATCGTCATAAGTCCGGCCATAAAGCTTACGGTACACGGCGTCGAACCGCTCACGCATTGACACGGATGTTTCGTTCGCCAAGGACCCGTCCGGCATCGCGACACTTACCGCATACCCTTGGCCGACATACCGCATGTCCGCGGAGCGCTCGAAATCTAGTGACGCGCGATCGACGCTTTTTGGCATCCGTTCGGCGCATTCCGACGCCATTTCAGCGAAGACCGTATCCAACAGGGCAAAATCGCCACTCGCTATATCAAGCCGGTGCGTCCTAACGGTATCGTAGGAAATCGGCGCCACCACCATGCCCAAAGCCGAGGCCACGCCGGCACGAGGCGGGATCAGTAATCTCAAAACGCCGAGCCGCCGCGCCATATCATAGGCATGAACCGGTCCCGCGCCGCCAAAGGCGACCAACGTGTATTGCGCCGGATCCTCGCCGTGCTCCGTTACGTAAACTTTTGCCGCAGAAGCCATATTCTCATTAACGATCCCATGGATGCCGTAGGCCGCCTCGGCGACATCGAGCCCCAACGGGTCGGCGATAAAAGTCCGTACCGCTTGCTCGGCGGCCAAGGCATCAAGCCCCATATCGCCGCCAAGAAAATGATCTCCATCCAAATAACCAAGCAACAAATCGGCGTCCGATACTGTCGGCCGTTCGCCACCCGCGCCATAGCAGGCCGGTCCGGGGTCCGCACCAGCGCTTTCCGGACCCACCTGGACCGTCCCGACATCCGTAATACGCGCGATAGAACCACCCCCCGCGCCGATTTCCATCAAATCCAGGACGGGAACCTTAACTGGGATACCGCTACCTTTCTTAAATCTGTGAACATGCGCAACTTCGAAGTCTGTGGTCTTCGATACCCGGCCATCCTGAACGATGCACATCTTCGCCGTCGTCCCACCCATATCGAAGGACAGAACCTTATCGAGACCCGCGATACGAGCGTAATGAGCGGCGCCAAGCGCGCCGGCCGCTGGGCCAGACTCGATGATCTGGACTGGAAAGGCGCGTGCCGTCTCGGCGGAATTAATACCACCGCTCGACAGCATTAACAGCAGTTCCCCCTTGATACGGTTTTCCGCCAGCCTTTCCTCCAACCGCGTCAGATAGCGGTTCGCCGCCGGTTTTGTGTAGGCGTTCACCACTGTGGTACTGGTACGCTCAAACTCGCCTATGTTCGGCAAAACCTCACAGGACAGCGACACCGGAATGTCCGGTGCCAACGCCTTGACGACCGCCTCCACGGCGCGTTCATGCATCGGGTTGCGATAGGCATGGAGTAGGCAGATCGCGATCGACTCAACGCCCTGGCGCAGCAACTCATGGACGGATTCGCGAACGCTCTCCCGGTCGAGCGGCGTCAGAATACGACCGCTGGCGTGCACGCGCTCCTTGACTTCGACGCGCGCTGGACGTTCGACCAACGGTTCGGGAAAGGTGATCTTGAGATCCCATCCGTCATAGCGCTTCTCGCGCCCGATCGCCAAGATATCCCGGAATCCTTCGGTCGTGATCAACCCGGTGCGCGCGCCCTTCCGCTCGATGACCGCGTTGGTCACCAGCGTCGTGCCGTGAATATGCGTAGTGAGCCGGGCTAGGCTGTCGGCGTGGTCGACGGACAGAATCCGCAGACCATCCGCGACGGCCAAGGAGGGATCTTCCGAGGTTGTAAGCCTTTTGTGGATCGCGACCGTTCCTTCTTCCGGGTCAACAAGCGCGAAATCCGTAAACGTACCGCCAATGTCGCTACCGAGCGTAGCCGCCATGAAATCAACCCTTTACCAATGCTTCTAGCAGTCTGCCGCACCGATACTAAACCGCGCGCGCGCCAATGCAAAAGCACCGCCTTGTCGCACAGGAGGCCGACTTGCTACGGTGGTGCCCTATCAATGGGAGCAGCCAACGGCATGAGCAAAAGAACAATTAGAGGTAAGACGGCGGTCGCCGGCATCGGCGAGACGACCTATTACAAGCACGGTCAATCACCAGACCCGGAAATCGTTCTGGTTCTTCAGGCCATTCTTAAAGCCTGCGAGGACGCTGGAATAAGTCCAAAGGAAATTGACGGTTTCGCGTCATACAGCAACGATCGCAATGAACCGACTCGCCTGGCGGCGGCGCTTGGCATCAACGATCTGCGATTTTCCAATATGAATTGGGGCGGCGGCGGCGGCGGTGTCGCGGCGGCCGTCGGCAATGCCGCGGCAGCCGTCGCGGTCGGATACGCCGATTGTGTCGTCGCCTTCCGCGGCCTGGCGCAGGGCCAATTCCAACGGTTCGGACGGGCAGCCCCCGTACCCACGGTCAGCGGCGATCCCGCTTACATGTCACCTTATGGCGTGATGTCGCCACTCCAGAAATACGCGATGCGGGCGATGCGTTTCATGCACGAGAATAAGGTAGACCACAGCGTGCTGCGGGCCATTTCCATGGCCTCCTACCATCACGCCCAAAACAATCCCCGTGCGGTCATGTATGGCCGTCCGCTTTCAGAAGAAAAATACGACGACTCCCGCTGGATCACGGAACCCTGCCGGCTGTTCGATTGCTGTCAGGAGAACGATGGCGCGGCGGCGGTGATTATCGTTTCCGCCGAAAAAGCGAAGGATTTGAAGCAGAAACCGGCCTACATTTTGGGAGCGGCGCAAGGTTCCGATCATCGCTGCGGTGCACCGGTCATGAATGCCGCCAATTTTCCGTCTTCCAGTTTTGCCAGTCTCGCGCCGCGTCTTTATGAAATGGCGGAAGTGACACCGAAAGACGTTGATGTTGTGCAAAGCTATGAGAATTTCACCATCGGCGTGATGATGGCGGTCGTCGAACATGGCTTCTGCGAACCGGAAGAATGCAATGAATTCTTCCAGCTGGAAAACTTGACGGCCCCGAGCGGCAAGATGCCGCTCAACACCAGTGGCGGAAATCTGGCGGAGTGCTACATGCACGGTCTTGGTCTGCAGATTGAAGCGGTGCGGCAAATTCGTGGCGACTCCGCCAATCAGGTACCGGGCACCAATGTCGCCCTCAACATCGCGGGACCGATGGTCCATCACGTCAGCACTGTCATCATGGGATCGGAGGCCACATTATGAGCAACACCTATCTACCGGAGGGCATGCCGATTCCCGTGCCGATGAATGACGGGTTGGACAAGCCTTATTGGGATGGTCTGCAAGGTGGCAAATTGCTCATTCAGCGGTGCGGCGATTGCGGCACCTGGCAATGGGGTCCGGAATGGATCTGCCATGAATGCAATTCCTTCAACATGGAATGGACCGAAGTCGAAGGCGAGGGAACGATCTATAGCTGGGAGCGTGCTTGGCATCCGGTACATCCCGCGTTGAATGGACATGGCGCCTATATCACCGTCCTCGTCGAACTGCCGAATGCCGGCAATGTCCGGATGATCGGCAATCTGCTGGGCGACCCGGCGCAGGAAGTAAAAATCGGTGCCACGGTCAAATCGGTTTTCGAAAAGCATGACGGCGACACGCCTTACACGCTCGTGCAATGGCGAGTCGCGGACTGATCAGGAGAGAACGATGTCGGAGCAGCTAGGCTACGAAACCAACGAAGAGAATTTCTGGCGGGCGGAAACACCTGGTCCCGAAGGTTGGGCGCGGACCGCAAGGCGAGAAGACCCAAACAAATATCTTATGATCTCCGCCGATACGCACGCCAATGAGCCCTATGATCTTTGGGCGAAACGGATCGACAAGAAATATATCGACCGTATCCCCCGGGCGGAGACAGACGAGAACGGCAAGCAGTGGCGGATTACCGAAGGCTACCGCAAGAGCCGTATCTTCGACTTCAAGATGCTCGGCGAAGACGGTGTCCGCGGTAAGGCGGGCGCGACAATCGAAGGTCGGCTTACCGACAACCGATATGACGGTATCGATGGCGAGATCATGTTCCCGAATAAGGGCCTCGCCATGTGGGCCACACCCGATCCGGTCTTCGCCATGGCGCAGTGCCGTGTCTGGAACGATTGGGCCTGGGAAGAGTTCGGTGCCCACAACCACACCATCTCGCCGTTGGCGGCGATCGCTACCGGTGATTTCGATGGTGCCATGAAGGAGATCGAGCGCACGGCCAAGCTCGGCTTCCGGGGCCTCACCCTGCCCTGCAAGCCGATTTGGGGCGCCCATGACGTCGACCACGCCAACTACAATCTACCCGAATTCGATCCGATGTGGGCACTAATCGAGGAAACCGGACAGCCGATCACCTTCCACGTCTCGACCGGGCGCGACCCGCGCGCCTCGAAAGGAAATGGCGGTGCGGTCATCAACTATGTGACACACTCACTGTCGCCGACAATCGAGCCGCTGGCGAATCTTTGTTCATCTGGCGTGCTGGAACGGTTTCCGAAGATCAAGTTCGCGCTGATCGAAGCCGGCATCGGCTGGGTACCGTGGGTCCTCGACGCGATGGACGAGGCTTACAAGAAGCACCACTTCTGGGTACGCCCAAAGCTGCAAGGCCTGCCAAGCGATTATTTTCGCTCGAACGGGGCCGCCAGCTTCCAGGAAGACGAAGCCGGCCTGTTGCTGGCCGAAAAATACGACCTGTGGGACAATTTCATGTGGGCGAACGATTATCCCCACCATGAAGGCACTTGGCCGCATTCCGCCGCCGCCATCGAGCGGACGATGCAGAACATGAACGACGAACAGCGCGCGAAAATTCTCGGGCTCAACGCCAAGCGTATGTTCGGCTTCAACCTGCCGGATTACCCCAATGCCCAAAGCGGTAATGCGGACTAGTCGGAAGGACGTGAAATGGAGCTAGGCCTAGCGGGTAAGACCGCCCTCGTCACCGGGGCCTCGAAGGGCATCGGCCTCGCCGTCGCGCATGTCCTAGCGGCGGAGGGGTGTTCGCTGCACATCGCCTCACGCACCGAGGCGGATCTGGAAGCGGCACGGGACGATATCAACGCCAGATACGGTGCACAGGTGACCGTCCATGCCGGCAGCCTGGCCGACAGCGCAATCGCTTGCGCCCTGGCGGAGGCCTGCAAGAATGTCGATATCCTGGTCAACAATGCCGGCGCCATCCCCGCCGGCGATATCGAAATGGTCGATGAAACGACCTGGCGCGAAGCCTGGGACCTGAAAGTATTCGGCTACATCAATATCAGCCGCGTCATCTATCCCGCCATGTGCAAGCGAGGCAGCGGCGTGATCGTCAATGTCCTGGGCAATGCCGCGGTCAGACCAAGCCCCAACTATGTCGCCGGAGCGGCGGGCAATTCCAGCCTGGTCGGATTCACGAAAGCGCTCGCCCGGGAAAGCTACGATCACGGCGTCCGCGTCGTCGGCATAAACCCCGGCCCGATCGAAACCGAGCGGCTCGTAACGTTGCAGAAAGTTCATGCGCAGAAAAAATTTGGCGATGAATCGCGTTGGCGGGAACTGATGAGCGATGGTCCCGGCGGGCGGGTCGGCACGTCGGAAGAATGCGCCAATGTGGTCGCCTTCCTGGCCTCCGACAAAGCAAGTTGGGTCAATGGCGTGGTGTTCTCGGTCGATGGCGGGGGGAGTTTACGGTGACGAATTACTGGTCGCCATTGAATTGAAGCCAAACGGACCCGTTATTTTTTCGCTTTTTGAAGCACCACGAGCGCTTCTTCAATGGCAACGGCAAAGTTCAGGTTCTGGCCGCCTTTTATCCCAAACGTTGTAATTCCGACCAAACGGCCTTCGGCATCGAAAAGTCCACCACCGGAGGAGCCAGAAGAAATTGATGCCGATGTTTGGATATAACGAATGTTATTTTCCAACCGAAGACCTGATACGAGACCTTCCGACAATGTTTTATCGAGACCTTTCGGTGAACCTATCGCATAAACTTTTTCGCCGACTTTCAAGCTACGATAGTTACGAATTTTGGAAATTTTCGTCGAAAAATCCTTAGCTGCGTAAAGCACGCAAATATCCCTGACTTTGTCTCGCGCAGCGGAGACGAATCTTACGATATCATCTCCAATTTTGGCGCCGAAGACGTTCATTCCTTCCAATACATGGCAGTTCGTCAATGCCAGCCGGTTTGAAATAGCGATGGCCGTTCCCTGCGAGAGTTCTTCTAGTTTTTCCTCGTCGCGAAGTGCAAAAACTTGGAACACCGCCGGTGATAGTTCCGCATAGAGTTCGACAACTGACTTTTGCACCGCGTTTCGGGGCGACGTCGCGAGCGGCCCTGCCAAATTTTTTGAATTTTCGGCTCGTTTCGAGTCTCGCGGTGACGAGGAAGATTTTCTCGCACCCTTGGTTTCCACGTCATCATCGAGTTGAATTTGAAAATGCTCGTAAAGCCTAGAACGAGCGGTAAGATTTCCCCGTTTCCCGGCCAACAAATACCATCGTTTCGCTTTGTCTCGATCTTTCGATAGAACTTTGCCTTTCAAATACATATCGGCCAAGTTCAGCATACCATTCGAAGAACCCTGTTTCGCTGCCCGTAGAAAACTCTTAGCAGCCCTGAGCGCGTCGGGTTTTCGGCCGCTCTCGTAGGGATAAAGATAAATAAGGCCAAGCTCATTCTCCGCTTCTTCTTCCCCTTGCTGAAGTGCGGCCTTAAACCATTTCTCGGCATCCTTATCACTGACGGGAATATGGTCACTTTGCCTGTAAAGCAATCCCATTCGGAATTGCGCCTTTCGATCTCCATTGAAAGCCGATAGATAATTCCACGCCGCGTGCCTCTGCAAATCTTTCGGCGTCTTCAACCCTCCGGCGTAAAATATGCTTACGGTGCGCTGCGCCGTCGCGTTTCCGTTCCGCGCATGCCAGAGAAAAACTGAAAAAGCCTTTTCATATTCTGCCGCTTTAAAGTGCTCAATACCGCGCCCAATACCAGCGGGCGCGTGCGACTTGTTCCCTGCCGAAAACTCATCCATGTGGCGGGCGACAAAAACATCGGGATGACGCACGAGATGACCCAAACGTTTTGCCGCCGATTCATCGCCAAGCGCGACACCGCGCGCATAATAATTAGCCGCCTTTACCCGGTCGATAGGCCATATGTTAGAAACACCAGTTTCGGCGAAAGAACCAAGTTTAAAGAACGCCAAACTTGCCCAACCTCTGTCATTTCCCTCGGCCACCTCTTCCCACAACGAAAGCGCGCGCCGTTTATCGATCGCGACACCCCGCCCTTTGAAAAACATTTCCGCCAATTGGAATTGAGCGGCCGGCCGTTCGTCGTAATCCTTGGATTCCAAGACTTTCGAGTATTGACGCGCCGCCTTCGAATAATTCCCTTGCTTATAAGCCTTACTGGCGTCAACAAATTGCGTATCTTTTACGTACTGACATCCTGCCATGACGATCAGCAGTGCCAAAATAACAGTCCTAGACGGATTGACCCTCATATCGTTTGCTCAATCATGGTATGCATAGTGTGGGGCAAATTTCATAAATCCACATAAGTGGTAACGATGGAAAATATTACACGTTTTAAGATTTTTCGAAAAGAAGCAAAGTGTAATGCTAAAAGCGTACGAACTGGGAGAGCCCCAAAATGCCGAAAGTCCTAACCGAAACAGAAGTCGAACACTTCCATACTCAGGGTTTCCTTTCGCCCGTCCCCGTTCTGTCGCCGGAAGAAGTCGCGCATTATCGCGGCTGCCTTGAAAACTTCGAGGCGAAGCATCCGGACGACACGAGGAAGCTAAAAAGCAAGTCGCATCTGCTCTGCCCTTGGGTTGAGGAGATCGCGCGCCACCCGAGTGTGCTTGACGTTTATGAGGACCTGATTGGGCCGAATATCCTCTGTTACAGCATGGCGTTCCGGATCAAGAACCCGGACGGCAAAACCCATGCGGGCTGGCATCAGGACGGCGCCTACAATCCGATCAAGCCGATCCTGGTAATCGGGGGTCTGGCGCTGGCGGACTGCACCGTGGCGCATGGCTGCTTGAAGGTCATCCCCGGCACGCACAAGAACGGCGTCCTGCCGCACGAAGATACCGGCAATCCGGACAGTATCCTGTCGCGCGGGCAGTACATCACCACCGGTCTCGACGAATCGAAGGCGGTCGATATGGAGCTCAAAGCCGGGGAGATCGGCTTGTTCAATGCCGGCGTCATCCACAGTTCGGGCATCAATGTGAGTGACGAACGCCGCCTGATCCTGCTGGTGGAAATGATACCGACGCATACCGAAGTCCGGGCGCACCGCGATTCCGCGATGCTGGTGCGCGGCGTCGATAACTACGGCCATGTCGACATCGATCCGTCTCCAAAAATCGAATTCGGGGAAGTGGAACTGGCCGCCTGGCGCAACACGACGAAAAAGACCGGCAAGAACGTCTTCGCCAACAGCCCCCTCGCGCCGACCGAGATCTATGGCGGTGAAGAGGCTAACCGCCCATGAGCAAGCGCAGCCCGGAACTACAGCATTTCATCGATTGCGTTCAGAACGCCATCTTGACGAGCGACGGGCTTCCCGATGAAGCGCGCGCGGTCGCCGGACATATATATGGCGCACTCGCGGACGAAGAGGGCGAATTCAAACCAAACCATCCCAAACACCAGCCCGTCTGTGATCACTTACCCGCCGCCTATGAAAACGCCCGCACGGGCCCCGATGCAACCGCGCAACTCGGCGCGGCGTTCGCCGCCATCGAACCGCTGCTGTCGTGGAACGCGAAACCGACGGATGATCCGGTTTTCCGGGCCAACCACGCCAACGCCGTGATCGTCGGCGTCGAAGGGGTCGAACAACGCCATGACGCACGGATTGGCGTCAGCCTCGTCGCACCGGACACGGTTTATCCCGACCACAACCATCCCCCGCAGGAAATCTACGCCGTGCTTTCCGATGGCGCGTGGCGCCAGAACGACGGCCCGTGGCGCAAGCCCGGCCGCGGCGGCTGGGTCTACAACCCCGCCAACATCACCCACGCAATGCGGTCATATGAAACGCCGTTGTTGGCGATTTGGAGCCTGTGGATAGGTCGCTAAGGTCAGAATGATCGACTTGACCGAACTAGCTACTATTCGTTGAGTCTCCGCTTTACGAGAGGTTGAATTTTCCGCCAACAAAACATGGCACGAATGCCAAACCTATCGCACAGGCACTGTCATAAAATATCGAAAGACTAACGACTACATCACTTCATCAATAAAAAAGCAGCAACCTAAGTTACTGCATTTTTAGGGAAAAATGGTGGGCGCGACAGGGATTGAACCTGTGACCCCTACGATGTCAACGTATGAGTATTGAGCGAGAAACGCACTTATCTGCGGTTTGCTCGGTTCGAAGTTTCGCTAATCTGCTCGACGTTTCGGGTAATTTTCTGCGACCTGTTGCAAGTTTGTTGCAAGTCATATTTTGAGACGGAAGACTGCGGGCTCAAATCCCCGGCAGGATTTGCGCTTTGTGACCTTTTGTACACTGTCCCGTAGTCTGCGGATAGGCGCCGTAACCTCGAGCAGGTTTTGCAATTTGTGATTTTTGAGCTCCAGCATGGAGAATCGGCTAATCCGTCAAAAAGCAGAAAATACACACAGAAAAGCGCTATTAGGAAAACCATTGGTAACCTTTCAACGCATGCCGTCGTCTAAGGAATACATGGGTTGACTGTTCGCTGTATTCGGACCTTCAGCTATAATGAAAGGGAACCGAACATGCTCCAATGGAATATAAGTGTGTCGAAAAACGTCACGATAGCCCTGTGTTTTGCGACTACGGTCGCAGTGCACGTCCCCATTGGCCTCGCACAGAGTGAGGCACAAATAGCCAAGATTTTCGAATCTTTCGATGTTAATCACGATGGCAAAATTAGTCACTCGGAATTCTCGCTAAAAAAAATACTCGTCATGACAGCGCGGGATAAAAACTATAACGGCAGCCTCAGCCGCGATGAAGTTTTGATATCCGATGAAAAGTTTGCTTCCGTGGACAAGAATAATGACGGAGAGGTCAGTAGCCTGGAATTCATTGATGGAGGTCTCGGAAAATTTGAGAATATAGATCGTAACAGGGATCGCGTTCTTGTAATCAATGAGCTTACTTCTTGGTTGAAAGGAACCAAATAATATCCTAACAAAAATAGCCACAACGGAGCGGGCGTGCGAAATTTTGACTCCGCACTAAATGATATAATGCCTAAACGGGTATTAATTTTTGGCTGCTGGGCTTTGGAATCAGGGATATGATCTTTTCAAACTAACTCGGCGAATGTTTTTTTGCCGATAACGCGTACGTTCCTGGAAAGCGGCCAAATTGATTCCTTGCGAGCTGATATCAAATCAACCAGCGTTTGACATTCGCGACTCGACCTCCGGGTGCATTTTATCAAGCGGGACCGAACGTCCGTCAGCTGTTACCATTCTTGCATGATAACGCCGCAATAGGCGCGGCTCACGGACGCCACAGGAGTGGGCAATGACGCCAATCTCATGCGTCATGTTTTCGATATAGTGCTGTACGCGCAATGCCTTGTCATTGGGGTCCAGCCCTTTTTGAAGCCTTGGATTATGTGTGGTTATTCCCGTTGGACAGGTATTTTTATTGCACTGCAGCGCTTGAATGCATCCAAGTGCAAACATAAACCCGCGCGCCGATACGCAGAAATCCGCGCCTGCGCATAGAGCCCACGCCGCTTCCGCCGGCGTGAC
>JAJFJC010000113.1 GCA_021774385.1 Alphaproteobacteria bacterium
TCGAACCGGCCGAAAGCGGCGGCCTATCGCGCGCCCGGTTCACCGATTTCCAACTTCGCGGTGGAAAGCACGATGGACATTCTGGCCAAGAAGATCAGCATGGATCCGGCCGAGTTCCGTCTGAAGAATGCGATTCATACAGGCGATCCGATGGTTGCCGGCAATTCGATGTCCCATGAAGGCTATAGTGAGACAGTCGAAGCGATCCTGAATCATCCGGATTATAAAAAGCCGCTTGGTGCAAACCAGGGCCGTGGCGTTGCGTCCGGTTACTGGTTCAACGGTGCTGGTGAATCGGGTGCGACGGTGTTTCTCAATGCTGACGGGACGGTCAGCGTGGCCACGGGCAGCCCGGATATTGGTGGGTCCCGTGCATCAATGGCGATAATGGCGGCCGAAACCTTGGGCGTCCCCTATGACCGGGTCCGCGCCACGGTGAACGATACGACTTCGGTGCCTTACACTCATGTCACCGGTGGTTCACGTGTCACCTATGCCAGTGGCATGGCGGTGGTGAATGCCTGCAACAAGGTGATCACCGAATTGCGCGGCCGCGCGGCGAAGATATGGGACGTCGATGTCGATGGCGTCGATTGGGAGGACGGCCATGCCAAGCCGGCCGGTTCCAATGTCGGCGAATTCGACCCGCTGTCTCTTGACGAACTGGCGGCCAAGGCAAATGCGACAGGGGGACCGATCGGAACTTCCGAGGCGCTTAGCGCCGGCGGACAGGCGCCGGGCTTCTCCACGGCTTTCTGTGACCTTGAGGTCGATCCTGATACCGGCAAGGTGACGATCCTGCGCTTTGTCCTTGCACAGGATGCGGGAACGGCTATTCACAAGGGCTATGTCGAAGGCCAGATGCAGGGCGGTGTCGCTCAGGGCATCGGGTGGGCGCTGAACGAGGAATATATCTACGACGATCAAGGGCGGCTCTCGAATGCCGGCTTCCTCGACTATCGTATCCCGGTCGCATCCGATTTACCGAATATCGAAACCATTGTCGTCGAGGTGCCGAACCCGAACCATCCTTTCGGTGTCAAGGGCGTGGGCGAGGTTTGCATTTGTCCGACCATGGCGGCGGTTGCCAATGCGATTACCAATGCGACGGGGCGGCGATTGGGAGAACTGCCGATGTCGCCACCGAAGTTGCTCGACGCGTTGGACAATCGCGAAGGGACGGAGCTTTAGGAAGCGGCCAGAACTGGGCGTTGGCATGATTCTAAAACATGCCCGCGGAATCTGAAGGCTTTCCTACGCCAACGGCGAGTGCTGCTGCGAGACCATCTGCCAGCCATTGCCGCGCTTGACGTAGACGGTGACCGACAGTGTCGTGGCTTCGACCTTTTCCCCGTCATGCTCGGACGCCGTGTTGGCCTTGTAGGTCAGGAGGCCCACATCGCCATAGATCCGCGTTTCGATATTGGAGGAGTCCATTCGAAGCATCTTCAAGCTGCCGGAGCCGATCGACGTCACCACGTCGGGCCATTTCATGGTCTGCCCTGCGGCGGAAATGAAAACCAGATCCTTGCCGACGACCTTGCCCAGCGCGTCAAGGTCGCCTGCCAGCAACGCTGCGACGCGCGCGTGGTGCGCGGTGACAAGGGATTCGTGGTCTTCGGGGGTGCCGCTATTCATAGAACGTTTCCTTGGGTTTCATCGCCAACCTGTGGTTACGATGCCGCGAAAGCGCTGCGATATCAACCGAACCGGGTTCTGATGCGTTGCACGATGCTGGCGGTGCGCTTTTGCGCCGCCAGCATCGTTTTATCCATCGTCGGATAACGGTTTCGCAAATAATTCATAATGCGTTGCGCGCGCGGCGATTCCATCGACAGCAACATGCCGCCTATGGCGAGAAACAGGATCCCCTGAAGAATCGGCAGGAAAAGGCCGAGGATTCCGAGAATGATGAAAATCCAGCCAAACGTCAGTATCGTCATCCGGGCGAGCCAAGACCGTTTCGGTTTGCTTTCCGTCGCGATGATCTGACTCATCGGCTTTTGTTCGGGATCGTTAGATATGGATCGGTCGGCCATCGACGGCCAGCGCCGCTTCCTTGACCGCTTCGTTCAAGGTGGGGTGCCCGTGGCAGGTTCGCGCCACATCTTCCGCCGACCCACCAAACTCAAGGACCGTGACGATCTCATGGATTAATCCGCCGGCATCGGGGCCGATGATATGCGCACCCAACACGGCATCTGTCTTGGCATCGGCTAGGATCTTTACGAACCCATCCGTCATATTGTTCGCGCGGGCGCGGCTATTCGCCGTGAAGGGGAACTTGCCGATATTGTAGTCCACGCCGGCATTCTTCAGCGCTTCTTCGGTCTTGCCGACGGAGGCCACTTCCGGCCAGGTGTAAACAATGCCGGGGATCGCATCGTAATTGATGTGCCCGGACTGTCCGGCAAGGATTTCCGCGCAGACGACACCTTCGTCTTCCGCCTTGTGCGCCAGCATGGGGCCGGGAACGCAATCGCCGATGGCGTAAATGCCGGGCACCGAGGTCATGAACTCATCATCGATCCTAATGACGCCGCGTTCGTCCGTTTCAACCCCAACCGCCTCCAATCCGAGGCCTTCCGTGTAGGGCCGGCGGCCGATGGCGACGAGCACGGCGTCGCATTTGATTTCTTCCGGATCGCCGCCCGCCGCTGGTTCGACCGTCAAGGTAACGCTGGTTTTGGTTTTCTTTGCCCCTGTGACTTTTGTTTTGAGGCGGAACGTCATCCCCTGCTTCTTGAGGATACGTTGAAAGTTCTTCGCGACTTCGCCATCCATACCGGGCGTAATACGGTCGAGAAACTCGACGCAGGTAATCTGCGAACCAAGCCGGCCCCAGACCGAAGCCATCTCGAGACCGATATAGCCGGCGCCGACAACGACCAAATGTTTCGGTACCTTGCCGAACGACAATGCGCCGGTTGAGGTAACAATCTGTTTCTCGTCGATTTCAACACCCGGTAGCGGCGTGCTTTCGGAGCCAGTGGCAATGAGGATGTTTTTGGTTTGCAAGGTTTGCGCTTTGCCTTTTTCCGGCGTGACCTTGACCGAAGTGGCGCTTTCGATTGAACCGCTACCGGCGACATGGTCGATCTTGTTCTTCTTGAACAGGAAGGCGATGCCGCTAGTCAAATCCGTGACGATTTTGTCTTTGCGCGCGAGCATCGCCTTCAGGTCGAGTTTAACGGCGCCGACCTTAACCCCGTGACCGGCCAATTCATGCGTCGCCTCGGCGTATTTTTCCGAGCTTTGCAGCAATGCCTTGGAGGGGATGCAGCCAATGTTCAGGCAGGTGCCGCCTAGCGTTACGCGCTTCTCGACGCAGGCGACCTTCATGCCGAGCTGCGCCGCCCGGATCGCCGCGACATACCCGCCGGGTCCGCCGCCGATCACCACCAGATCGTATTCGCTCATTTTCATTCTCCGCTTGCACGCCTGCACTGTTTATTCGTCGTTTCCTTATATATGAAACACGATGTGTATCACCGTAAATTCCTTAATAAAGAGAAGATTTTTACACATACTCAATGTTGTTTTTTGCAGTATAAAGTAATCAATAAGGGTGGTGTGAATTAGCGCAACAGAGAAACTTTAATTGAATTCACCTTACGGCCAATTATCAGTTGCGAATTTTCCCCGAACCTATCGAGTATCAATAGGATGGAGAATCGCGAACACCGGCATGGGTTTGTCATTCTTTGGATTGGCTGCCGCCGGGTTGGCTTTTGGTGCAGGTGACTTGACCGATAGTTCGACCGGCATTCTAATTTTTGGCTTGATGATTGTTGGAGTGTCTGCGTTGGGCGTATGCGCCTTTATGTATGTCCTGAGCGGCAAACCAAGCTTGACCCTTTATGTCGATACAGTTGAAGTCAGTACGTTTTTTACAACAAAGCGGCTGCATCGGTACGAGGTGCTGCATTATTCAATTCATGATCAGGGATTCGGGATTTACGAGATAATTCTCAAGCCTAAGCATCCCTCGGTAAAGCCCATCAAGATTTCCAGCGTTATAAAGCGGGACGATGTCCTGAATGACTGGCTTGAAAGCCTTCCCAATCACGACCGCATGGAAGCGGAAGAAGCCAACGCTGAGTTGGCGAGAGATCCAGAGCTTGGCGCTAGTCCTAAAGAAAGAATGGCGCGAGTTAACAACGCTCGCAGGGTTGTATATTGGGTCAATGCATTTGCGATTGGTGCCATGGCGTGGACGGCTTTTTATCCACGCCCATATATTGCGGCGGTTTCGATTGTGACGATGCTTCCATGGATCGCAATTGCGATGGCCGCATTTTGGCCACACCTTTTCCGCATCGATTCAAAGTCAGACTTTGGACGGCCTCTTCTCATCATACCTTTTTTGTTTCCCGGGTTCATTTTAGCGATTCGAGCCATCGTAGATTTCAATCTTCTTGATTGGAGAATGCCGATCGTTGTCGGAATGATTGCAAGCTTCGGTATCTCGATAGTTGCGGCCTTTGCTGATCGTGGTACGCCGGTTCGGATAGGGCCCATTCTTTTGATTCTACTGATGATGGTTCCTTATGGCTACGGGGCCACAATCGCTGTTAATCGGTTGCTTGATCGCTCTACACCACAGTACTTCCCAGCGACTGTACAAGGTAAACACAGCAGTAGCGGCCAGGGGGCGACGTACTCCGTGACCTTGAACTCTTGGGGGCCTCGTGACGGACCCAATACGCTGGACGTAGCGCGGCAATTCTACGACCAGCTAGGCACCAGGATGCACGTATGTGTTGGCGCCAAGCAGGGGGCGCTCGGCATTGCCTATTTGTGGCTGGAGGCATGTCCGCCAAACTTTGACGGGAGCGAACCGCAAGGCCCGATCAAAGCGAGTGCGGTCTCGCGCGGCGTTGCGGCGTTTTGGCGCGGGGAATATGCGGAAGCGCGCGCGTTCTTGCAGGACGCAATAAAGGCCGGCAATGCGGAAGCGCAATTCACGCTTGGTTTAATCTATTGGGAGGGATTGGGGTTTCCGAAGAACGGAAAAGAAGCGATGAGGCTGTTTACGCTTGCCGCCAAACAAGGCCACGCAAGAGCGCTGAATGTGCTCGGCTTCTCCTACGAGCATGGCATTGGCGTATCCGCGGACATAAAGAAGGCAGTCCAATGGTACCGAAAAGCGGTAAAGGAACGGGAACCCCGTGCCTTGAATAACCTTGGCATTCTCTACAGCAAGGGTCACGGGGTTCCGCTCGATCCGTCCGAAGCCCGTCGGTTATGGCGTGAAGCTTTAGATCAGGGACATGCGCCCGCGATACATAATCTTGGCATCATGTACCATCAAGGTGAAGGTGTTCCGCGCGATTCCGCTGAAGCGCGTCGGCTCTGGCTTGAGGCAGCGAAACAGGGTCATGCACCAGCGCTCAATAGTCTTGGCATTATGCACTATCATAGCCAAGGCGTTCCCCGTGACCTTGGCGAAGCGGAACGGTTCTGGCGCAAGGCCGCGGATCGGGGACATGCACAGGCAAAGACCAGTTTGGGCACAATGTATTATCAAGGCAAAGGTGTTCCTCGCGACTCGGTCGAGGCAAGCAAGCTTTGGCGTAGCGCAGCCGGCCAAGGGCACGCGCCGGCGATGCTGAATCTTTCGCTGCTATTCCACAATGGTGACGGTGTCGAGCGTGATTATGTTCAAGCGTATATGTGGTTGGAGTTGGCTGCGTTTCGCTACGCTCCCGGGAAAGAGAGGAATCGGGTAATTGCCAATCTCGAGGACCTTGCATCGCGGATGACATCTGTGGAAATTAGCAAGGCAAAAAATATGGCCCGTTCCATCATTCGAAAGAACAACTGGCAATGAACAAACGAGGGTCTGGATTGTTAGATTCGAAGATCGAAAAGCACATCGTACTTTAAGT
The DNA here is from genome assembly GCA_021774385.1 of Alphaproteobacteria bacterium. GTDB lineage: Bacteria > Pseudomonadota > Alphaproteobacteria > UBA8366. Next base: position 5,892 of record JAJFJC010000113.1, read on the forward strand.
AGCCGTTACTTTTCATTATTGGCGAGATCCAAACGCTTGTTACGTTCGATCCTTCTGCAATTTTTTGATACTTCCTTCAGCGGGCGAACCACACTTCTTCAAATTCTTAGGTGATCAGCTAGCTGTAAGGTTTCAGCGATGAACGTGTTCTACTGAAACGTGTCAATTGCGGCATACTATAGCCGCAAGCGAGCCTTGGCAGTTGTACAGCGGGTTTGTAGCAGGCATTGAGTGTGATGATCGCGAGCTAATCTGCATGATCTCGACACCGCCGCGACGGTGGGTAGAATATCTTTGGACGCAATGTCCGAAGCAATCCATCGCGGAATTTCATAAGAGCAGGGAAAATAGAGGAATGAGCGCAGGAGAACGGCTGCCCGGGACGCCTGTCCCGATGCATAAATGGGCTGGGCATGGCGGTGTCACGATCGCCGGGGATACTTGGGGGGACCCGAGCAAGCAGTTGGTTGTATTGCTGCATGGTGGGGGGCAAACGCGCCACGCCTGGAAGGGTGCGGGCGAAACGCTGGGGGAAAGCGGATATTATGCCGTCGCCTTCGATGCGCGTGGGCATGGCGATTCCGATTGGGCGGCGGCATCGGAAGATTATGCGCCCGACAATATGGTCGAGGATCTGGCCTGCGTGTCGCGGGCGCTCGGCAGCGAAAATCCGATCCTGGTCGGCGCCTCAATGGGCGGCGGCGTCAGCCTGCTTTCCATCGGCCTCGATAAAATCGACGCGGCGGCGCTGGTGTTGGTCGATATGGCGCCGAGGATCGAACCCGAAGGGTCGCGCAAGATTCAGGAATTCATGAGCCAGAAACCGGATGGTTTCGATACCCTGGAGGAAGTCGCCGAGGCGATTGCAAACTATCAACCGCACCGCAAGCGGCCACGAAACTTAGACGGTTTGGCCAAGAATGTGCGCCTCGGCGCGAATGGCAAGTACCGCTGGCACTGGGACCCGGCGCGCCGGGCCGGCCAACGCATCAACTCGGACTACCGGCAACGATTGCATGAATGCGCGGACACGCTGAAACTACCAACGTTGTTGGTGCGCGGCGGCTTGTCCGATGTGTTGAGCGAGGAAGGGGCGCAAAGCTTTCTGGCGCAGTGCCCGCATGCGGAATATGTCAATGTCAAGAACGCGGCTCATATGGTGGCCGGTGACCGCAACGATATTTTTGCGGGTTCGGTCGTCGAGTTCCTGAAGCGTGTCGCGCCAGCACGTTAAGATAAGCGCCATGGAGTTCTTTCCCTATAGCTTGCCGTTGCGCGTTCCCTATCGTTGGGCGAAGGGTGAGCACTTGGAGCGGCGCGGTTTGTTGGCACGGGTCGATTTGGATGGTGCCGTTGGTTGGGGCGAGATGGCGCCGCCGCCGCATGAAGTTGTCGACGGCGCCGCGCGCGTCGCGGAAGCATCCGCCATCGTCGAAGGGCTTGACCCAAAGGACGAAAGCTTCCTCAATCAGGTCGATGCGCGCGGACCCTATATGCGGATTCGATGCGCCATCGCAACGGCGTGGCTGTCGGCACGTGCGGCCCGAGAAGGAGTGTCGCTGTCGGCTTTTCTGGCGGTCGGATCCGAGGTGCCGGCGAGCATGGTCCCCGTGAATGGCTTGGTGACCGATGGCGATCCGGAAGGGGCGGCGGAAACCGCGCGCCGGCTCGTGGATGAAGGGCATCGGACGTTGAAGATCAAGTGCTCGGCCGCGCGCGCGGAAGATCTGGCGCGGGTTGCCGCGATTCGCGACGCAGCGCCGAACGCGACCTTGCGGCTCGATGCGAATGAGGCCTGGCATCCCGACTGGGCGGCGGCGCACCTTACGGACTTTGCCGAATTTGGCGTTGATTATGTCGAGCAACCGATACCGGTAGGCGATACGGCGGCCCTCGCGGCGGTGCGCAAGGCAAGTCCGGTTGGCATCGCCGCCGACGAAGCGGCGCTC
>JAJFJC010000114.1 GCA_021774385.1 Alphaproteobacteria bacterium
GCCGGTGGCACGCGTTTCATGAGTGCGTTCGGCGCGGAGAGTCTCAAGGTGGAATTGAAGAGCCACCCCGACACGCGCATGGCATCGATGGCTCCCGTCGGCGGCCGTGAAGCGCGCGAGAAAGCGACTAGCCCGATACCCGGTGTAACGGATTCCGATATGGGCGGTCAGTTCAATAACAAGAATCCGGGAAAACGCGGTATCTCGCTCAATGTCCGTCACCCGAAAGGATTAGAGATCGCGCGCAAGCTCGTGTCGATGTCCGATATCGTCGCCGAAGGCTTCTCGCCCGGTGTGCTCGACAGTTGGGGCCTGGGTTACGATGCGCTGAAAGAGGTCAAATCCGACATCATCTACGTCCAACAGTCGGGCATGGGCGCGCAGGGGAAGTATGGCCGGTTCCGCACCGTTGGTCCCATCGCCAATTCCTTTTCAGGTCTCTCCGAAATGTCGGGTCTGCCGGAACCGGCGATGCCCGCGGGCTGGGGTTACTCCTATCTCGATTGGATGGGTGGCTACAGTTTCGCCCTTGCGATGCTCAGCGCGGTGTACCATCGCGAACGCACCGGAAAGGGGCAATGGATCGATGCTTCGCAAACCGAAGTCGGCCTCTTCATCAACGGTACGACGATGCTCGACTGGTCGGCCAACGGCCGTATCTGGACGCGCACGGGCAACCGCTCACCAAACAAGCCCGCGGCACCGCATGGCGTATATCCCTGCGCCGGCGAAGACAAATGGCTCGCCATCGCCTGCTTTACCGACACGGAATGGCAAGCGCTTTGCGATGTCGCGGAACAGCCCGGTTGGGCAACCGACACCCGCTTCGCCGGCCTCAAGAGCCGTCTGGCACATCAAGACGCGCTCGATGAGACCGTCGGCCAGTGGACCAAACAAGGCGACGGCCGCCGCATGATGACGGCATTGCAAAATGCAGGCGTCCCCGCCGGCGTGTGCCAGACAGCGGAAGACCGCTGCGACAACGACCCACAATTGGCCGCCCTCGAATGGTTGACCGAGGTCACGGGCACCAAGATCGGCCGCTGGCCCGTCGCAGAAGTGCCCATCAAGTTAAGTGAAAGCCCCGCCTACGCAGGCGGGCGCATCGACCGTGGGGCGCCGTGCTATGGCGAAGATAACGAGTATGTCTATGGCGAGTTGCTAGGCATGACAACGAAGGAGATCGCGGAATTGGCCGCCGACGGTGTTTTCTAAACAAAACGCCAACGGCCGATTTCACACGTGATCATATCCGTTACTGGGCAACCACTCTCAGCTCGTTTACCGTCGTGACGCCTTCCTCGATTTCAGCGGCGTCTATGGCGCGCGTGAGTGCGTCCCGTAATGCCTTCGCGGAGTCGAGCGTTAACTCGACCGCCGCCCGGTCACCCGGGGGCCGCATGCGGTTGACGAAATCGATCGTGATCGCGTCTTCCAGCATCGCGAAATGCGGATGATCATAAGACACCACGGAATTGGTTAGCGTGAACCAACCGTCATTGCCCTTGCCGGAACCCTCGGCTTCGACGATCTCAACAATTGAAGTGCACATGCCGCTACCTACGTCGCCAGATGTTTTTGGAAAAACGCAAAAACTTTTTCCCAGCCGTCAAGCGCCTGCTCGATGCAGTACATGGGGCGATGGTAATAGAAGAAACCGTGCCCGGCGTCATCGTAACGGTGGAACTCGTAATCCTTACCGTGTTTCTTCAGTTCTTCCTCATGCAGGTCGACCTGATCCGGACTCGGTGCGCGGTCATCGTTGCCAAAAAGGCCCAGCAGGGGACATGAAAGATCTTTTGTGAAGTCGAGTGGTTGGACAGGTTGCTTCTCGGGCCGATCATCCTCGGCTTGCACGACGCGGCCGCCCCAAAGGTCGACAACGGCATCGATACTGCTCGTGTTGCAGGCATAAAGAAACGCCTGCCGGCCACCCGAGCAACTACCGATGACGCCAATCTTGCCATTCGTATAAGGCTGCGAACGAAGCCATTGAACCGCCCCCTCGGTATCGCCGATAACCTGGTCGTCAGGAACGCCGCCTTCCGCGCGGGCCTTCGCCGCGACATCCTCCGCGTTGCCTTCGCCGACCCTGTGATAAAGATTGTGACTGATGGCCGCATATCCATGATGGGCGAACCGGCGCGTCGCCTCGCGATACCATTCGCTCCAACCCGGGAGGTGATGAATGAGAACGACACCGGGAAATGGACCGCCGCCCATCGGCCTTGCCGCGTAGGCTGAAACGGGTTCGTTCTTGTGACCATTAATCGATAATGTTTCCGCAATCATGCTTTCGTAAGCCATCGTCCCTACCCTTTTCAAATTTATCGAAATTGAAAGCCGCCACTATTCGATCGGCGGCGTTCCCAAACGTTACCATATCAAGTACCTAGCACCACACTAGACACCAAAAGCCTTTGTCATTGAATGTCATTCAACCGCATTCCTGCCCGGACGATACGTCATCAACAGGCTAGTCATTTGAGAATCGCGATCCAAATCCGCTAGAATGCACACGCACCCGACGCGACGAAGGGAACGGAACCATGACGCTTTCACATCAATTAGCCGAACGCATTCACGCCATTCAGTTCGACGACCTGCCTGAAGCCGCCATACCGCTTGCGCGGACAGCCATGGTGGACGCCATCGGGTGCGCGTTTCTGGGCGCATCGGAGGAAATGGCGCATATCGTTGAAAGGATGCCAGGCTTTGCCGGCGCGGAAGGACCCTGCGCCGTCTTTGGACGCGGCTACCGCACCAATCCGCTCGATGCGGTCATGTTCAACGGCATCGCCGCCCATGCGCTGGACTTCGACGATATGAGCAAGACCATGGGCGGCCACCCGACGGTCATGGTGATGCCGATCACTTTCACGCTGGGCGACATGCAGGAAATCAGCGGCCGTGAAGCACTTTTGGCCTATATGGTCGGCTATGAGACGATCACCCGTATCGCCCGTGGCGTTCACACGCATCATTACGACAAAGGCTGGCACCCAACCGCGACCCTCGGCATCTTTGGCGCCACCGCCACGGCGGCGCGCCTTCTCGAACTGTCCATCGATCAGACAGCCAATGCACTTGGCATCGCCGCCTCGCTAGCTTCCGGCCTCAAATCAAATTTCGGTTCGATGACCAAGCCGCTTCACGTCGGTCAAGGCAACCGTAATGGGTTGTACGCCGCCCTTTTGGCGAAAGAAGGGTTTACCGCGAATGACCACGCGTTCGAGCACAAGCAAGGGTTCCTGAATGTATTCAACGGTGCTGGAACTTATGACATCGATAAAATTCTGAACGACTGGGGCGATCCATTCGATCTTGTCAGTGTCGGTGTCGGTTTGAAGAAACACCCCTGTTGCGGTTCGACACACCCAACAATCGAGGCCGCGTTCGATTTGCGCGCCGCGAACGATATCGATGTGAAGCAGATCGATTCGATTGAGGTTCTGGTTCATCCCTTGCGGTTACCGCATACCAACAACCCCAATCCCAAGACACCGCTACAATGCAAATTCAGTCAGCAATACACCGTAGCGCGCGCGCTAATTGACGGCCGTATCCGGCTGTCCGATTTCGAACGCGAGGCGTTCGAGGAACCACAAGTCAGAGACCTTTTGGGGAAAGTCCATGCCCGCGCCAACCCGGAAGCACCCTCGGAACATGCGGCGGAAGTCATCGTGACCCTTGCAGATGGACGAAAGCTCTCAGAGATTAACAATATCGATCTGGGGCGCGGCCTGAGCAATCCAATGCGCCCGGACGAGATTTGGGAGAAGTTCGAGGATTGCGCGTTACGCAGCCTCGACCCCCAGGCCATCAAACCCCTGTTCAATCGTCTCGAAACACTCGAGACAGTGGAAAACCTACGCGATGT
>JAJFJC010000115.1 GCA_021774385.1 Alphaproteobacteria bacterium
CTTTTTCGAATACGGCTGAAAGCTGAATTCGCTTAGCGCCAATATATCTTTTTGTATAATACTTCTTGTTAAGGTTGGTAATTGAGACTTTATGCGCACCTGATGAGGCGTGAATGAACTGACCGTTCCCCATATAGATGCCAACATGAGAAGGGAAGCTTGCGTAGGTTCTGAAAAATACTAGATCACCTGTCTGGAGTTGACTCTTAGCAACTCTAGTTCCGGAATTATAATAGATGTCTCTTGCGGTTCTGGGTAGCTCAACATTGAACTTGCTGAAAATCTTTTTTACATATCCAGAACAATCTATCCCGGTTTTAAATGAGTAGCCCCCAAACTTATATGGAGCGCCAAGATATTGTTTTGCAACAGTAATAATATTTTCTCTTGTTTTACTATAGCTCTTGTTGTTATTGCTTGAAGTGTATTGTGTGTTCTGTCCATAATCCCTGTAATTAGATGTGCTCGGGATATTAATTGTTTGACCGGCCCTTATTGTTTGGTCTTTTAGGTTGTTGGCATTCATTATGGAAGTTACAGATACGCCATATCTCTGGGCTATAATCCCCAATGATTCTCCACTTTTAACAATGTATCTGGCAGTCGGTTTCTGTGCAGCCTTCTTGGCAGTTTGTATGCTAGGTTTTGCGGCTTTTGAATTGCCTGAAACGGTTAATTTCATTCCAACGTATAGATAGCTGCTCTTAAGATTGTTTAATTTTCTTAGCTCTTTTACAGATACTCCAAATTTGTTCCCAATACCTCCTAATGTATCTCCACTTACAACAGTATACGTCGAAGTGGAAGGGGCTTTATGAGTTCCCGGTATTAGTAAGACATCTCCAACTTTTATTTTATTGCTCGTTAGAGAACTAGCTTTCTTAATCTTGGTAACCGTAACACCGTGGCGATTTGCAATACCGCCCAAGGTGTCGCCTTTTTTAACTTTGTACTTAGTAACAGAAGTGCGGTTAACCGTTTTAGAGCTCTTAGCTACTGTTTTGTTTTGCTTTGTTATAGAAGGAACTTTTAATAGTTTGCCAATTTTAAGGTTACTACTTGTGAGATCATTAGCATTTTTTAAGTCTTTTACCGATATTTTGTGTTTAGAGGCGATATGTCCCAGTGTGTCGCCACTCTTAACTTTGTACTCACCAGAATACTTAGGTCTGGAGACTTTCTTTTGGGATTTGTTTGATGCTGTTTGTATTTCTTTGTTAGGGGTTAGGTAAAGTTTTTGGCCTATACTTAGGTTGCTTTTATCTAGATTGTTCCACTTTGCAAGCTTATCTTTGGAAATCCTAAATTTGTTTGATAGGTCATAAATTGTATCGCCTTTTTTTACAGTATATACATTTGAAACTGTTAAATTAGTAGCGCTTTTATTTTCAGTAGTTTTTGGTAATTCAGTCTTTGATGAAGTTACCGCTTTTTTTGTTTCTATAGTTTCTTTGGTTGTTACTAAATTTGGAATGACGAGCTTTTGCCCGATTTGAAGATTGTTGTTTGTAAGATTGTTAGCTTTTTGAAGCTCTGTTGTTTTAATGGAATGCTTTTCTGCTATGTGCCCAAGTGTATCTCCCTTTTTTACTACATAAGTACCAGGGACTTTCTCCACAGCGCTTTCAGGTCTAACAGTTGTCTGTTCTTGAATGGAGGGTTTTTCTGTTGCCGCAACAGACAACGTTTTCTTGGTGTCTGCTTTACTTTTGATTGGGATAAAAAGTTCTTGACCAATTTGCAAGCGGTCAGTTTTTAAGTTGTTTGCAGATTTTAAGTCTTTAGTTTTAATGCCATGCTTGTCAGCTATCTGACTAATAGTGTCGCCACTTTTTACTACATAATTATTATTGCTTTGTGAATCGTTACCCGGAATAAGTAGTTCATTACCAATCCCTAAATTGTTATTATTAAGCTTGTTTAATGATTTTATATCTTCTACCGATACTCCAAACTTCCTAGATAGATCATATAGATTGTCCCCTTTTTTGACAACATATGTGGTAGTTGCAAAGGCTATTGTTGGAAGAAGAAGTGCTATCAATATAAGAAGAGAATGCCTTAGTACCATACCTATACCTCCTAAGAGAATGTTTAATACGCATCCAACCCAGAATTTTACTGGTTGCCCAGACCAGTTTCTCTCCGTCTTTATATTGATTTATATTGTCAAAGAACAAGGTACCAAAAAACTTATTTCAGAAATTATACACGATTTCACTTAACAAAGTAAAGACTTTCTAGTACTTCCTTTATTATAAGCCTTATTGCTTCAGAATAGGCGCATTACCAATCAACCACTTATCCAGTGGCAAACCTTCCATATGAAAGATATTCAAAGTGCGCTCTTCATCTCTTTCTCTAACCAATGTTTGTTCTGTTAGTTGTGAAGCAATTAACTCTATATCGTTATTATGGAATCCCTTCATGTCCATTATATCAGATAGTCTTAGTGTGAATATGCCCGGTTTAGATTTGTCAAAGTCTTCATCAGATGAATATTCTATATTAAATGTTACATCAGTATTTTCAGAGTTGGAGCTCAACTCTAAAATTCCTGTGATTCTTATGTAATCAGTCTTAGAGGATCTCAATTTTATCTTGTGTCCCTGAATCTATGTAGAGAAATTCTTCTCCAAGTTCCCAATTCACAGTCATAATTTGGATCTGCCCGTTGTTGCTTAGCTCTCTTAGTGCTTCTACAACATCAATTTTAGTTCTGTTGTAATCTAGATCAGGATTTGATTTGAGAACCGCTTCGGTCAATTTTGCAGTGTTTGAGTTTCCCTGCCCTGCCTCTGTGGATAGTATCTTCAGTAACTCATTTGTTAAATTGTCCATTAGTATCTCCATTTAAGTAATCAAAAAGCATATTATATATCATTTATTATGC
>JAJFJC010000116.1 GCA_021774385.1 Alphaproteobacteria bacterium
CCAGGAGAGACCAAAGAACTTTCCCGAGAGAAGCGCGACGATGGCGAGGACCGAGGTCAAGGCATCCGCGAGCACGTGGAGGTAGGCGGAACGGAGGTTGTGGTCATGATGACCGTACGGATGCTCGTGCTCGACGCTGAGCATGACAGCGCAGAAGCCGTTCACGGCGAGCCCGACGACCGCAACCAAGATCGCCTCGTCAAACGCGATGGTGAGCGGGTTCACGAGCCGCTCGATGCTTTCCCAGGCCATGAGGAGCGCAAAAAGTGCCAGCAGAAGCGCCCCGGTAAAACCTGCAAGTGAGCTCACCTTGCCTGTTCCAAAGGTGAAGCGTGCGTCGGAGGCGTGGCGTCGAGCGTAGACGTAGGCACCAGCAGCAATACCGAGCGCGACGGTGTGCGAGGCCATGTGGAGGCCGTCGGCAAGCAGCGCCATCGAGCCGAACGAAAGGCCGGCGACGATCTCCACCACCATCATTGCCGCGGTCAGGGCAATGACCAGCCAGGTTCGGCGTTCCCCGGCTCGCATGGTCTCCTGGCCGAAGGTGTGCTCGTGCTGCCAGCGTTCTAGAGTCTCAGAGTGCATCGCCGACCTTCGAGGGGAGAGCCGTGGTACCAGCGGCAAACCGGAGGTAGAGCGCGGGCAAGACGACCATGTTGAGCACCGTCGACGAGAGAAGGCCGCAGAGAATCACGATCGCCATCGGGGTCTGGATCTCGCTTCCCGGCTCTCCGCCCGCGATGGCGAGTGGCACCAGGGCAAGCCCCGTACCGAGCGCCGTCATGAGAATGGGCGAGAGGCGTTCCATCGAGCCCCGCTCGACGGCTTGTTCCAGGTCGGCGACGCCTTCTTCCCTGAGCAAGTGCTGGATGTGGGACACGAGCATGATGCCATTTCGCGTGGCGATGCCAAAAAGGGTGATGAACCCGATGATGGACGCCACAGAGATGATTCCGCCTGAGAGGTAGACGCCGGCCACTCCGCCGATGAGCGCAAGTGGCAGGTTCACCATCACCAGCGCGGCATCGGTGCTCGACCCGAGCGCTGCGTAGAGCAGGACGAAGATACCGACGACTACCAAGATGCCGAGCAGGAGAAGCGTACGGGAGGCGGCTTCGGCGCTCTCGAACTGCCCGCCATACTCGATGTGGTAGCCGCGCGGCAGAGAGACGCTCTCCTTGATGCGCTCCTGGATGTCTTCGACTACGCTTCGCAGGTCGCGGTCGGCGACATTACTCATGACGACGATCTTCCTCTCCACGTTTTCGCGGCTCAGTGTGTTCGGTCCACGGCTCTTCTTGACCTCCGCGAGGGCGTGGAGCGGCACCTGCGCCCCGGAGGGCGTGGCGACGAGTGTATGGCGAACGGTGGAGAGGTCCTCGAGCGTGCCCGGCTCGTAGCGGACGAGTAAGTCGAAAACGGCCTGCCCTTCCAGCACCTGGGAAACTACTTGCCCACCAAAGGCGCTCTTGATCGCCTGGGTCACGTCGTGGACCAGCAGCCCGTAGCGGGCAATCTTCTCGCGATCGAGCTTGATCGTGAGAAGCGGGACGTCGGTCTGCTGCTCGATTGCGAGGTCAACCACGCCGTCGACGCCCTGCATGGCCTTCTCGACCTGGGCAGCGATACGCCTGAGTTCGTAGAGGTCGGGGCCGAAGACCTTCACGGCGATATTCGCCCGAGTGCCCGAGAGCATGTGGTCGATGCGGTGTGAGATGGGCTGGCCGATGACGATGTTCATGCCGGGGACGAGCGACAACCTCCTTCGAAGAGCGGAGAGGAACTCCTCCTTGCTTCGCTCGGTCGCTCGCAGCGAGACGTCGATCTCGGCTGCGTTCACCCCCTGGGCGTGTTCGTCGAGCTCCGCACGTCCGGTTCTTCGACTCGTTGCCACTACCTCGGGTTGCTCGAGGAGAAGCGTCTCTACCATCCGCCCGAGACGGTTTGATTCATCGAGGGAGGTGCCCGGGAGAGTCACCGCGCTGATGGTGAGTGTTCCTTCGTTGAAGTTCGGGAGAAACGACTGACCCGCCATGGCAAGGGCCAATCCAGAGCCGAGCAGTGCGAGCGTGGAAACAATGGTGATTGGCTTCCAGTGGTGCAGGGTCGCTTGGAGAACGGGCCGATACGCACCCTTGAGCCACTTCACTACTCTGCCCTCCCCCTTATCCTCCTGGCGTTCGAGTGCAGCGGGAAGGATGAGCGAGCAAAGAGCTGGCGTGACGCTCAGTGCCACGACGAGCGAGGCGCCAAGAGAGATGATGTAGGCAAGCCCGAGTGGGAGAAGAAGTCGCCCTTCAACGCCGGAGAGGAAGAAGAGCGGGAGAAACACGAGCACGATGATGAAAGTGGCAAAGACGATGGAAGTACGAATCTCCTTGCTCGCGTCGAAGACGACCTCGAGCGAGGGCTTTCGCGTCTCTTCTGAGAACTTCGCGTTCTGGCGAAGCCTCCGGACGACGTTCTCCACGTCGATAATGGCGTCATCGACCAGCGCTCCAACGGCGATGGCCATGCCGCCAAGTGTCATCGTGTTGATGCTCGCACCAAGCGCCTTGAGGACAAGAACCGCGGTTACGAGCGAGAGCGGGATGGCAAGAATGGTGATCGCCGTGGGGCGGAAGCTGGCCAAGAAGAGGAAGACGATGAGAACGACGAGAAGCGCTCCATCGCGGAGCGCTTCTACGAGATTATCAATGGCGACGCGGATGAAGTCAGCCTGCCGGAAGATATGTCGTTCAAGCGTCATCCCTTCCGGTAGAGAGTCCTGGAGCTCATCGAGTACTGCGTCGAGGTTGTTCGTGAGATCGAGCGTATTGGTGTCCGGCTGTTTCTGGATTCCGAGAATGACGGCAGGAGACCCGTTGTAGGAGCCCTCGCCTCGCTTGAGAGCGGGCGCAACGGTGACGTCGGCGATATGCCGCACGAGTACGGGCTCGCCGCCACGTGTCGCGACAAGCGTGGCGGCGATGTCCTCGGGAGTGCGCACTCGGCCGATACCTCGGATGAGGTATTCCTGTCCTCCAGAGTGGAAGAATCCAGCAGAAGTGTTCTCGTTTGTCTGCCCGAGGGCGCGCTCGACGTCGCGAAGAGATACGCCGTAGGCGGAGAGGCGTTCGGGACGAACGAGCACCTGGTACTGCTTCGTGTCGCCACCGGTCACCACCACCTGGGACACGCCGCGAACGGCAAGGAGACGTCGGCGAATTTCCCAGTCGGCCGTGGTCTTGAGGTCCATTGGCGTGTGGCGGTCGGAGGTCAGGGCGACGAACATGATCTCGCCCATGATGGACGAGACCGGGGCAAGGATGAGTCCCTCGAGCTCGGGCGGAAGCGCACTCTCTGCGAGCTGAAGCTTCTCGGTTACGACTTGGCGGGCTTTGTAGATGTCCGTTCCCCACTCGAACTCGGCCCAGATGACGGCGATGCCGACACTCGTAGACGAGCGGATCCGACGTACGCCGGGCGCGCCGTTTAGCGACGTTTCGATGGGAAACGCGATGAGGCGCTCGACTTCCTCGGGCGCCATCCCCGGAGCTTCACCGATGACGGTCACCGTCGGCGCCGTCAGGTCGGGAAAGACGTCGACGGGCATGCGCAAAGTTTCGTACCCGCCCCAGAGAAGCAGCAGCGCTGCTCCCACGAGAACCAGCGGACGATTTGTGAGAGACCATCTGATAATTCCGTCAATCATGGGCTCTCTCAGTGCCCGTGGCCGTGTGCGGGAACGTCGGAAGACGAGGCGGCCAGCCGCACGTTGTAGGCCCCCCGGATAACGACACGCGCGGTGGGCTCAAGGCCCTCTCGCACTTCGACTAGGTCACCGTCTCGAATGCCGAGTGTGACCGTGCGCCTCTCGAAGGATTCCCCGCCTTGCTGGATGTAAACGACATCTTGGCCGTCCTCATCGAGAATCGCCGAGACCGGGATGGCGAGTGCCTCTGTGGCCTCGCCAGTAAAGACGTTCGCCCGCGCAAACATGCCGATGCGAAGGTGACGGTCATCGTTGTCGACTTCGAAGATGAGCGGGACGGTGCGGCTTTGTGGGTCGACCAACCCACCGAAGGCGACTAGCTGGCCCGCCTCGAGCGTGCCGACCTCAATCCGGGCGGAACGACCATCGACTCGAAACGCGGCCCCCGCTACCTGTTCGAGCTGACCGAGGTCGGCTTCGGGAATTCGCACCTCGAGCCAGACGCGGTCGAGGTCGACCAGGTAGAAGAGCTCGTTGCCCTCCTCAACGAAGGCGCCTGGAGCGGTCTGGACGCTGAGCAGCGTACCGGCGATTGGGGAGCGTACCTCGATGCGCCCCTCGGCCTCTCCGGCAGAGGTGCGTTGAGTGCCTTCATACTGGGCGAGACGACTCTGGGCTGCGGCCAGTTCGGCTTTTGCTTCAGCCTCTTCGTGGCGAGCCTCAACGACACGCCGGTCAGGCACTGCGCCCTCCTTGAGGAGGCCTTCGAGACGGTTTCGGTCGTGTTGGGCCTCCTTTAGGTGGAGCCGCGCTTTCTCGAGTTGGAGGTCCAAAGAGGCAAGGTCCGCTTCGCCTGTAACGCGGGGCGCGATGGCAGCGAGCACCTGGTCGCGGGCGACGTCGGCTCCAATTCGTGGGAACACGTCACCGACGGTCACCAGTCGGCCGGTAATCGGAGCGGTGATTCGGGCCTCTCCCTCGGGGCGGGCGCGAATTCGACCGTTTGCAGGAAGCGACGCGCGGAGCCGACGCTTGGTGGCTGGGGCAGTGGCAAAGTCAATCAGCCACTGCTGCTCCTTTAGGAAGGCGATCTCGCCACCGGCGTCCTCAGAATCTTCGGACGAGGAGGCCTCGGCGGCTTCTTCTCGGCTCGAGAAAACCGTAACGGTGCCGAGCTCGTGCCTGTCATCGAGAGCCTCGCTTTCAACGAGGACGGCAAGCTGGCGCTCGCCAGCGGTTTCGGGCGTGGCTACGGGGCGAAAAATTCCGGCCGCGCTGGGCTCAGAAACACTGAATCGTTCCTCGGGAGCTGAACCGCCGGAGAGAACGACCGTGACCCGACCGGACCCAAGCGCAGTAAAGTCTTTGAGAGCTGTCAGGTGAGCTGCAAACGCTGACTCCTCTCCTTGGACCAGGGGAGGAAACTCCACGAAGAGCTCCGAGCTTCCGGTGAAAGTAGTGGAGGCGATGGCAGACCCGGAGCCATGGTCATCCGGGGCACCGCCGGTTCCCTGGCAACCGGCGGCTGCGATAACGAGAAGCAGGGGAGCGATACTGCTGATGAACGTCTTCATGATTTCCCCTGCCCTGCGGCGCGATCGAGTAAGATGCGTGTCTGGCGAGCTCGCCACTCGAGGTCGAGCGCCCGCGTCTCCGCATTGAAGGCACTCCGATATGCATCGAGGAGTTGGAGAATCGCTGTCTCCCCGCTCTCGTAGGCCTTTCGAGCGGTGCGAAGAAGAGAGCCCGAGGGGGCAACCGCATCGCGGCGAAACTCCCGGGCGGCTTCGGCGACAGTTGTCGCTTCCATCCAGAGGCCCTGGAGCGTTCCCTCAGCGTCTGAAAGTTCCAGACGCCGCGTGGCACGAGAGATTCTTGCTTCGGAGGATGCTCTCCCCGCTTCGTCCTGGTTGCGGTCGAAGACAGGAAGCGGGACCGAGAAGTTGACGAGGAAGCCTGTCGAGCGGCCGGTCTGCGACTTCACGGTTTTCACTCCTCCGCCGAGGTTCACTTGAGGCGCCCACCAGCGGCCAGCGGCGGTGCCCTCGCGCTCGGCGGCTTGGACTTGCTGCTCGAGCGCTCGAAGGTCTGCTCTCTCAGGAAGCAGCTCGAGCAGTTCACCCAGGGGCAGTGGAGCTGTGGCCGGAAGGAGTGTCCCCGAGGCGACCACGGCGGCTGGAGCCTGCTCTCCAAGAAGTGCAGAGAGAGCTCTTCGAGATCGTTCGAGTTCCGCTTGGGCAGTGCGCGTCTGGGCACGCGCGGTAGCGAGTTCGAGCTTCAGCCGTTCATGGTCGTAGGCGGACGCGTCCCCTGCGGCCTTTCGTCTGGCCACGATCTCTGTGATGGAGCGCATCCGAGTGGTCCAGCGCTCCGCCGCCCCTAGCCGCTGTTGATGCAGGAGAACTTGGTAGAAGCGTCGGCGGGTCTCTCCGGTGAGGTCGAGGAGCCAGGCATCGAGCTGATTCTTGGCAGCTCCGATGCGGAGTTCTGCGGCCTGATGGCGCAAGCCCCGCCTGCCCGACAGGTCGAACCTTTGAGTGAGCCAGGCGAAATCCTCGCCGGTCTCTGCGGGGTCTCCGTTTACCTGCTCTCGGGCGTAGGAGACGGTCGGGTTGGGCCAGAGGCCAGCTTCCACGGCGTCGGCCTGTGCGACGCCGATGCGTCCGCTCTGGAACTCAACG
>JAJFJC010000117.1 GCA_021774385.1 Alphaproteobacteria bacterium
CTGCGCGCGCACCGATCTGAGTTGATCGACCCAAAGATTACCGAATATCGGGGCCGCATCGCGAATACCGCGGGCGATCGTATCCTGATCGAGTACCCAAGCGCAGTCGAAGCGATGCGTAGCGTGTTGGATATCCAGCGCGGTATGGCGAAAAGAAACGCCGATCTACCCAAAAGGCGACGCATCGATTTCCGTATCGGCATCAATGTTGGCGACGTGATCGAACAAGGTGACGATCTCTTGGGGGACGGCGTCAATGTTGCTGCGCGCCTAGAGGGACTAGCTGCCCCCGGCGGTGTTTGTCTAAGCGGTACGGCCTACGATCAGGTCGTGGGTAAAATTGACCAACCCTTCGACTTTATCGGGGAGCAGACACTTAAAGGCCTGAAAGAACCCGTTCGAACTTATTCGCTGGCCATCCAAAGCAGCGAGCCTGGTTCGAGCACTCAAAAACAGCTTCCAGATTTTCCGGCAGTCTCCGCTGCATCAGACAAAGCAAGATTGACTGGCGCCATCGGTCCTGCAGTCGCCGTGCTTCCCTTTAGAAACTTGGCTAAGGAACCGGATCAGGAGTTCTTCGCCGAAGGTTTGAGCGAAGATATCCTTCTCGCTTTATCCGCGTCGCGTTCGTTTCCCGTTCTCGCGAGCAGTGCGACCGCGGCCTTCAAGGATCGATCCCTTGACGCTCAGACCATTGGTAAAAATTTGGGTGCTGGTTACGTCCTGGACGGTAGCGTCAGAAGGTCAGGCAGCCAACTGCGGGTCGCTGTAGAGCTTATCAATGCTGACTCGGGTCTACAGCTATGGTCCGAGCGCTATGACCGTCCAGTCGACGACGTGTTCGCGGTTCAGGACGACATCACGACGACCGTTGTCGCGGCAGTGGAGCCGGAGATCGACGTACAGGAAATGCGCCGTGTTCTCGTTACGCAATCTTCGACTGTCGGGAATGCCTATGATCAATGCCAGAGAGGATTTTGGCATCTTTCAAAAAACACTCTTGAAGACTATCGCACGTCGTTTCATCAGTTTGAGTCATCCCTTGCCGCTGACCCGGAATACGCACGCGCTTACACCGGGATGACGCAGGGCAAATACACGGCTGGCTATCGCAACTGGGAGGACCGGCTGGCAGCGATGGAAGAAGCCGTGCAACTAGGTCGTGCAGCATTAGATTTGGACAATAGAGACCCGCGCGCGTTGCGCTACTTCGGGGGCGCGCAAATGTTTCTTGGCAGACACGACGAGGCGCTTGCAGCATTGAATCGTGCAATCGCCGTGCATCCGAGCTACGCAACCGCATACTCCGCGCTCGCTTTCGCATTGGATTTTGTTGGCGATTTTGAGAACGCCGTGACGGCGGAAGAGACGACCGCAAGGCTACGTCCGGGGGACCGCTCGCTGCACGTATGCATGATGTCCAAAGCGATAGCGAAATACCAAATGGACGACTACGAGACCGCTGAGCGCGTGTGTAATGAGTCGCTTCGGCTAAACGAGCAGTTTTGGATGAGCAACTTGATTCTTGCGGCGACACTTGGACAGCAAGAAAAAGCCAACGAGGCAAAGCTCATAGTCGAAAGGTTACAGCATCTCCTCCCTTCCTTAACGGAAGAGGGGCTCTCGCAGCGCTTGCCCTTCAGAGAGCGCGATCACATCAACAGAATTATTGAAGGCCTACGGAAAGCGAATGTCCAGTTAAATTGAAGCTGATTTTCAGCCCGCCCTGGTTAGTGCCGACTTCCGACTATTGGCGATTAGCGGCTGTCGCGCAGATTGAAATCGACTTCCGAAGTTCCCTCAACATCCGATGTTTGCGCGGTGATGTCCGTGTTCCGCTGGTTTGCTTCCGCTTTTCCCCAGCACCGGGCGTGACGCGAGATCTCCGTTGACGGGGATTTATGACCCTGCCCAGACGTGCCGCGATCAGAATTCACTGGCTGTAGGGCCGGGCGTTAGAATCCCCGAAAGTCGATTTGTTTTGCCGTTTGCTTGCCGAACAACTCATCATGACGTTTGGCGACTTTCGGCCAAATTGATGATGCCTCTTCATCATGGATGCCGAACACCCGGTACAAGATGTCCTCGAACTCGTCCTTTAATATGAGTTGCTTTGAGGTACCGTTGACGGTCTTCTCCCTGAGGACGCGTCCCGTTAGGCAGGTTACAGATTCAGGTTTCATTATTTGACAAACGAAGTTTGAAACGAAAATCGACGCGGGATCAGTTTGCTGACGATGGTTCTGTTGCCCGATGCGCTCCCAATCGGCGGGCTCGTCGCGAAAATCAAAGTTGGTCGGATAGGCGAAATTGTGACTATGAAAGCGCCAGTAGCCGTCTTCCCTGCGTTCAAGTCGGAAACTCAGTGCGCCCTGAGAATATGTGCCTTCGATGAGAGGGATTGGGTCGCGTATGCCATCGCCTAATCCGAGATCGGCCAAGTACGTCTCTCCGAGGCGAACAAGTATGGCGGTATGGTCGCCGAAGAGGTCGTCGCCGCGCTCATCGCGATGGATACCCGCCGTCACCTGCGTCACATCGAATCCGATCTCGCGTAGCGCCCACTCCAGAAGTATGTGGGTCTCATAGCACCAGCCTCCCCGGGGGTGCATGACGAGTTTGTCGAAGATTCGATCTATGTCGAAGTCGAGAGGCCGGCCCAGTTGAACATCGAGGTTTTCATAAGGAATCGCAAAGGCGTGTCTGCGATGTATGGCAGTGAGACATTCATACGTCGGATCAGCTTCGTCATCGTAACCGATCCGCTCAAGATATTTGGCCAGCTGCATTTGTATGCCCCTCGGAACCCCGCCCAAACGGTAACATCTTCCATCGAAAACGAAACCTCGCATTTTGGATTCAGGCTTTAGAGAGCGTCGGTCGTCGACATCGGCGGCTCTTGGTTATAGCGGCTGTTGCGCAGATTGAAATCGGTTTCCGCAGTTCCCTCAACAGCTGGCTTCGGCGCGGTGATGTCGGCTTTCAGCGGTTTTACGCCAGGTTATCCCGCACCTTCAAACGTGCCGAGTGATGCCGGTTGACGGTGCCCAGAGTTTCTTGACCTGATGCAAATCAATGACGAACCGTCGGCTGGCGAAGTACGCTTTGATGAAACCACGTATTTGTCGGGTGGCCTCCATACTGGTGACCGGCGCGCGGAATATTCCGGCCAGCCGCAACCCTGATGATGGCAGGAGAGAACATGAAGATAGCACGGGTCAGTTCAGAAATGCGGGGCGAAACCGATCGCCTGCTTGCCGGTGTCGCCGATCAGTTGCAGGCCGGGGGCTCGGCCCTCGCCGGTATCGTCAAGGAGTTGAGCCATACCAGCGCCTATGACAACGGCTGCGACATGAAAGTGCGGGTTGTGCCCGATGGTCCGGTGATCCAGATCACGCAGAACCTGGGCGCGGGTTCCGACGCCTGCCGGTTGGACCCGGGCGCGATTGCCACCGCGGTTTCGACCGTCGAAAGCTGTTCGCTCGACAAGGCCGATCTATTCATCCTCAATAAATTTGGCCCCGAAGAGGCGGCGGGCCGGGGGTTTGTATCCGTGATTGGCAAGGCGCTGGAACTGGGTATTCCGGTCCTGGTGGGCGTGAGCATGGGCGGCCGCGAGGCGTTCGACACCTTCGCTGGAGGTCTGGCCGAAACGCTACCGGCCGATCCAGGCACGATCCACGAATGGTGCCTTACGGCAATGTCGGATGGTCAAGACAGCGAAAGCGGTTGAGCCACCTGGCGGGATGACCCGGAACCTAGACGCGATATTGACGCTGATACCGCTGATGCCGTCGCCGCGTTGTTGGATCTCACCGGTGTGGGCGCCGGCGCGGACCAGGAGGTCGATGCTGGACGGAGCGTCCCGGGTCCTCCGAATGGGCCGTTTCTTGGCAAGCCGAAGGAGAGGCGGGATTAGATTTTCCAATTGTGGGGCCGCTTCGCTAGGATTGGCGGCTTTGGAATTACGCCTGTGGATCGCGGACGCGAAGGAGCAATCGATCATGACCGAACTGCCCGTCATTTCGGCCGACAGCCACATTCAGGAGCCGCCGGAACTCTACAGTGAATGGCTAGACGTGAAGTTTCGTGACCGGGCGCCCCGGCGGGAGACCCGTGATGGCAAGACCTATGTGATCGTCGACGGCAAGAAGCCGCGCCGGATTGACCTTGCCGATGAGCGGGCCAACGAAGACGATCAAGATCGGGAATTCCGCGGCGATCCGACGGGGGGCCGTGACGTTAGCCGCCGCCTCGGCGACATGGCGCGCGATGGTGTCGTCGGCGAGGTCCTTTACCCCAACAGCTCGCTCTCGCTCTATTTGTCGCCGGACGCCGGTTATCAGTACGCGGTCGCCCGTGCCTATAATGATTGGTTGATCCAAAATTTTAGCGCCCACAGCCAGCAATTCGCGCCGGTCGGGATCGTCCCGGTCATCGATATCCCGGCCGCCGTGGCCGAGGTGCAAAGGGTTGCGAAGCTGGGCTATCGTGCCATCAAGGTCCCGCTCACCGTCGCCAACCGTCCCTATAACCTGCCGGATTACGAGCCGCTCTGGTCGGCCATCGAGGAAACCGGTCTGGTCCTAAGCCTGCATGCCTTTGCCGAGACCGAGGATTATTATCCGGAAGACTGGGGCGAGGAAGAGGGGAATGGCGGGGCGCTCATCTTCATGGCGATGAGCATGGCGCGCGGTCAGTATCCCGTAGCGGAACTGATCGCATCGGGCGCGCTGCAACGCCATCCCAACATGAAGTTCGTCGTTGTCGAGTGCGGCGCGGGCTGGCTTGCCTGGCTCTTGCATGTGTTGGACGAACAGGCTGAAAAAAAGCATATGTGGATCCGCCCACGCCTGGAAATGAAGCCCAGTGAATTCTTCCGCCGCCAGGGCGCGATCACCTTCAGCGACGACCCTATTGCGCTACGATGCCTGGACCTCATCGGCGCGGAGACGTTGCTCTGGGGCAGCGACTATCCCCACGACGAAGGCACCTTCCCACATAGCCAGGCCGTCATCGCCCGAACATTCGCCAGTATCAGCGAGGCGGACAAACGCAAGATCGTCTTCGACAATGCGCAGCGCCTATACGGGTTCGACCGCTGAGTGTCAGCCTTAACGCGCAGATGCTCGGCTAGTATCGTAAAAAGTCGTATTAAGGTCGCGTTTTGGATTCGTCGCATTTGGGCAGATAGAGATGCGACACCGGGACTGGTAGAAAGGACAGGCTATGGCAAAGCTTATTACACTCAGTGCTAACCTGACATTGACTGATTAGGGCTGTATGCATGTCGACCGTATTTACAAAAATACATCCGTTTCTTGGTGTCGAGTTTGATTGGGTGTCAACCGACAATGTTGGTCACTTGGGTTATTTCTCAACAGCTGGCTTTGGTCCTGTGCCTGATATTTGCGTAAGTTCTTCAGAAGATTTTGATCAGTTCTTCGGCGATTTATATGAGAGCCTTACGGCTATGCCAATATTGTCCGAGGCACAGCAGGTAGGTGCATTCGAAAGCAATGTTTATGATTGGATGGAGATTTCTAGGAGAGGGTTATTTGCTTTCGATTGGTTTAGTGAAACATCAACATACCAGTTAATCGGTATCCCTGAATGCCCCTTAATGAAAGAATCTATAAAGAATGAGTTATCGCCTTTGTTTAGTAAAATTATATTGGATTGTGATTTTTTTAACAGAAGAGGAAATGAAGAACTACTAACATTCAATGTGTGAGGTCGACAATGCGCAGCGCCTATACGGCTTTAACCCCTGAGTGTCATAGCAATTTGGCACTGCGGTGTTGATGCCCTGCTACGGGATGAAGGGCGTGAAGC
>JAJFJC010000118.1 GCA_021774385.1 Alphaproteobacteria bacterium
TAATGGGAAAACTCCGGCAGAAATTACCGAACAATCAGATAAGGCGATATCCCTTTATCTGATTGCATCAAGCGCCCAAAACGGGCAACAAATCAACCAAGGGCTCTGCTTATGAGTGGCGGATACTTCGGGAACACGTCACAATCAGTAAACTAAGATTTGTAATCTTTAGCGTGGAGTGAGAAAAAAAAGCGATGCGATCGCTTTCCGCCAAATAGTCGGCATTCCTTGTTGCCCGTTTCGGAGCGGCAAAATTCGAAACGGTTAAGACTGCCTGATATGAAAGGTTCTTAACGATGTCGGGCTTACAAAATATCAAGAAACTCCTAGAAGAGAGGCTACAGTTTTTGTGCGCGAAGGTCGAAGGAATCGAAGGCGATCTTCGTGAACCGGCCGATCCGGATTTTGCCGAACAGGCAACCGAAGCCGAAGCCGATGAAGTCTTGGAAGGACTCGAAAATTCGGCGCTCCTGGAGATCTCGCAAATCAATGCGGCCGTAGCGCGAATTGACGGCGGCACCTATGGTGAATGTGCGACGTGTGGCGAACCTGTCGGCGAAAAACGATTGGAATCCATACCGCACGCGGCACAATGCATAAGCTGCGCTTCCAAATAGAAGCAGATTTTCTCCAACGACAGTGAGCAACCGATGGAAAAGGCGATCTTCGCGGCGCGCTGTTATTCGGATGCGCCACCAACTGTATTGTTAAGTGTCGGCCCCAAATCCGGCGGCGCTCGATTTAGCGCGAATTCGTGATGTCTTTGCAAATTTCCCGGATCGGCAGCTTCCACATTCCCGGCCGGTCAGTCACCGTCGAGGGTATCGAGCCCCGTGACGCCGTACTGACGCCAGGCGGTCCCGTACGCACCATCGACCAGAACGGCGAGCACGAAATCGAACAGATGTATGTTCAGTACACCAAGCTCGCCGAACCGCGCGCCCGGCACCCGATGCTGATGTGGCATGGCGGCGGCATGACCGGCGTCACCTGGGAGGACACACCCGACGGCCGGCCGGGATGGCAGATGGCATTCCTGCAGGCGGGACATGACATCTATATCTCCGATGCGGTGGAACGGGGCCGTGCCTCATGGTCGTGCCTGCCGGATGCCTATGGCGGCCCGCCCTTTGGCCGCACGAAGCGCGAATGTTGGGAAGGATTTCGCGTCGGCCCTGATGGATCCTGGAATGCGGATCCGAGCATCCGCCACGCCTTCGACGGGCAACGGTTTCCCGTTGATGCCTTCGACGCCTTCGTGCACCAGACCGTGCCGCGCTGGACGGTTAACGACGCACCGACACAAACCGCATATGACCGGTTGGTTGAACGGATCGGTCCGGCGATTGTCATGGCGCATAGCCAAGCCGGTAATTTCGCGTTCACCGCCGCCCTGCACGCCCCGGACAAAATAAAAGCGGTCATTGGTATCGAACCCTCGGGAACACCGACCCCGGATCAGGTCGACGTGACCAAGGTCCGCGATATTCCACACTTAGTTTTGTGGGGCGACTATGTCGACGCCTCGCCACGCTGGACCGGATACAAAGCGCGAATTGATTCCTATGCGGATGCGTTGCGCCAGGCTGGCGGCTGTCTGGATGTCATCGATCTGCCATCGATGGGCATATACGGCAACTCACACTTTCCGATGATGGACGACAATTCGGACCAAATTGCGGCGTTGGTCCAAAACTGGATCGAGTCCAAGGGATTGATGCGATGACAGCGGGCCGCGACGCCACCTATATCAATCCGCGCACCGGCGCGACATGGTCCACGGCCGCACCGCTTTGGAAGGCACCGGACGATGGCGGCTATATCAATCTGACGCCCGGTGTTGGTTTGACGCCCAGCGACATCAACGGCCTGGAACATTCATTCTGGCGCTACCGTAAAGCAGTGCGACTACCGCGGCCGCCAGAGATCACGCTCGGCGCCGGCTGGACGCCGCTTTTACCGGCAATCTGGGAGGGCGTCCCCGTGCATATGAAAGCGGACTATTTGATGACGTCGGGCTCCTTCAAGGATCGCGGTACGGCGGTCATGCTGAACTACTTGAAACAGGTCGGCGTCACATCGATCCTCGAGGATTCTTCGGGCAATGCCGGCGCGTCTGCCGCTACTTATGCCGCCGCGCTGGGGATCGACTGTCGCATCATGGTTCCGGCCGCAGCCCCGGCAGCGAAGAAAATTCAGATGGCCGCCATGGGTGCCGATGTCGCCGCTATCGAGGGTAGCCGTGACGATGTCGCCGATGCGGCACTGGCCGAAGCCGACCGAAATTTCTACGCAAGCCACAACCACCAGCCATTTTTTCTCGAGGGCACGAAAACCGTCGCCTTTGAAATCTGGGAACAGCTCGGCTTCCGCGCACCCGACTGCGTAATCGCGCCGCTGGGTCAAGGCAGCAACATCATGGGCTGCCATATCGGATTTTCCGAACTGCTCGCCGCCGGTCAGATAGATACCCTGCCGCGTATCTATGCTATCCAAGCGGCCAATTGCGCCCCTTATCACGCCGCCTACGAATCCGGCGGTACCGATCCCGTGACAATAGCAGCGCAACCGACCATAGCCGATGGTATCGCTTCCGCGACACCGGTGCGGCTGCGCGAGGTGCTGGCAGCGGTTCGCGAAACCAATGGCACCACGCTCGCGGTCCCGGAGGACGAGATCGTTGCGGGTTTGAGTCGATTGGCGAAACTCGGCTTTTTCGTCGAACCGACGACGGGTGCCGCTGGTGCCGGACTAAGCCGTCTCCTCGAAAGCGGCATAATAAAACCGAACGAAACCGTTGCCGTGATACTGACAGGAAGCGGATTAAAGGCCGTCGAAAAGATCGGCTTGGCGCTCGGCTTGACGGACTATTGAGGTTGCCAGATGCCCGGTGAAAAAACACATTCAGCGGGCCGGATCATCGCCATCGTTTGCGTTTCGCAGGTATTTGCCCAAATCGGTGCTTTTGCCATACCTGCCCTGCTGCCGACTTTCATCGACATTTGGTCTTTAAGCGGCACCGAAGCCGGATGGATCATCGGCGCCTTCTATGCCAGCTACACACTGACCGTGCCCGTCCTAGTCTCGCTGACCGACCGCATCGACCCGAAGCGAATTTATCTTTGCGCCGTCGCGGTAACGGCGATCGCCGCCCTTGGTTACGCGACCTTGGCCGATGGGTTCTGGTCCGCCTTCGCCTTTCGCCTGCTCGCCGGGGTTGGCTGGGCTGGGACCTACATGCCGGGCCTGAAAGCGCTCAGCGATTTTGTCGAGGGACCGCAACAATCCCGCGGTGTCGCCCTGCATGCCGCCAGCGTCGGCGTCAGTGGCGCCGCATCCTTCATCGTCGCTAGCACGATCGCAAGTTGGTTCGAATGGCGCTGGGGGCTCGCGTTCGGCGGCCTTTGTGCTGTCTTCGCCTTCCTGATCATGGCGGCACTGCTGCCAAGCCGGAAACCACGGCCACCGGAAGACAAGCAAGCTGCATTGCTCGATTTCCGTCCCGTGCTTAGAAACCGGTCCGCCCTTGCCTATTCGCTCGGCTATTGCTTTCACACCTGGGAAATGAATGCGCTTCGCGCGTGGGTCGTGACGTTTCTGACTTTCGC
>JAJFJC010000119.1 GCA_021774385.1 Alphaproteobacteria bacterium
GACGCGCCGGAAGTCCTGATCGTCGATCATCTTTCCGCCGCTACCGCCGGGCTCGACTCGGCTGATCTCCCGCAGCTTATCAATACCAGCCTTGACCGGCCGCGTGTAGGCGATGCCGCCGCGCTCGAACTCGAGTAGGTATTTGGCGACGGTCCAGCCCTTGTTCTCCGGTCCGACCCGGCTTGATTTAGGCACCCGGACATCGTCGAAGAAGACCTGGTTCAAATCGTGTTCGCCGGAGAACATGATGATCGGCTTGACGGTGATGCCCGGTGTTTTCATGTCGAACAACAGGAAGCTGATACCTTCCTGTGGCTTGCCTTCGGTTGAGGTGCGCACTAGGCAGAAGATTTTGTCGGCGGTATGGGCGCCAGTGGTCCAGATTTTGGTGCCGTTGATGATGTAGTCGTCGCCATCGGATACCGCACGGGTTTGCAACGAGGCGAGATCGGAGCCCGAGCCTGGTTCGGAGTAGCCCTGACACCAGGCGAATTCGTCGGCCAAGATGCTGGGCAGAACTGTGGATTTCTGCTCCTCCGTGCCGTATTTCATGACCACCGGGCCGACCATGCGGATGCCCATATTGTTGATCGTTGGCGTGCCCGCCATGGCGCATTCGAATTCGAAGATGTACTTCTGCACCACGTCCCAGCCGGGGCCGCCATGCTCGGCCGGCCAGTTGTGGCAGAGCCAGCCCTTCTCCGCCAGGATACCGGCCCAACGCCGCGCAATTATCGCCGGCGTGCGCACACCGGGTGTCAGGCGCGATCCTTCGCGGATATCGTCGCTCAGCTTCTCGTCGAGAAAGCTCCGTACTTCGTCCCGGAAGGCGAGATCTTCTTTGCTGAGATTGATATCCACGTTATGTCTCCGGTTTGATGCATTTGCGACGTGCCCGATGATCCCGACACGACCCGCCTGCGTCAAGAGACGGGTGGCATCGGACTCCGCACGTTTTGTCGCACTTAGGCGCGAGCCTAAATTTTCACATCGCTGATTTGAATGATCGGCTGGATATCCGTGTAATTGGGAATATCCGCCATAATTGCTTCGGCATGCGGCCCGAAGGCTGCCTGAAAGCTTTCCACCGACTCGAAATACAAATGACCCATGGCAGCATAGGCCGCCGGTGCGCCGGGCGCGCCACCGCCGAGCCCTTCCTCGACCGCGACCTGAAGGCAGGCGTCGCCCATCTTCCCTTGCACCATGGGCATGTGACTGTTGCAGTAATAGTCCATGTCGAATTTTTTGCCATCTTCGTTGGCGTACATCACGCTGACCTTGATCATGGTACGGACCTTCCCTGAATGTTGTTTGGGGGATGGGTAGAGGGGGTGCAACGTGCCGCCTCCTCTCCAATATTCCCAGCCTCAGTCTACCCTGCGTCGTAGACCTTGCGCCACTGTCCAATGGCGTCGATATGCGCGTCCACCGTGTCGAATCCGGACCCCATGGTGACAACGGAGATGTGGCTGCCGCCGGCCTCACGCCAGGCGGCGATGTCGCCCGGCCAGCGGTTGGCGCCATTGCCGAAGCTTTGGATCGACTCGAAGCCGAATTTATCGTCGGCGCGGCCGTTGGCGGCCAGCATGCCTTCCATCCGGCCCTTGATTTCGACGGCGTCGGCCTGCGTGCGGCCGGAGAACAGGAACCCGTCGGCGATTCGCGCCGCGCGCTCATAGGCCACTTCGCTAGAGCCGCCGAGCCATATCGGGATTTGCCGCGATGGTAGCGGCCGGATGCCCGCCCGGTCGATGCGGTGGAAGTCATCGCTGTGTTCGATGAGTTCTTCGCCCCACAATTTACGCATCAACGCGATTTGCGCTTCCTGTCGGCGGCCCCGCTTCTTGAAAGTGTCGGGCAGTTCGAGCCCGTCGAACTCGACCCAATTCCACCCTACCCCGACACCGAGCCGCAGCCGCCCGCCGGAGAAAAGGTCGACGTCGGCGGCCTGCTTGGCGACCAGCGCCGTTTGGCGCTGCGGCAGGACTAAAACGCCGGTGACCAACTCGATCTTTTCCGTGATCCCGGCAAGATAGGCATAGGTAATCAGCGGCTCATGAAACGGGTCGGTGTTCTTGTAGGGACCACGCAATTTCGGCTCCCGCCCTTCATGCTCGGCGCCCAGCACATGGTCGTAAATGACGATATGGTCATAGCCCAATTCCTCCGCCGCCTGGGCGAACGCCTTGACCGCGCCCACATCGCCGCCCAGTTCCGTTTGCGGATAGATTACCCCTGCTTTCATGGTCCGGCTCCCTGCTGTGATGGCCTATTGCGTGTATTATGGCGCGGCAGGAGGGGCGAAGGAACCGCCGGACTAAATACCAAACCGTCACCCTCGGGCTTGACCCGTGGGTCCATGCATCAGCGAGGGCGTGCGCGATCGAAATGGATACTCGGGTCAAGCCCGAGTATGACAAAGAAGGAGAAGGGTCGTCTAAAGAGCCCCTTGTTCTGTATGGTATCCACAACGCTCCCAAACCGCCAGGAGACCGGCCATGCAGATCGGCGCCGCGATGTTTTTCACCGACTATTCGATCACCGCGCCGGACCTCGCCCGGGCGTTGGAGGAGCGCGGCTTCGAGTCGCTTTGGGCGCCGGAGCATTCGCATATTCCCGTCGCGACGAAATCCTCCTTCCCGTTATGGGATGCAATCCCGAAGAAATATTACGACGTCATGGATCCGTTCGTGAGCTTGACAGCCGCCGCCGTGGTGACGACGACCCTGAAGCTCGGCACGGGCATCTGTTTGGTGATGCAACGCGATCCAATCCAGACGGCAAAATTGGTCGCCAGTATCGATCTGGTGTCGGGCGGGCGATTCATCTTCGGCGTCGGCAATGGCTGGAACGCAGAGGAAATGGCCGATCACGGCACGGCATACAAGACCCGCAACAAGCTGGCCCGCGAACGCATCGAGGCGATGCAGCAGATGTGGACCGAGAGCAAGGCCGAGTATCACGGTGAGATGGTCGACTTTCCGCCGATGATGATGTGGCCGAAGCCGGTTCAGAAGCCCTATCCGCCGATCCTCGTCGGCGGCGCCTGGCCCTATGCGGCCCGGCGGGCGGTGGCCTATGGCGATGGCTGGATCCCGCACGCCGCCCTGCCGCCGCATGACGATGTCACCGATTTCCTGCCGGAGTTCCACCAGATGGCACGTGATGCCGGCCGCGACCCGGCCGACCTGCCGATGACGGTCTGGGGTGCGAAGGCCGAGCTCGATCAATTCAAACAGCGCCGTGACCGCGGCGTGGCAAGAGTGGTGATCTCGCTCGACTCGGAACCTGCCGACGTGATCCTACCGCAGCTCGATATGTGGGCCGAGTTGAAGGCGAAGCTCGCCTGATGCGGCCCTCCCGGCCCCTCTATGAGTGAGCGCCCTACCACGCTAATCGATGCGGCGCGGGACGGCAGCATCGCGGATGTCGAACGACTGCTCGCTGCCGGGCGAAATATCCACGCCGCGGACCAGCTCGGTATGTCGGCGTTGCACTGGTCGGTCTATCGCGGTACCGCGACCGTGGCCGCACTGTTGTTGGAACAGGGGGCGGATATCCAGTCGCGCGATGCCTCCGGCGAAACGCCTTTGCATTACGCGGCGGGGCGACGCTCGGCGGAACTGGCCGATCTATTGATCCGCAAGGGTGCGGATGTGAATGCCGTCGACAGTCTGGGCCAGACCCCACTGCATTTCGCGGCTATTTGGAACGGCGGCACGGATATCGTCGCCCTGCTGGTCGCCAAGGGGGCAATGGTCAATGCCTTGGATAAGGCCGGCAACACGCCGATGGCGCTCGCGGACGACCGCCTGCTCGACCCTATCGTGGCCGTGCTGCGCCAGCATGGCGGCCGTATCGAACCCTAACGTGGAAGGGCGGCTTTTATAATGACCCACCTCATCATTCAGGCCGGCGCCTTCACCTTCAAGGCGCGTTTCGAGGAGGCCGCTGCGCCGAAGACCTGCGCCCGCTTTCGCGATCTTCTGCCCTTCCGCAACAAGGTCATCCACTCCCGCTGGAGCGGCGAGGCGGTTTGGGTGCCGTTGGGCGATCTCGATCTCGGGCTGGATTTCGAGAACCACACCCGTTTCCCCTCGCGCGGCGATATCCTGCTCTATCCCGGCGGCTTCAG
>JAJFJC010000120.1 GCA_021774385.1 Alphaproteobacteria bacterium
GGCAAGTTCGTCGAATTCTACGGCCCCGGGCTGGACAATTTATCGCTCGCGGACGAAGCGACGGTCGCCAATATGGCGCCGGAATATGGCGCGACCTGCGGCATCTTCCCGATCGATGACGAAGCCATTCGCTACCTGAACTTTACCGGACGGGACGGCGACCGGGTTGCGCTGGTCGAAGCCTACGCGAAGGCGCAGGGCATGTGGCGCGCCTCGGATTCGGCCGACCCAATCTTTACCGAAACGCTCGAACTCGACCTGTCGACGGTGGAGCCTTCGCTCGCCGGTCCGAAGCGGCCGCAGGACCGTGTCGCGC
This sequence comes from Alphaproteobacteria bacterium, assembly GCA_021774385.1. Lineage (GTDB taxonomy): Bacteria > Pseudomonadota > Alphaproteobacteria > UBA8366. The sequence goes on from JAJFJC010000120.1 coordinate 317, forward strand.
TGTCCGGCATGACCCAGTCGGTGGACAAGGCGATGGCGGATTCCGGCAGCGGCGAAGCGACGCCGGTCGAGGGTACGGATTATTCGTTGCGGCCTGGCGATGTGGTGATTGCCGCGATTACCAGTTGCACGAATACGTCTAATCCCGCGGTTCTGGTCGCCGCTGGGCTGGTTGCCAAGAAGGCCAATGAAAAGGGCCTCAAGCCCAAACCTTGGGTCAAAACGTCTTTCGCCCCCGGAAGCCAGGTCGTCACCGATTACATGGAAGCAGCCGGGCTCCAAGAGCATATGGACGCGATGGGCTATGGCTTGGTTGGTTATGGTTGCACCACTTGCATCGGCAATTCCGGCCCGCTGCCGGAGCCGATCAACGATGCAATTGGGGCTGGCGATGTCGCGGTCGGCGCGGTGCTGTCTGGCAATCGCAACTTCGAGGGCCGCGTGCATCCGCTGACGACACTGAACTATTTGGCCTCACCGCCACTGGTGGTCGCCTACGCGATAGCGGGTTCTTTTTGCAAGGATCTCGTGAACGATCCGCTGGGCAAGGACGCGGACGGAGAACCGGTCTATCTGAAGGATGTTTGGCCGACCAACAAGGAAATCAGCGACATTATCGAAAACGTGCTGACCCCAGAGATGTTCCGAGCGCGCTACGACAATGTGTCGGAAGGGCCGGAGCAATGGCAGAACATTCCCACCAAGGAAAGCCTGACCTATGAGTGGAGCGTCGGCTCGACCTATGTCCAGCATCCGCCGTTCTTCGAAGGCATGGGCATGGAGCCGGACGCGTTGAGCGACATTCACGGTGCGCGGTCGATAGCCTTACTGAAGGACTCCATTACGACGGATCATATCTCGCCGGCTGGTTCCATCACGAAAAGTGGTCCTGCCGGGGTCTATTTGACCGAACATCAGGTTCGGCCGAACGAGTTCAATTCCTATGGGGCGCGGCGCGGCAATCATCAGATTATGATGCGCGGTACATTCGCCAATATCCGCATTCGCAACGATGTCGCACCCGGTACGGAAGGCGGCGTTACACGGCACTTTCCGAGCGGCGATGAAATGGCGATCTACGATGCGGCCATGCGATACGCCGATGAGGGTGTGCCCTTGGTCGTCGTGGGCGGCAAGGAATACGGCACGGGTTCGTCGCGCGATTGGGCGGCGAAAGGAACGCGGTTGCTCGGCATCAAGGCCGTGATCGTCGAAAGCTTCGAGCGTATCCACCGCTCCAATCTCGTCGGCATGGGCGTCCTTCCGTTGCAGTTCAAGGACGGCCAGAACCGCGATACGCTTAAGCTCGACGGTACCGAAATCTTCGATATTACCGGAGTCGAGGATGGAATCACGCCGGGAATGGACGTTGCCTGTACAATCACGCGGTCGGATGGCAGCGGCGTTGACGTCACGTTGCTGTGCCGTATCGATACGCTGGATGAGGTCGATTACTTCCGGCATGGCGGCATTCTGCAATATGTGCTGCGTAACATGATGCGCGATGCGAGGTAGCGATTTGGCCTCACTGACATGTGATTCGTTGTTGAGCGCCGTCGGCCTTAGTTTGACCGCTATGTATAAATCAATAACACGCGGTCTTGGGCTGACAGCCTTGGGGATGTTCCTGCTCGTGACCCCAGCAGCGGCGGAGGTAAAATCTCCGGTCGTGGTCGAACTGTTCACAAGCCAGGGCTGCTCTTCCTGTCCCCCAGCGGAAGCGTTTCTTGGCGAACTGGCAAAACGTCCAGATGTGCTAGCGCTAGAACTGCATGTCGATTACTGGGACTATATCGGCTGGAAAGACCCGTATGGCCTATCGATAAATGTCGAGCGCCAGCGTGGCTATGGGGCGAGGCTGGGTGAGCGGTATGTCTACACCCCGCAGATGGTTATCCAAGGCCGAACACATGAAGTTGGTTCGAAACGTCATCAGGTTGAGAAGAAAATTTCACTGGCGCAGGGCGCCGCATCTACGGGCCCGGTCGTAAACCTTGAAAAGGTCGGCGATAGTGTGCGAGTTCGGGTTGGTGGCGAAAAATCCGAGGGGGCCTACGATATCTTCTTCGTGACCTTCGATGCGAAGCATAAGACAAAAATACTGCGGGGCGAAAATCGCGGAGAGACTCTCGTGAACACCAATATCGTCCGCGCGTGGGACCGCGTTGGCCAATGGTCCGGAAAGCCTGTTGAATTGATGGTGTCGCTCGCTGGCAAAAAAGGCGATGGCGGTTGCGCGGTTATCATTCAAGCCGCCAATCATGGGCCAATCGTCGCCGCCGGCCTATTGGCCTATGACGGCGGATAACCGCCGGCTCGTTCGGTTGAACGGGGTAAGACTACCGTCTAAATATTAAATCCCTTGGCCATCATCGTCGACATGCGGCGGGCAAATTCAGCCGGTTCCGGTAACGGTTCGCCCTCCAGAATACGCGCTTGATCGAGCAGTAAGTGTGCTGCGTCGTCCGTTGTCCCGTCGCCGTCCTTTGCTTGGGTCGCGAGCAGCTTAATTACGGCATGATCGGAATTAATTTCGAGAATTCTCGGTGCCCGCGTGTCAATTTGCTGATGCGCCTTTAAAATTCGTTCCAAATTCATGTCGATGTCGCCTTCGTCAGCGACTAGGCAGACGGCGCTTTCCGTCAAGCGATTTGAAATACGAACGTCTTTTACGGATTCGCCAAGCGCGAGTTTCATTTTTGCGACGAGCCTGTCGATATCCTCTTTTGCCGATGTCGCGTTTTCCTCGTCATCGGCCTTTGCATCCTTATCCTTCGCCTCGTCCGCCTTGATGTCGTCGAAATCGGCGCCGCCCTGGGTGGCCGATTTAAAAGACTTTTCCTCGAAGGCGCCGATCATGGGTACCCAGAACTCGTCGACCGGGTCGGTCAGTAAGAGAACTTCTATTCCACGGGAGCGAAAGCCCTCCAGTTGCGGGCTGCGGATCAGCGCTTCCATATCACTGCCCGTGATGTAATAGATCGCCGTTTGGCCTTCCTTCATGCGGCCGACATAATCCGCAAGCGATACAAGATCGTCGCCCTGTGTCGTGCGGAAGCGGGACAATCCCAGTAAGGCGTCACGGTCGCCCGATGGTTCGTACAGGCCTTCTTTTAAGACGCCGCCAAAGTTTTCCCAAAACGCCGCATACGCTTCGGAGTCCTTTTCCGCTTTCGATTCAAGTTTGCGGATGATGCGCCCGGTTAGGCCGGTTCGAATCTTCGATAGCACGGCATTGTTCTGGAGCATCTCGCGGCTGATGTTGAGCGGCAAATCCTCCGAGTCAATCACGCCACGCAGAAACCGGAGCCAGCGAGGCACGAGTTCCTCGCAATCCTCGGTTATGAATACGCGTTTCACATAGAGCCGTACCTTCGAAGCGCGTTCTTGATTGTATAAATCGAACGGCCGTGACGACGGAATATACAGGAGCCCGGTATATTCGATCATGCCCTCGGCGCGAAAATGAAGCGTCGACCATGGATCTCCGGCCATGTGGGATACGTGATGGAAAAACTCGGTATATTGCTCTTCGGTGATTTCGTTCCGAGGGCGTGTCCAAAGCGCCGAGGCGGTATTGACGGTTTCCGGTTCCCCCTCATCCTCGGTATCGCTGACGGTGATCGGGAATGCGATATGATCGGAATACGTCTTAATGACATGGCGAACCCGGATTGGGTCGGCGTAGTCGGCCTCGTCTTCCTTCAATTGGAGGGTGATTGTCGTGCCGCGGCCATCGCGGCTGGTCTCCGTGACCGTAAATGCGCCCTTGCCGTCGGAAGTCCATTGCCACGCTTGGGTTTCACCGGCGCGGAGGCTCACGACGTCGACCTTATCCGCAACCATGAAACTGGAGTAAAAGCCCACGCCGAACTGGCCGATCAGGGAAATATCGCCTTTCGAGTCGCCGGAAAGCTGGTCGACAAAGGCCTTGCTGCCGGACCGGGCGATCGTGCCGAGGTTCTCGATTAGTTCGTCCCGGCTCATGCCGATGCCGTTGTCGGAAATCGTCAACGTCCGCGCGCCCTTGTCGGTGCGCAACGTGATTGCGTAACTGCCGTCGCCGTCAACAAGTTTCGGTTCCGTAATCGCCGCATAGCGCAGCCGGTCACAGGCGTCCGCCGCATTGGAAACGAGTTCCCGAATGAAAATTTCTTTTTCGCTATACAACGCGTTCGCGACGATATCGAGCAGGCGGCTTACTTCCGCCTGAAAGGTGAGTGTTTCCTCGCCTGACTCGGTTGTTTTCTTCGCCTTCGCCTTTTTGGACTTGCTAGATTCTTTCGTTGTCATCGTTCTCTGATACCACTCAGTGAAAACCGTCTGCCGGCTATATGTGATAATGATGGCGGTACTGCAAGGGTTCGCGCCATAATTCGTCATCTTGCATCGTGCGAAAAATCGATGGCGCGGAAATGACAGACGGCTATCAAATCGAAACAGAGCGTCTCATGCGGGAGGTTGCGCGCGGCGTGGCCGAGACAAGCGCGTTCTTGGGCAAGGCCCGCCTGGACCAGGCTACCTATGAGGCCATGAAAAAGGTGCCGCGCCACGCGTTTGTTCCGGTCGAATTGCGGGACCGGGCTTATGATAACCGGCCCTTGCCAATTGGCGAGGCGCAAACGATTTCTCAGCCCTACATCGTCGCGATCATGACCGACATGTTGCGCCTGACGGCGAAATCACGCGTATTGGAAGTTGGTACCGGTTGCGGGTATCAAGCCGCTGTGTTGGCCGAAATCGCCGCCGAAGTTGTTTCGTTGGAGCGCGTCGGTGCCCTGGTCGATAGCGCCAAGACGCGGTTGGCGCGCCTGGGATATTCAAACGTAACCATCCTGCATGCCGATGGGAGGCAAGGGTGGCCGGCGGAAGCGCCGTATGATGGAATCATCGCTACGGCCGCGGCCCAGGAAGTGCCCGGCGCACTGCTGGGGCAATTGCGGCCGGGTGGACGATTGATCATTCCCTTGGGCCGCGAGGGCTGGACACAATCCCTTGTATTGTTTGAAAAAGGTGCCGGGGGCGACCTTCGTGAGCGTTGCCATCTACCGGTGGCATTTGTGCCGATGATCGCTAATATTCGATAGTTGGTCTTGCCATCGTGAGAGAATCCCGCAATGTTCGAAGGAACATGGCGTTGTATGAAAATCAAGGCCGGGTGCGGGCGGTTCTAGGGCCCACGAACACCGGTAAGACTTATCTGGCGATTGACCGAATGCTCGGCCACTCGAGCGGCATGATCGGCTTCCCATTGCGGCTTCTCGCCCGTGAAAACTACGACCGTATCGTTGCGCTAAAGGGCCGTCGTTCCGTTGCGTTGATTACCGGCGAGGAAAAAATTGTCCCGCCTCGGCCACGCTGGTTCGTTTGTACGGTTGAATCGATGCCGCTCGATCTCGAGGTCGACTTCCTGGCCATCGATGAAGTCCAGCTTTGTGCTGACCGGGAACGTGGTCATGTCTTTACCGACCGTCTGCTGCATGCCAGAGGGCGCGAAGAAACCGTGTTGCTGGGCGCGGATACGATCGCGCCGCTCTTGAAAAAGCTCGTTCCTGAGGCACGGATCGAAACACGGCCGCGTTTCTCCACCCTGTCCTATTCGGGCGCGAAGAAATTGACGAGATTGCCGCGACGTTCGGCCATCGTGGCTTTTTCCCTGAACGAAGTATATGGGCTGGCGGAATTGATCCGGCGGCACCGTGGCGGTACCGCTGTCGTTCTCGGTGCTCTTTCCCCACGAACCCGGAACGCGCAGGTCGAGATGTATCAGGCCGGCGAGGTCGACTACATGGTCGCGACCGATGCGATCGGCATGGGCCTAAACATGGATATCGAACACGTCGCATTTGCCGGGATGCGAAAATTCGACGGCCGTGCGCCGCGTCGGCTTCTACCTGCGGAGATCGGTCAGATCGCCGGCCGCGCGGGTCGTTATCAGCATGATGGCACCTTTGGTGTTACAAACAATGCCAAGGCGCTGGATGACGAGACCGTGGAAGCGATCGAGACGCATCATTACGACACCTTGGACCGATTGAGTTGGCGCAATCGGAATTTGGATTTTCGGTCGCCGCGCGCCCTGTTGAAGAGCCTTTCACAGCCGCCGTCGTCGGCGCTGTTGTTCCGCGCACGAGAGGCGGACGATTTTCGCGTCTTGAAGGAGTTGTCGGGCGATAGCGATGTCGTTGAACGGGCAACCAACCCCGCCGCCGTTCGGTTATTATGGGACATTTGCCAAATTCCCGACTTTCGCAAGGTCATGCCGGATATCCATGTCCGGCTCTTGCGCCAGGTTTTTCTGTACCTGACAACCTTGGAGGCCCGAATTCCCGAAGATTGGGTCGCCGGTCATATCCGTCGCCTCGATAACGTTGGTGGGGACATGGACACCCTGACGCAACGCATCGCCCATGTGCGGACATGGACCTATATCAGCCATAGGACTGAATGGCTGGCCGATAGTACGCACTGGCAGGAAGTTGCGCGGAAAATCGAAGATAGGCTTTCCGATGCGTTGCATGATCGACTCCTACAACGTTTTGTCGACCGCCGGGCCCCGGTCATGGCAAAGCGGCGGCAAGGCGACAACGCGTTGCTTTCCTATGTTGCCAAATCGGGCGAGGTTATCGTCGAGGGTCTGGCCGCGGGTTCGATGGTCGGCCTGAAATTTGTTCGCGATGTGGAGCAAAGTAGAGAAGAAACGCAAACTCTGGTCTCGGCCGCACGGGGGACGATCGAACTTGAGGTCGAGACACGGGTGACGGCTTTGTGCGCGGATTCCGACGAGGCCTTTTCGCTCTCGCGAGGCGGCCATATCCGTTGGCACGATAACGAGGTTGCATTTCTGCAGCGTGGGCAAACCGCCCTCGCCCCGACTTTGTCTCTCTTACGTAACGAAATGCTGAGTCCGCGTTCCAAAGATTTAGTTGCCGGTCGGTTGGCCCAATGGGTGGATGGATTTTTACGCCGCCGCTTGGCACCGCTATTCAAGGCCCGTGATGCTAAGTTGGGATCTGCGGCGCGGGGCATTGTTTTTCAACTCTGCGAGGGGCTTGGTTCGGTTGAACGTTTGCCGGCACGGGGGCAGATCGCCGCGCTGGATGCGGCGGATAAGAAAACGTTAAGCCGGTTTGGCCTTCGTTTTGGGGTTTACGCACTTTATTTCGCGCCGCTTCTGCGCCCTTCCGCGCAACGGCTTCGTGCAATTCTTGGGGCGGTTTTTACCGACCAAGATGCACCACGTGTCGGCAAAGCTACCTCCGTACCGGCCGAAACGAATACGCCGGAATTTTGGAATTTGATCGGTTTTCGTGTTTTGGGCGACTGGGCCATTCGCCTTGATGCCGCAGAGCGGCTTGCCGCCGCGGCACGCAAACGCGCGCGGGACGGTAAATTTACCGCCGATGGTGCGCTTTCCGCCCTCGCAGGCTGCGAACCAGACATGCTGGAACCTATTCTCCGCGACCTTGGCTATCATGTTTCGAAGGAAAAGGGTGAAACGGTGTTTCGGCAGAAAAGATTTAATGCTGGCCGGCGACGCGCGCGGCATACCAAAACGAGGGCGGCTGAGGTCGATCCCATGTCTCCTTTCGCGAAGTTGCGTGATCTGGCGAGTGCGAAATGACGGATAAGGCAGTGGAAAAATTACGGCTCGATAAGTGGCTTTGGCATGCCCGACTGTTCAAGAGCCGAACACTTGCCGCGCAACAAATTGGGCATGGCGGTTTCAGAGTTAACCGTGCCATTGTCCGCAAGTCGGCTCACGCGGTCCAATCAGGCGATGTCGTAACCTTTCCAAAAGGCCCCTATGTCCGGGTAATTGAAATCGTCGCCTTGGGAACGCGTCGTGGACCAGCACCAGAAGCCCAGGCGCTGTACCGGGACTTGAACCCACCGGAAGCGCAACCAAAGCCAGATCGTCAGCAAGGGCCGGCCTTGCGTGATTCCGGCGCGGGTCGACCGACGAAGAAGCATCGACGTGAAATCGAACGCCTCATTGGTCGGTCGTAATAATACGGGTTGATCGGGCTTAGTTCAGCTATCAGACGCGGGTTCGACGAACTCAGGCTTGTTTTGACCTTCCAAGCATATCGTCGCCTACGAAACTAATTGTTAATCCGAAGACGTCTGGATCTAATAAAAGCATTCGACTACGGGTGGCATGCCTCGGATTGCTGTTTTCGGAAAATCGCTGACAGGTTATTCGATGGCATTTCTACTATCTCGTGCAGTATCAGTCCTCTTCGTTGCGCTTCAGTTCGCACATCGCCCAGATCCCGGACGCCCCATTTCGGGTTCTGCATTCTCAAACTCTGGTCGAAAGCTTCGTTGGAAGGTGACGTGTGCGCGCCATCGCGTTTGAACGGGCCGTACAAGTAGAGGACTCCAGAGTTTTTCGGCAGCAGTCTTTTCGCGCCTTCGAGGAGACCGAGGCAGGCATCCCACGGGGCGATGTGGATCATGTTGATTGAAATAAGGGCCGCTGCTTGGTCGATTGGCCAAGTACTTTTGGTTACATCGATTTCGAGCGGGTGCAACAGGTTCTCGGTACCGCTATCCGCAACGTAAGCGGCAATGCTTGCGCGGGCGTTTTCGTCGATATCGCTTGGTTGCCAACGCCGTGGCGCGAGCCGCTGCGCCATATAGGCGGCATGCTCACCAGAACCGCTGTTCAGTTCGAGTATCAAGCCGCTTGGTGGGAGAACGCGTTCAAGGACCGAAAATATCGGTTCTCGGTTTCGCGCCGTGGCGGGTGCGTGGCGTCTGGGGTCATTCATTGGCGCGTTTATATCCGCGCGGCAACTCAGCGGCAAGCGGGTCACAATATTGCGAAGGTGTTGCGAAACGGTGTGACAGGGCGGCGGCAATGTACTATGCCGACGTCATGTTTTTGAGAGTACGTGAGTTTCTAATAGAGCGTCGTGGGCGCGCTGAATCCAGTGATGGTCACCACAGCCATGACGAACTGCATTTGGCGGCGGCGGCGCTCATGGTGGAGTCCGCGCGTCTTGATGGTGCTTTCGATGAAGATGAGCGCACCCATATTGCCTCAATTCTCCAGCAGCGTTTCGAATTGGATGGAGAATCGGTCGGTTTATTGATCGACGCCGCTGTCGGTGCCGTGGACGAAATTCCGGAAATCTACGGTTTTACGCGGACGATACGCGATCATTTTAGCCACGAAGAGCGTATCGGGATGTTACAAATGCTGTGGGAAGTCGCTTATTCGGACGGCGAACTACATGATTATGAAGCAAGCCTCTTGCGCCAGGTCACCGGACTTTTGTATGTCACTGATCAGGAAAGCGGAGCCGCGCGCAAACGCGCCCGTGAACGCTTGGGAATATAGGACTTCGATCCGGCCTGGTCGTGGGCGGTTCGAAGCGTAAACGATAAGGACCGAGGGAGAGCATCACATGACGTACATCGTCAATGAAAATTGTATTAAGTGCAAATATATGGATTGCGTCGAAGTCTGCCCGGTCGATTGTTTCTACGTCGGCGAAAATATGCTGGTCATTCATCCCGACGAATGTATCGATTGCGGTGTTTGCGAACCCGAATGCCCGGTCGAGGCAATTCTTCCCGATACGGAAAGCGATGTCGAGAAGTGGGTTGAGATCAATCGCGAATATGCCGAACAATGGCCGAATATTACGCGGAAGGGCGAGAGTCCCGCGGATGCGGATACTTTCAAGGACGAAACCGGCAAGTTCGAGAAATATTTCAGCGCCAATCCCGGCGAGGCGTGAGCGGTACTGGGAATCACCTCAATTTTGTGATATACTCCTCTCGTAATTTCGTGGAGGAGACGGCGAAATTCGGCCGGGCTAAGCGGTACGGTCGGTAATGTTGTTCACGCCAAGCGCGTGTAAAAAGCGTTGGTTACTGCGGTCGACCGTGTGAGCGGTGTCCGCGGTTTAATTTTGTCGGTGCTTCCTCGGTTTGGTTAATAATCAGTTGGCGGCGTATTAAATTGCCGGCTGTTTTTTTTGGACGGGCGTGTTTCAAACCCAATAAATTATTTAGAGAAGGACGAATGAGCGAAAAGAAATTGAAGGTTTCGGCTGGCGATTACGTCGTTTATCCGACCCATGGTGTTGGCAAGGTGACCGGGTTCGAGGATCAGGAGATCTCGGGCGACAAACTGAAGCTGATTGTCATAGATTTTCATAAGGATCGAATGATTTTGAGAGTTCCGGTCACGAAGGCCGAAACTTCGGGGTTGAGGCGGCTATCGTCGAAAGACGAAATGAAAGTAGCCTTGAAGACTCTTAAGGGACGTAGCCGAGTTCGACGCACGATGTGGAGCCGTCGCGCTCAGGAATACGAAGCAAAAATCAATTCCGGCAATCCGGTTTCGATTGCAGAGGTCGTACGGGATTTGCATCGCAATGCCGATCAACCCGATCAGTCCTACAGTGAGCGGCAAATCTATCAGGCGGCGTTCGACCGGTTGGTTCGGGAGTTGGCCGCCGTGGAGGATATCGACGAAGACACGGCTTCGGAACAGCTTGAAACGGTGTTGCAGGCCGCATAACGCTGGAACTCACGTTCGTATAAGGATTGATGCCGATGGCGGCCGGGAAAAAGGCGCGCCGCACATGACCGAGGGCCGCAGCATTGTTACGCTCCGGCGGCCTCGGCGTATTTGGGCCGTTGGTGCGGTTCATGGGGAAGTTGACCGACTTTCTCAATTGCATGCCACCTTGGCCCCCCGTTTGGCGTATGGCGATCGCATCGTCTATCTTGGCAACTATCTGGGCGTTGGCCCATCGATACGAGAAACCGTTGCGGAGCTCCTTCGGTTCCGCAGGCTATTCTTGTCGATACCTCCCTATGTGGATAAGACCGATTTCGTGCTGCTTCGCGGGGCACAGGAGGAGATGTGGCAAAAACTGCTACAGCTACAGTTTTCCAATCGGCCGGCGGAAGATTTGGCATGGATGATGGACCGCGGTGTCGCAGCGACATTGAATTCGTATGCGGGCAAGGTCGAGGATGGTTTCGCGAATGCCGAAAGTGGGGCGATCGCGTTGACGGCGTGGACCAACCGATTGAGAGATGCCGTTCGCGCGGCATCCGGACATGACGCGATGATGAATGATTTGAAGCGTGCCGCGATTTCGCGGGCAGGCGGCATATTGTTCGTCAATGCCGGTATCGACATCGAAATGCCGCTATCCAAGCAGACCGACAGTTTCTGGTGGGCGGGTCGAAGTTTCTCAATGATCGGTGAACCTTATGAGGGATTTCGTCGGATTGTTCGTGGATACGATCCAGATCACGGCGGTGTCGTTGAAACCGATGTCACGTTAACTTTAGATGCCGGTTGTGGTTTCGGGGGGCCGCTCGCCGCCTTTTGTCTGACACCGGAGGGTGAAATACTCGACCGAATTCTTGCATGATACCTGAGTACTTTTGATGGTGCTTAGAGTCATTCGATTGTAGTCGACCTCTAATAAATATTTCTAGACCCTTGCCGATAACGCTTTGTTTCTGAGCAGGAAAACAAAATTTCTATACAGGACTAAATTAGTCTTTTATTCTTCACTTAGCGCGAAAGGCATGCTATAGCTGACTAATTAACTAGGTTAATTCTATCTAATCTGACGACAGGCAAAAGATCGGCCATGGCGTATATCGACGACCCACAAACACAGAGAGCCAATCTGAAATACATTCGAGAATCGATGCGTGAACCGATGCTCGAACGTGAGGATGAATTCGAATTGGCGCGGCGTTGGCGTGGCGGTGAGGACGAAGCAGCCCTCCATAAGCTCGTGCGTTCCTATACACGGCTGGTTATCAGCACCGCTTCAAAGTTTCGCAATTACGGCTTGCCGATGGGTGATTTGGTTCAGGAAGGGAATGTCGGGTTGCTCCAGGCGGCGGCAAAATTCGATCCCGATCGCGAGGTGCGGTTTTCTACCTATGCGACGTGGTGGATCCGCTCGGCGATACAGGACTACATATTACGTAATTGGTCGATCGTCAGGACAGGCACGACCGCGGCGCAGAAGACATTGTTTTTCAATTTGCGGCGTCTCCGCGCGCGAATAGCGGACACATCGACCGGCCGGTTGAGTGATGAAGGACGGGGCAAGATTGCTGTCGCGCTGAGAGTCAAACGTCATGAAGTTGAGTCGATGGAAAACCGGCTTAATGCGAGCGATCGATCTTTGAATGCAACGATCGCGGATAGCTCGGACGACAGTTGGCAGGATTTTCTTATCGATACACGTCCAACGCCGGAAGTCGTGGTTCGACGTCACCTCGATGCAGAAACCCGGTCGCGCTGGTTGGACAAGGCTCTATCAGAGCTTTCACCACGCGAGCAAATAATAATTACCCGTCGAAGATTGCGCGAGGAAGGCGCGACGCTGGCAGAGTTGGGTCGTGAACTTGGCGTTAGCAAGGAGCGAATCCGACAGCTTGAACATCGTGCCCTGAGCAAAATGCGCGAAGTCATTAGCGAAAATATCGAGGCCCCCGCCGATCTGCTTGTCGAACCCTGATGTTATCTCGGCTCTTTGCTATATACTGACCGCCTATAAGGCTGATTTTACGGCCTGAGACTTGAAGTGAAGCGGGTATCGGGTGAGCGCGAAGCAGAAACGATTGGACCGTATCATGGTCCAAGCACAGGAATTGCTACAAGAGGGGCGATCGACCGAAGCCTGGTCATCCTTCGAGCGAGTTTTGCGCGAGGTTCCTCATCATTCGGTGGCGCTAAAACTTGGTGCGGTTGCTGCATTCCAATCCGGTAACAAATCGCAAGCGGTTGATTTGATGGACCGCGCCATTGCGCTATTTCCGGAAGATTCCGAGGCACATTTCAATTTAGGCGTTCTGCATCAATCGACGGGTAGGCTGGATGCGGCCCTCGCCTGCTTTGGCCGCGCGGCTGAATTGGCGCCGGATTTCACCGATGCGCATTATAACGTGGCGACGGCGCTGCATGAACTTGGCCGCGCCGAAGAAGCCGTCATGGCTTATAGGCGAACCCTGGAAACAAATTCGCGCTATGCACCGGCATTTGCCGGCCTGGCGTTTACGTTGCGCGGCCTTGATCAGCTTGATGAAGCGCTAAGCACATACGAAAAGGCCGTTGCACTTGCGCCGCAAGATGCACAGGCTTTGTCCGGTTACGGTATTACGCTGCAACTTCTTGACCGCCTATCCGAGGCGGCGGAAGCGCTTAATCGCGCGGCGGAACTCGACCCGCACTATACCGATGCGGCGACGAACCTAGCAGACGTGTTGGTACAACAAGACAAGCCCGCAACCGCCGTTGAGGTTTGCGATCGGTTTCTTGCAAGTAACCCTGGTGATTCCGGTATTCTCGCGTCCAAGGCGATTGCACTGGGAGAATGTGGAAACACGGATGCGGTCGCGGCCCTGGTCGATTTCGATCGGTTTGTGTGGCCTGAGTATCAGGATAAATCAGAGGGTTTTGCCGATTTGGCGGCATTCAACAAGGCCCTTCACGAACACATGTTGCGCCATCCGACACTCGTTGACGCGCCCGCGAGCCATGCCACCCGTCAGGGAAAGCATACAGGGGAACTGCTCGGTGACGAGGCCGCGCCGATCAAGGCATTTCAGGCAATGGTGACGAACGCGGTGGTGCGCTACAAGGAAAGACTCGGTCGCGATTGGTCGCATCCGTTTGTGGCCAATGCCTTGGAGCGGTGGCGATTAACCGCATGGTCAATAGTTCTACAGGGCGGAGGCGGATACCAGGCACCACATATCCACCCGTCGGCTTGGCTTAGCGGCGTCTATTATGCCCGCGTTCCGAAAGTCGTTGACGACCCGGAAAGCGGAAAGGCGGGTTGGATTGAGTTTGGTCTGCCAAGCGAGGAATTTCACTGGCGGCATAAACCGGAAATCCAGGCCTTTCGACCCGAGCCAGGCCTGCTTGTCTTGTTTCCGAGTTATTTCTTTCATCGCACCATTCCCTATGACGGTGATGACACGAGAATCAGCATCGCATTCGATGTCTTGCCGGCTTGATAGGGGCGAAGGCTTTCGATTTTCGCTACCGCTTCGAACGAACGACAATCTTTAGTTTTTCCCGACCCTCGATCCGGCTTTCCGCTTGGATTCCATTCAGCGTCATGAAGCGTTCCTTCCGAAAGCCCTCGAATGCCATGCGACTGCTCAATCCCGCCACCGTGTCCGATGGCATGACATTTACGATCTTGAGCCGTCGAGGCCTCAAGGCCGCAACTTGGGCGGGCGATAGCCTTTTGAAACTGTATGTCGTGCGTTGAAAAGATTCCGCTAGGCGGCGCATCACCTCCGGCGACGCGACGAAAACGAAGCGAAAGATATGCCGGGAATCGAAACGGATCGCGACGAGACGGTAGACGGCGCGTCCATCGCGCGCGCGAACCCAGCCGGTAGCCGCGTTGAGCCCATTTATTCTAATGGCTTCGGCTTGGTTTAGCGCGACACCGCGCGCCCACACGCTGGATAAATAGGTCGTCATTTTTCCGCGGAAGGGTTTCGGTTCCGCGTTAAAGAACATACCCGCCTTCTCGCGACTGGAAGTGGCGACAACTTGATCTGGCCGGTTTTGCAGCTTGAAGCCTTCCGGAGCGAAAAATTCGAAGCGTAGTTTGGGATGCGCGAACCGCCGGCCAAGCGTATAGCCCTGTTCGGGGCCATCCCCGAATACCATGCCATCGATTGTGCGAAGATAGGTGCCGCGGTCCCGAGTGCCGTTGCGGGAGGCGCCGGATACAGAAATGGCGCGCTGCACGCGGTCCACGGTTCGTGGATGTGTCGCGGTGATGTCAAATTTGTCGACGTCGTTCGCCGACCGGCCCGCTATTCGCGCTTCGAGCTGGCTATTCGCACGCAATCGTTCGAGAAAACTTGCCATCGCATTTACGTCGTATCCGGCGCGACGCAAATAACGGATGCCGAGCATGTCGGCTTCAAGCTCCTGGTCGCGCGAATAGCTGCGCAGGTATAAGCCGGCGACGCTGCCCGCAAGCTGAGAGGACTCACCACCCGCGACCGCGCCCAACAGGCCGACACCCAGTTGGGCGAGCAGCGCCTTGCTTTGCCGCTGCGCCGAATGACGCGCGACCACATGGCCGATTTCATGTCCCAAAACGCCCGCCAACTCGGCTTCGTCTCCGGCAAGCGCCATGAGGCCGCGCGAAATATAGACAAACCCGCCCGGTAGGGCGAAAGCGTTCACGATTGGACTGTCGAGAAGCGTAAAGGTGAAACCCAGAGCCGGCGTTTCAGTTGTGGCGGCTAGTTTCCCACCGATCCCGGCGACATAACCGGCGGCGGCCGGGTCGTTATAGACCCCGCCGAATTGGGCGAGAATCTTGGGATGTTCGCGAAGGCCAATTTCCTTCTCCTCACCCGGGCCCACCAGAATGAGGTCCCGGCTTCCCGTTGCCGGGTTAACCGAGCACCCACCGCCAAGGCCCGCGACGAAGGAACAGGCCGTCAAACCACAAAAATGCCGTCGCGTTATCGCCATGTCATATTCGCTTTCCGCCAAGATCTAATTGCATTTAGGTGAAATCGCATTCGGCGAACCCACAACCGCGTAAATCTTATCTAATGTGATAATGTTGAATATTGGGCAGGTCTCGATTGCACACAAGAGTTAAGGGTCGTATGGGCCGGACCGTTATTTTAGAATTTCGATTTGTTCGGGGTGCGTTGCGTCAATCATGGGGCCGTTGCGAGATTTTACCCAGCCGCGAACGCGCACGAACCGGCCTTCGAGGGATTTGAGGGAAATAGGGGAAGCTTTGAACAAGCGCCGCGCACGCGCCGCGACAGCAATCGTGAAGTCGGTGCGCCAATTGTCGCCGAAATTCAAATAAGTGTATTTGCGCCGCTCGGCGACGGCTCGGACACGTCCTTCGACAAGTTGAAAGCCGCCGATATAGCGATGGATATCGGTCGCGTTTCGAACATTGTAAAACCGGTGTCGCCATATCCCGCGCCGCGCCGCGCGGGCTTCTTGTTCGATCGCAAGCATCTCCGCCACGGCGGTGCGGTTGTCGCTAAAGCTATAAACCCGCGCCATGCCGCGGCGCAGAAGTTCGCCCTGTATCCACAATCCCTTTTCGTCATGAAGATGCGCCAGCAATCGATTGTAGCGATCGATCCGCCGGCCGCCGTAGGAAAGTGTCACGTTTTTATAGAGCGAAAGTGTCAATAGGGCTGACTTTGCTTCGTCGGCGAGCGGCCATATCTTGAAATTCTTTCGGCCTAGCGGAAGCTTTGGTGCCTGGATGCCGACGAGCCGAATTTCCCGCCCATCGGCCAGAATTAGTGTGTCACCGTCGACAATTTCGGCGACTTTGCCCATTCCGTCTCGCGTCAACCCGGAAGACCGCGTTGGGCCGCTGAAGATCAGCGAGAGAAATAGTGCCGCGATGAGGAGAGATTTGAACACATCGGCCTTGTTTGCAATTGGCGGTACCGCAGTCTAATACCAGAATAGGCGCGCGCGTCGGGACCAATTTTACGTTACGGCATTGGGGAATGGCATGGCCCGGAAAGATCTCTTCCCGGATTTGGAACCCTATGAACGAGGGCGGCTCGCCGTTGACCCTCCCCATGATTTATATTGGGAGCAATGTGGAAACCCGGACGGCGTACCGGTCGTGTTCGTGCATGGCGGACCGGGCGCTGGTGCTTCCGCGGCACACCGGCGGTTTTTCGACCCCGCATATTACCGCATCATCGTTTTCGATCAGCGTGGCGCGGGCCGGTCCAAGCCGCTGGGTGATTTGACCAATAATACAACGGATCATTTGATTGCGGATATGGAAGCCTTGCGCCGCCTGTTGCGAATAGAGGCTTGGTTCCTGTTTGGAGGATCATGGGGTTCCAGTCTCGCGCTTGCCTATGCGATCGCCCATCCGGACCGTTGTCTCGGGCTGGCGTTGCGCGGTATTTTTCTCTGCAGCCGTGACGAAGTTGATTGGTTCATGACGGGGATGCAGCGTGTCTTTCCAGAGGCCTGGAGACGCTTCGCGGAGTTCCTGCCCAAGACGGAGCGCGGCGATCTCCTTATCAATTATCATCGCCGCTTGATTGACCCCGATCCCGAAGTGCATTTGCCGGCGGCTCGAATTTGGAGCCAGTATGAAGGCGCGTGCTCGACATTGCTGCCAAGCGCGGACGGGGCGTCATCCTTTGGGGATCCCCTGAAAGCGCTCGGGATTGCCCGGATCGAAGCGCATTTTTTTGTCAATGATCTCTTTATGGAAGATCGCCATTTGCTGAAGGGCGTCGATGGCCTATCGGGTATTCCATGTGTCATCGTTCAAGGGCGTTACGATATGGTTTGTCCTATTGCGTCCGCGGATGCCCTGGCGCGCGCGTGGCCCGAGGCCGAGTACGTCATTGTGCATGATGCTGGCCACTCAGCGATGGAACCTGGAATTCGGGCGGCTTTGGTTCAGGCGATGGAAGGGTTTAAATCCAACGGTGCCTGATTCAAGGAATGGGTTGCTCCGTCCTGATCAGAACGTATTATCGGCGCTGGTGAGGGGATGATCATGCGAATACGTTCTGCTGTTCACATAATTGGAGTCTTGGTGCTCTCGTTGACGCTTTTCGCGGGTGCGCGAGCCCACGCCGGAGACGACCCTTCGTTCGTTGCGTTTCACGTTGGCGGCTATGACGTCAATGACAACGAAACCGCGGGCCAGTTCAACCTTGAATATCGGTCCGGTTGGGATGACTGGTATGTGAAGCCGTTCGTTGGCGTATTGGCAACGACCGATGCCGCTATTTATGGATATGGCGGCTTCATGCTCGATGTTTATCTCGGCCGTAGGCTCGTCCTAACACCAAACGTCGCGGTCGGCCTTTATTCGGATGGTGATGGAAAGGATCTCGGTTCCGTCATTGAATTTCGGTCAGGTCTGGAGCTCTCCTATCGGTTCGATAATCGAACGCGGCTGGGTATTGCATTTCATCATATTTCAAATGCCTCGATTGAAGATATTAATCCCGGCACGGAAACCCTTACTCTGGTTCTGTCGCTCCCACTCAACAATCTTTTCTAGGATTAGAATCGTCGGCGTTGGCCGGAGCCGGTTTTTTAGGTGAAAGCACTTGTCGTGCCGGTGGCTACGGGTCATATTTCGTTATGGTTTCAACAACGGGAAGGAGGTGATCCAGTGTATCATTGTCAAATTCGGCCTACGGTCGCTCGAACCTGGATTGTCGCCGCCGTGCGGAGTTATTTCGCCTGACGCGACGTGTCCCGGCCTGGGCAAGGGACCGAGGTCAGACAAGGAAAGGGCCGTCCGATGGGGCGGCCCTTTTTTTGTCTCTTCGGCGAACCGGTGCGC
>JAJFJC010000013.1 GCA_021774385.1 Alphaproteobacteria bacterium
GGGGCGTCGACGATAAGCTCAAAATTCTGCGCATCGATATTGATCCGGAAGAGGTGGCCCGGATCGTGCCGGCGAATGTTGCCGTCATAGGCGATGCGGCATCTGAAACGGGAAGCCTCGTATCGGCTCTCAAATCACGGAACGTGCAGCGCACACGGTGGCAAAAAATTGCCGAGACGGCGGATACGTTCGCGGAAGATGTGCGCACTCTTACGCCGCAAGTGGACTGGTTGCAGGCCATCCGCTCAGCTCTAGGCGAGGACGGAATCTATATCGATGAGCTGACACAGCCCGGTTATGTCAGCCGCTTGGCCTATCCCGTGTACAAGCCGCGCACATTTGTGTCCTCTGGTTATATGGGCACGCTCGGTTGGGGATATGCCACAGCCTTGGGCGTGAAGGCGACAAGGCCCGATCTCCCCGTCGTATCGATTTCGGGTGATGGTGGATTTCTTTTCACAGGTAATGAAATTGCCACGGCCGTCCGTCATGGTATCAATCTCGTGACGGTCATATTCAAGGACGGCGCCTATGGGAACGTACGCCGCATCCAGCGCGACATGTATGACAACAAGATCATCGCCAGCGAACTGACCAATCCCGATTTCGTTGCCTATGCGGAATCCTTCGGTGCCGTCGGTCTGCGCGCCGAAAAACCAGAGCACCTGGAAGGCCGCATCCAGGAAGCGTTGGCTTTGGAACGCCCGACGATTATCGAGGTGCCGATGGGCGATGTGCCGAGCCCCTGGCCGTTCCTAATGCTGCCGAAAAACCGGGGCGTATAAGCATCCTTCAATGACTGTTTCAGAACCTTCTGACCGCTCCGACGGGCTTGTCATAGGCCTCGTCGGGTTCGCGCATCTTCTATCGCATTTTTACCAAATCGCGCTGGGGCCATTGTTTCCACTGTTGCGCGCGGAATTCGACGTCAGCTACACGGCGCTTGGCTTAATCGTGACGGTGTTTTTTGGCACGTCCGCGGCCTGCCAAGCCTTCGTCGGCATCTTGGTCGACCGGCATGGTGCGGACCGTTTGCTTTTGTTCGGTGTTCTGATGATGTCGACCTCGATTTTCCTGATGGGCTGGGCGCCGAGCTATTGGGTCTTTCTTCCGCTGGCGGTGACGGCCGCATTCGGCAATTGCGTGTTCCATCCGGCTGACCTTTCGATATTGTCCGCTAAGGTGAACCCACAACGGATGGGCCGGGCCTATGCTATTCACGGCTTTGCGGGAACCACTGGTTATTTTCTATCTCCCATTGTGGTCTTTTATGGTGTCGTAAGCTACGCGGGCTGGCGGGTGGGCCTGATGACCGCCGGCGTGATCGGGTGGTTTGCCGCATTCCTGTTGTATAAGTTCCGGGATGCGTTGCGGATGCCGGCAGGCACCGTGGATAATAGCGCTGGTCTGCCAGGTATGGCGTTCTATCTGCGCCTCATCACCAGTTTGCCCTTGATTGCGGCATTCTGTTATTTCGCGCTGATTTCCGGTGCGCTGATCGGCATGCAAAACTTCTCCGCGACGGTATTGGTGGAAATTTATAATGCGCCTCTCTATCTCGCGACCGCCGGTCTCACGGCCTATCTTGGGGCTAGCGCTGCTGGAAATTTGCTGGGTGGAGAGATGGCGGACCGTTTGCGCCGCCACGCCTTTATTGCCACGATTGGGCTGGCGCTGTCGGCGGTCTGTATTGGCTGTATCGCGTTCTTACCACTGAGCATGCCGGTCATCATCGCGCTCTTCGGTGGCGTGGGCTTTTGTGGCGGGGCGACACACGCGTCGCGAGACATTTTGGTGCGCGCGGCAGCGCCGGCCGGCGCCACGGGCAAGGTGTTCGGGTTCGTTTATTCCGGCCTGGATTTAGGCGGTGCGCTGGCACCACTATTGTTTGGCTGGCTGATGGATAGCGGACAGTACCGTGGCGTTTTCATCGCCATGACGGCGATGTATTTGATTTGCATCTTCAGCGTGCTGCAGCTCAAACAGGGCCGTGCGGTGGTTCCCGCTGAAGCGGATTAAGACAGGTCAGTGGCCCGCCGGAATTTCCGCGAGTTCGATCAGGATATCGCCCGTCGATTCTGGGTTCAGGAACGCGATGCGGGCGCCGCCATGACCGATACGCGGAGTCTCGTCGAGTAGTTTGACGCCTTTCTCCCGTAATTCATCCAGCGCGCCGTCGATATCCTCCACTTCGAAGCAGAGGTGGAACAGGCTCTGGCCTTTTTCCTCGATCCATTTTGCCGTGCCGGATTTCGGTCCGACGGCTTCGAGCAACTCGAGATAAGTTTCGCCGACCGGGTACATGGCCAGTTTCGTATCGCCGATCTGTTCCTCGAAATCCAATTTCAGTCCGAAGGTGTCCTGGAGCATGTCCATCGATCCCTTCATATCGTTGACGGCGATGGCGACATGTTCGATGCGTTTGATCTTCATCCGGTCTCTCCCTGTAAACCCGTTCGGTTTAGTTTCGCCTTTCTAGAAGGCCGCGCGCAATGACATGTGCCTGAATTTCCGCCGCTCCCTCGAAGATATTCAAAATGCGGGCGTCGCACAGTACGCGGCTGATTTCGTACTCTTCCGCATAACCATTGCCGCCATGGACTTGCACGCCGTTGTCGGCATTCGACCAGGCGACGCGCGCGGCGAGCAATTTCGCCATCCCGGCTTCGATATCGCAGCGTCGGTCGGAATCTTTCTCGCGGGCTGCGAAATACGACAACTGGCGGGCAAGCATGGTTTCGACCACCATCCAGGCGATTTTGCCCGCCACTCTGGGAAAGGCATAGATCGATTTCCCGAATTGCTGCCGCTCGACCGCATAATCCCGTGCCAATTCCATGGCACGTTGCGCCACGCCGACCGAGCGCGCAGCGGTCTGAATCCGGGCGGATTCGAAAGTCGCCATTAGCTGCTTGAAGCCGTCGCCTTCCTGCTCGCCGAGGAGATTTTCCGCTTTGACCTCAAAGCCGTCGAAGGCGATTTCATATTCCGTCATGCCGCGATAGCCGAGCACATTGATCTCGCCGCCGGACATGCCGTCCGCCGGGAACGGGTTTTCGTCGCTGCCGCGCGGTTTGGGCGCGATAAACATCGAAAGGCCCTTATATCCGGGCTCATCCGGGTTAGTGCGCGCGAGCAGGGTCATGACATCGGTGCGGGCCCCATGGGTGATCCAGGTCTTGTTGCCCTGTACCCGGTAGACATCGCCGTCGCGGATCGCGCGTGTTTTGAGGCTGCCAAGATCGGAGCCCGTGCCCGGTTCGGTAAACACGGCGGTCGGCAGGATTTCGCCGGACGCGAGTTTCGGGAGCCAGTGCTGCTTCTGCGCTTCAGTGCCACCAAGGCGGATCAATTCACAGGCAATTTCCGGTCGTGTGCCGAGTGAGCCGACCCCGATATAGCCGCGGGAAAGTTCCTCGGTGACGACACACATCGAAACCTTGCCGAGACCGTGCCCGCCATATTCTTCCGGCACCGTCAGACCGAACACGCCCATCTCTGACATCTGATCGATGATCTCAATGGGAATGAGTTCATCCTGGCGATGCCATTTATGGGCGGATGGAATGATTTTCTCATCAACGAAACGATGGAACTGGTCGGCAATCATCTCCAGGGTGTCGTCGCCATAGCCGGGGTCGCCGTACTCGCCATTTTCGACCAGAGCGGCAATCTGCATTCGTACCGCATTGGTATTGCCTCCAGCCGAGAGCGTTGCGGCGGCACCGGTAGAGAGCGGCGCAATGTCGGCGTCCGTGATGCCAAGGTCGCCGGGACGGACGATTTCGCCCTGACTAATTGCAACGCCTGAGCGCAGTTGGTTGATGTACTCGCCAAACGCGGCTTGCAGGATCAGCGCTTCTATTTCACTGAGTTTGCCATCCGCATCGAGGCGTTCTGCCCAGCGCAACAATTCCCGTAAGCCGGTCGCATAGGTCACGATCCATGATAGACCATGTGCGGCAAATTGCTCTTCGTTCATCCGAGAACCACTGATCCGGCCATCGCTGGAAACAAGATTGGCAACTCGGCTGCGTGCCAACTCAACATATGTTTCAACAGCTTGTAACGCTTCCACGCAGGAACCCAGAAGATCCGGCAGGGTAACGGAATCCTCAGCCTGTTTTGCCGAGTCGGGCATTATATTTGCTCCAAATTAGGTAAGGTTTGCGCGGACTGTATAGTAATCGAAATTGACCGCAAACCCCGCACTGCGACGCCAATAGGGCCGTCCTTTATGGTGGGAATTGGTTTGCACGGAAAAATTTCGATAAGATCGACCCGCTTCACAGCAAGGATTTCCGTCACTCGTGGCCGCAGAAAACATCGATGCCCTGTTTAAACGGTATGGACCCGCCTATCGGTGGTTGGCGACGATTACCTGCGTCACGGGGGCGATGACGGGGGGGCTCGCCAGTACCACGGTCAATGTGGCCTTCCCAGACCTGATGGGCACGTTTGGGCTGGGGCGCGATCAAGCCCAGTTGCTGTCGACCGGATATTTCGCCTCGCAGACATTGGGCATGTTGCTGAGCGCCTGGCTCATCAAGGCAAGTGGCGAAAGAACGGCCAATATCGTTGCGCTAAGTCTTTTTCTGATTGGCTCCGCGGCGAGTGGCTTGGCGGTGGATTCCGTTACCTTGATGATGGGACGCGTCACGCAAGGAATTTCCGCCGGGATTTTGCAGCCACTTGCCATGGCGGTTGTTTTCTCGGTATTTCCGCCCGGCCGGAAGGGCTTTGCGATGGGCATCTTCAGCATGGGCATGGTGATCGCGCCGACCCTCGGCCCAACTATGGGCGGGCTGGCGATCGACATATTTAATTGGCGTTACATCTTTTTGCTAACCTTGCCGACGACATTTCTGACACTCGTTCTCAGCGTATTTTTTATGCCGAGCCGGCCCTTGCCGAAATTTCTGCCGAAATTCGATTTTCTGGGCGCGGCACTATTGGGCGCCATGCTCTTTGGGCTGCTGCTGGGGTTCAGCTATGGGCAGCGGCTCGGCTGGACGTCGTACGATATCATTTCCCTATTTGCGCTGGGGATTTTCGGGGGAATTGGGTTTATCTACCGGCAGCTCAGTGGCGATGCGCCATTGGTCAATTTGCGGCTTTACACCAACATGCAGTTCTCCGCCGCGGCGCTGATCGCGTTCTTTACCGAATGCGCATTTTTGACGTCGACCATCATGCTGCCGCTGTTCGTACAACAAATTCAGCACTTCACGCCGTTCTACTCCGGGCTGCTGTTGGTGCCTTCAGGTTTGTTGATGCTGGTTCTTTTCCCTTTGTCGGGGCGTCTCGCCGATATGATACCGCCGCAATATTTGGTTTATGCGGGTTTGCTGTCCTATTCCCTTTCTTTTGGTCTCATGGCGGGTATGGACGTCAATACGCCCTTCTGGACGGTGGTTGGTTTTACCCTCTTCATGCGAATGGGATCCGCCTTCACGCGGCCGGTGACCAATGCGACGGCGCTCAGTTCACTGCCGACCGATCAGCTTCATCAAGGGTCCAGCGCGCTCAACTTCACCCGTAAGCTCGGTGGCGCGCTGGGGGCGAATGGCATGATCGTGTTTCTTGAGCTTCGGATTCCTTTTCATGGCGATGCCTTTGCCGCGATGCAGACCAGTGTGAACGAAACCAGCCGTGAGTTGCGCGAGCAGATCATGCGGCTGTTCACCGAGGCGGGGGTGCCTGAAATCGCACGCGAACCTGGAGCAATACAATACATGGGCGAAATGATCCTGGCGCAAGCCAGTACGCGTGGCTTTCAGGATGCGTTCGCTGTTTTGGCGATCATGGCTTTTATGGCGATAATACCAGCGCTTATGATGGCGCATCTGATGAAAGCGGACGCGGCGATAAAGAAGAAAGTGGCCGTAGCAACGCCGGCAGCGGCGGAATAAACAAAAGGTCAATGGGAGAGTTAAGTCATGAAATTTGGGCTACGGTACTGTAACGCGGGCCGCTATGTGCACTCGGCAAAAGCCGTTGAGTTGCTCCAGGCGGGTGAGGAAGCGGGCTTCGAGTCGGCCTGGACGGTCGATCATGTGGTTGTGCCCGAAGGTTATGAATCGGCCTATCCCTACTCCGACGATGGCAAGATGGCGGGTGGCAAGAATGATATGCCGATTCCCGACTGCCTGATGTGGATGGCCTATGCCGCTGCCGTGACGACGAAGATCAAACTGGGCACGGGTGTCCTAATCGTGCCGCAACGCAATCCCGTTGTGACCGCCAATCAGATCGCGACCCTGGATCATATGTCCGGTGGCCGCGTTCTCCTTGGCATTGGCGTTGGTTGGCTGGAAGAGGAGTTTAGCGCACTGGCCACGCCTTTCGATGATCGGGGTCGGAGAACGGATGAGCATATCGCCGCGATGCGCGAGCTCTGGTCGTCCGATTCGCCAACCTTCGATGGCGAGTTTACGCAATTCAAGGGCGCGCATTGCCTGCCGCGGCCGGTCAACAAATCGGTGCCAATCATCGTCGGTGGCCATTCGAAGGCGGCGGCCCGACGTGCCGGGCGACTTGGCGATGGATTCTTTCCCGCGCGTGGCGCATCGCCGGAGCTGATCGAATTGGTGCACGAGACGGCGCGCGAACACGGCAGGGATCCGGATGCGATTGAAATTACGACGAGCCTGCCGGACGACCTCGATACCATTCCGGAACTTGCTAAAGCAGGGGTCAGCCGTTTGCTCGTGCCCGTGCTGCCGATGTTCGGCGTCACCGGCACAATCGATAAGGTCGAGGAAGTTATGGCGTGGCAGGACATCATAGAAAAATACGCGGATCTGTGAGGCGCCATGTGGAAGCAATCCGAAAATATTGAGTGGATCGACCCGTATGAAGGGTTCACCTATCGTGAGCAGACGATCGTTGTTGAGTCGGTGGAACAGAACCGCGCTCTTGCGGTGTGCGGAATCGAGCCGGCGATTTTTGGCGACGCCGTCGACCCGTCATTCTTCATTGGGCTCGCCATTCACGCTGGCGTCGAAAGTGGCATTTCCTCCGAAGGCAACGTGAATATGGTCCAGAGCTTGGTCCAGCACGAACCGGTAGCGCGCGATAAGGAAATCCAAATCACCGGCAAGGTCGTGAAAGTCGAAGACGTCCCACGAGGACAGAGCGTATCCAGCGAGGTTTGGTTTGCTAATCCCGATGGCAATACTGCTATTACGGCCAAACGCACATCCTTGCGGCCCGACCCAGCGAAGATCGGTGCGCGTGGCGCAGGCGTTAAACCTGCGCCGGTTGTCGAAGATGTTTCAAAGCTAACAAAAATATCCGATGTCGAAATGACGCCAGAGCGGGTGACCGGCTATCGCTCTGACGGCAACGCGATCCATTTTGACATGAAGGCCGCCAACGCGAGTGGCTTCCGGGCACCGATAATCGGCGGCGGCATGGGGGTGCATTACCTCGCGGCGGCTATCTGGCGGGAGTTTGCACCAACGGCTATTGATCTCGATATCTACTTTCGGCGGCCCATTTTCTGGGACGACCAGTTATCGGTGATAGTCGACGACCGTGGCGGTTCCTGGACCGCGATTTGCCTTGCCAAGGACGGTAAGGTCGCGACCGAGGCGCGGATCAACCATATTGGCTGAGAAATTTACGAGGAGATTGATATGACAGGGCTGATTGCGGAAACGACATTGGGCAAGCTGCGTGGTGGCAGCCTAAACGGGGTTCACAGCTTCAAGGGCATCGCCTATGGAGGTTCCACGGCGGGGGAAGCGCGGTTCCAGCCGCCGTCGAAGCCAGGATCTTGGGCTGGCGTGAAAGACGCGCTCGGCCTGGGACACCAGGCGCCGCAACCGGAGCGGCCAATTCGTCCAGCGAATGCGTGGATCCGTGATACCACGCCGAACGGCGAGGATTGTCTTGTCCTCAATGTCTATACGCCCGCCGTAAACGATAGTGGAAATCGCCCGGTCATGGTTTGGATGCATGGCGGCGGTTATTTCACGGGATCCGGCGGTGCAACCGGTCTCGATGGTTCCAACCTTGCCCGGCACGGCGATGTGGTCGTGGTGACTTTGAACCACCGCCTAAACGCCTTTGGCTACAACTTTCTGAGCGAATTCGGCGACGACCGGTTCGCGGACGCGGGCAATGCCGGCATGTTAGATATCGTCGCGGCGCTTGAATGGGTGCGCGACAATATCGGGAATTTCGGTGGTGACGCGGGCAATGTCACGATCTTCGGTCAATCCGGCGGCGGGTCAAAGGTTGCCGTGCTGATGACGATGCCGTCGGCAAAAGGCTTGTTTCACAAGGCGGTGATGCAAAGTTCTTCGTCTCATTTGCAGTTGGCCACGAAAGAGACCGCGTCCCGCGCTGCGGGGCAGCTTTTGAACGAGCTTGGATTGCGTGATGCTTCAGCCCTGCAGCAAGCCTCATCTGATAAGATGCTTGAAGGCTACGCCGCCGCCGTCGCCGCCAATTATGGAAACGACAGTTTTCGCCCGGTCGTTGATGGGCGTTCGATTCTCAATCATCCCTTCGATCTCGACAGCCCAGACCTGGCATCCGACATTCCGCTGCTGATTGGATCCTGCGAGACGGAGAAGAGTTTCTACGATATTGTTCTCGATCCAGCGAAATTGCCGCTTTCGGACGATGAATTGCATGCTCAAGTCAAACGTTTCGTTGGCATCGATGAACGTAAAACCAGCGAACTCATCGCCGATTATACTGCGCGGCGCGGCGACATCTCCGGCCGCGATCTCTTCAATGTTTTGTCTAGCGACCACATGTACCGCCGCAATGCTATCGAGGCGGCGGAGATAAAATCGAAACAGGGCGGTGCGCCTGCCTATCTCTATGAGTTCACGTGGAAGACGCCAGCACTCGGCGGCATGCTCAAGACCCCGCATACGCTGTGCATCCCTTTTGTTTTCGGCAATGTCGAGATCGCCCGTGAATTCACGGGTGCCGGGCCGGAACAGGCAGCGCTGATGAAAACGGTGATGGAAACCTGGCTTACCTTTGCGCGAACCGGAAATCCAAACAATGCGCGATTGCCCGATTGGACGCCCTATGATGCAACGGATCGCACAACGATGATCTTCGACAACGAGTGCAACGCCGTGAAGGACCCCAAACAGCAGGATCGGTTGACGATCAATGCCTGTCCGAAGTTCATCTCCGACATGCAATGGTCATCGGCGGCGTAACGTGAGCGAAAATCGGCGGCGAAACGTGAGCGAAAATACGACAAAGGTTTGGCTAAATTACAATCAAGAACAACTAAACGACCAATACGAACAGCGGATTTTGGTTCCGGATGCGGATCAATATTTGGCCCGCCAAGCGCGTAAAAGCGAAAATGTGCGCGCAATGCTGGATGGCCATTTGAATGTTTCGTATGGCGCGTCCGAAGACGAAACTCTTGATTGGTTTCCGGCGGCGGGAGGCAACGCTCCCTTCGTTGTTTATATCCATGGTGGCGCTTGGACACGCTCGGGTAAGGAAGGGAATAGCTATCTGGCGCCAGCGTTCGTGGACGCTGGCGTGGCCTTCGTGCCGGTAAACTTTGGTCTCGTGCCCTCGGTGAATTTGGATGAGCTCGTTCGCCGATGCCGGCGGGCGGTTGAATGGGCCTATATTCATGCACTGAAATTCGGCGCCGATCCGAACCAGCTTTATGTCGCGGGGCACTCATCGGGCGCTCACTTAGCCGGGATGTTATCCGTTACCGATTGGTCTGGGGATTGGAGACTCCCTTCGGACGTCATTAAGGGCGTGTTTGCCGCGAGTGGCATTTATGACCTTGAACCGGTCAGACTGAGTGCGCGGAACGCCTATCTCAACTTAGATGCCGCGGCGGTCGACCGGAATAGCCCGATGCGTCTTATCCGTAAAAAAATGCCACCGATGATGATTGCTTTTGGTGAATGTGAGCAGGAGGAATTTCGTCGGCAATCCATCACATTCACGGAACGGCTTGAAAATGATGGAGATGGCTGCCGCGCCGTTGATCTTCCTCGCCTTAACCATTTCGATGTGGGTGAGGAATTTGCGAACTCCGATGGTGTGCTGCTCAAGGCTGTGTTCGGTGCCATGGGACTCTAGTTGTCCTAGCACCGTCATCGTCCCGGACGTCACCGTAATCCGTTATCGCCCTTGGCATCTTTTGCTTCCAATCCACCGATGCGGGAGAGAGGCCGGCCTGAATCGGTGACCGCTACCGCGACGAGGATTTCGTCCGCACGAGGAGCATCGCTTACCCAAACTTCCATGCCGTCGAAATGGCTGCGGACATAGGCGGCGTCCTTGTGACCCAACGGGATGTTGAGAGTCTGGCCGGGGCCGCCGCGTTTTTTGGACGATGGAACCAAGGCTGCGCCTTTCTCGACAGCATTTCGTAGGGGCGCGCCGAGCTTGGGGTGCAGGATCGCGGCCGCATGTTCCAACTCACCATTCTCGCCAACCAAGGCTGCCTTGCCGTAGCTCTCGACGTCTCCGGGCGCAATGCCCAGAGCCAGAACCGCGCGGTCTCCAAGCAGTTCGCCCAGTTCGGCGCCGATTTCAATTAGGTCCGTGAGATCTTCCACATAACGGCTTGCAAATGGATTCTCTATCACCGCTATGGCCGCGGCGCGCCGGGTTGGTGGCGTGATAGCGCGGTTCATTTCGCGATGAATTTCATCAGTGACGGTCACGAGTTTACGGATTACGGCGCTGCTCATTCATTTTCCGCCTTTTTCGATCCTGTCTCGGATTGGAATATTAACTCTTGTCGAATTGTCCGCTGAGTAAATGCGGTAGCCCAAAGAGTTGGTGTTGTATTTCGCTATTTTGAAACAATGTTTCTCGGTACCTCGCGGAACGGACGGTCGGTGTCGATTCGGGGTTCCTTTGGCATTTTAAGCACCCGTTCCGAGATGATGTTCTTCTGAATTTCGTCGGTACCACCGGCGATTGAGAGCGCTGGGGTTGAAATCAGGATCTCCGCGATGACACCGCCCATCGGACTATCTTCCCCGGTTAGCATGGCATCGGCGCCGCTGATCATCGTGTGGACGTGGTTGGCGGCACGCGCGATGTTACTGTTCGCGAGTTTCCCGATCGAGCCTTCAGGGCCCGGCTCTCGACCTTGCTCTTGCGCGGTTCGGGCTCGTTGCGCGGTCCATTCGGTGGATTTTGCCATGATCATAAGTTTCGCGATTTCCTGGCGAACCGCCGGGTTATTGACCTTACCGGTTTCCTTGGCGCGCTCGATAACAAGGTCGACTCGTCCCGAGCGCTGCGGGTACCAGGTGTAGGGCGCCAGAGCGACGGCGATTTCTTCCGCTTCCTCCCGATAAATGCGCTCCGGCCGGTCGGTGACTTGGACGTTGCGTTTCATGGAATCGGCGCCGCGACGTTCGTGCATTAGGGTCGTCGTTGCGATTTTCCAGCCGGCGCCTTCTTCTTCCAGCATGTATTCGGGCTCGATTTCGGCATCGGTAAAGAAGACTTGATTGAACGAGGCGTGACCGTTCATCTGGCGTAGCGGCACCACCTCGACGCCGGGCTGTCGCATATTAATGAGGAAATAACTGAGCCCTTTGTGCTTTGGGACGTCCCAGTCGGTACGCGCGAGCAGTAGA
>JAJFJC010000121.1 GCA_021774385.1 Alphaproteobacteria bacterium
CCGAGACCTTATCGGGGTGGCCTTCGGAAACCGACTCGCTCGTAAAAAGAAAACCGCTTTTTGACACGACTCCCCCTTGCTTGATTATGTGAAAGGAACCCCAGGACTGCAGCGAATACCCGGGCACCATATGGCGGGCGAGACTATCGGCAGAATCACATTATGCGTCAAGGGCCTCGGGTGGCATTTGAGGCAGTTATTGCGAATTGCGCGGCACTTATTTCTCGCTGGTGCTTGCCAGTGCCTTCGCCAAGTCAAAAAGCCGTTTACGGACTGAAGGCTCGTCGATCTGGTAATACGCGCGAACGAGTTCCAGAGTCTCGCGTTTCGCGAGGGGGTCGGCGGCGTAGGATTCCGCTGAATTCTCGGCCAAGCCGACATCATTCCCCGGCGTGCTCCTCGAAATTTCAGCGGGCATGTCATCGAAAAAGAAGGAAACCGGTACGTCTAACACGCGCGAAAGATCGAACAAGCGGCTCGAACCGATTCGGTTTGCACCGCGTTCATATTTTTGAACCTGCTGGAACGTTAGTCCAATTGCATCGCCTAGCTTTTCCTGGCTCATGCCAAGGAGCGTGCGCCGTAATCTGACGCGACTGCCAACATGAATGTCGATGGGGTTGGGTCGACCGGTTCCATAACCCGTTTTAAGTGCTGCATGATTCGCAATCATATTGATTAATCCATTTTTCTGTATCCATTCAATAGAGCCAATATCGCATGGCGAGTTTTATAGTCAAGGTAGTAACAATACGTATTCATTGTTGTTTTGGTTGAATATTGTTGCGCGGCAAAAGTAATATTATTGCGCTCAAAATAACAAATATTACCGCCAATATAAAATTGCCCCATGAAGCATATAGCGTCGGATGTGGAATCGGGCGTGGAAGCCGTGTGTCAATAACACCTGGGTCGTTCAGCATACGTTGCTGCAGTATCCGGCCATAAGGATCAATGACCGCGGAAATTCCAGTATATGCGGCCCTGATCATAGGCAAGCCTTCCTCGACGGCACGGACTCGGGCTTGTGCCAGATGCTGATGAGGACCCGCTGATAGCCCGTACCAGGCGTCGTTCGTTAAATTCAGCAGCCAGTCCGGGCGGTTCGATGGCTCGGTGACGGCACCGGGAAAGATGACTTCGTAACAAATCAGTGGACTGAGCTTTGGTAGTTTGGGTAGTTTTAATGTTCGCGGGCCAGGTCCCGGCGTGAAACCTCCTCCACCGTTTGTTATTTTTTCCATCGGGAGTATATGTGCAAGTGGTACATATTCCCCGAACGGTACAAGATGAAACTTGTCGAACGTACCGACCACACGTCCGACGGAATTGATTGCGATCATCGCGTTTGTGAGTTTACCAGTATTTGGCGTGCGTCTGGGGGCACCGGTAATAAGCAGCCCATCTGCGGGAGCGGCGGTTGCGAGAATTTTGCGCAAGCGTGGATTGTCAGTGACGAAGAATGTCGCCGCCGTTTCCGGCCAAATGGTATGTGTTATCCAGTCCGGCCGGTTCCTTAGGCTCAGGTCCAGAAACTTTCGAAGATTTCGTTCCTGGAATCGCGAGGCCCATTTTTCGCGCTGCGGAATATCGGACTGCACCACTCGCAATCCCACGTTTTCATGAAACGTGACCTTTGGTGCGATCTCGAGACGAACGGTGCCGCCAAGCCAGAAGAGTAGAGGCACCGCCACGGAAACCGTGGCAAACCGCCACGGATGTTTAACATCAGCAAGCGCGGCGGGAAGGCAGGCAGACACCATCACCGCAAAGCTGAGACCGTATATACCGAAAACAGAAACGGCTTGGGCCATGGCATCGTTACCGGTCCAGGCGTAGCCGATTAGGTTCCAAGGAAATCCCGTGAGCACATGGCCTCGGACCCATTCCGCTCCCACCCAAGCCAGTGCGAAGAGCAATGCACGCCGAAGGGGGCTTCCGCCAAATGTGACGATTAGGCCAACAATGCCGCAGAACACTGCCAGCAGAGCCGGAAGACCGGCACTTGCAAAAGGCAGCAGCCACGCAAATTTTGCCGCGAATACCAGCAAGGCATTGCCGATCCAGTAGAGGCCGAATGCGAAATACCCAAAACCGAAGCACCAGCCGATTAGGAACCCGGTACGAGGCCGCCTTGCGTCGCGCAATAGCCATAACAAGGCAGGGAAAATAAGAAAGTTCAGGGGAAACAAGTAGACCGGCGGAAGTGTCAATGTCGCCGCCGCACCCAATAAAAATGCCAGGCCGTAACGCCGCCAGCCCGTTAGCGACGCAATTCGCGCGGCAATAATTTTCATCGAAACGCGGGGCTAACTGTCGGCGGCAAGTGCCTTTGGCAGCTTGCGTGCGCGAAGACGTTTAATCCGCCGGGGGTCCGCGTCCAAGATCTCGAACTCGACACCAGATGGTTCGTGAACGACAAGTTCTCCGCGTGTGGGAACCCGGCCCGTTAGGGCAAACAGCAGTCCCCCTAACGTGTCGATATCTTCCGCGCGTTCCTCTTCGGTGAGGATGGAACCGACTTGCTCTTCGAACTGCTCCACGGGGAGTCGGGCATCGGCAATGACCGAGCCCTGCGGCCCACGCATGAGTTGTGGGCCTTGGTCCGCGTCATGTTCGTCCTTGATTTCGCCGACGATTTGTTCCACCAGATCCTCGATCGTAATCAAACCATCGATGCCACCGTATTCGTCGACAACCAAAGCCATATGAATTTGTGTCATCTGCATCTGAAGCAGTAAATCGAGAACGGGCATCGTCGGCGCAACGAACAGAATTTTTCGTAAAATGCGACGCAGGCTGAAACTGTTATCCTTGCCCATTTCCGTCAGTACGTCCTTGATATGCACCATGCCAATGACGTCATCCAAGGTCTCTCGGTATACCGGTAACCGCGAGTGCGCCTCTGTATTGATTTGGCTAACAAGGTCTTCGAGCGATGTGTTGACGTCCACCGCGCCGATATCAACGCGCGGAACCATGACATCTCGCGCGGTTAGGCCGCCCAGATTCAAAATATTTTCGATTAATGCCCGTTCGCCGGGATCTATGGAAGCGACGCGTTCCTCATGTTCCTCGATCAATTCCTCGAACGTGTCGCGCAGTGCCGAATCCCCGTTTTTTGAGCCGGTCAATGACCGAACCCATCCCATGAGGCCCGACCCGCGTTGCGGTTCGCCGCCTTTGACTGGCGTGTTTTCCGCTGTCTGTATTGATTGGGTGTCTTCGCTCATGCCGTTGACTTCATAGCGCTGCAAGGCGGGCCGTAAGGGTTTTCGATTCCCAGGGACGCCAAAATCGAAACTTCTAAATTCTCCATCATCGCCGCTTCGGCATTGGTTTGGTGGTCATGCCCCAGGAGATGTAGAACTCCATGGACGCAAAGGTGCTGAAAATGGTCTGCGAAAGGCGTTTCCTGCTCTCGCGCTTCACGGGCGATAGTGTCATAGGCGAGGATTACATCGCCCAAAAGGCGGGGCAGGCCCGGCACACTTTGATCCTCCGCCGGAAATGACAACACGTTTGTCGCCTTGTCTTGGTTCCGATATCGACCGTTCAAATCTCGAACAAATTCATCATCGCTTAAAACGATACTGATTTCAGCTGCCGCTTTCTCCAAATACGCGCGCTGCAACACTGCGTTCGCCGCGCGGCGCGCGAGTGTTTCGGCGGAGGGCAACATATCGCGCCACATCGCACAACGAGATTCAACATCAATGCACAAGTCAGAATTCACGGGTTTTTTCCGATTTGTCGTATGCCTTGATAATTCGAGCGACGATCGGTGGCCTGACGACATCGGCATCCGAAAATCGAACGAACTGGATTCCAGAAACGCCATCGAGTTTTTCCACGGCGTCCCGTAACCCGGGTTTTGTGCCCGCCGGCAAGTCGACCTGACTCAAATCGCCCGTGACAACCATGCGGCTATTTTCACCAAAGCGGGTCAGGAACATCTTCATTTGTGTTGGTGTGGTATTTTGCGCTTCGTCGAGAATGATAAAGGCGTTCGCAAGTGTGCGGCCCCGCATGAAAGCAAGCGGCGCGACTTCGAATTCGCCGCTGGCGATGCGCCGGACAACCTGGTCGCCGGGTAACGTGTCATGTAGGGCATCGAACAAGGGCCTGAGATAGGGATCGATTTTCTCCTGCATGTCGCCGGGCAAAAAGCCAAGTCGCTCACCGGCTTCAACGGCGGGGCGAGACAGGATAATGCGATCGACTTTACCGGCATTGAACATTTCAACCGCGGCGCAGACCGCGATGTATGTCTTACCCGTTCCGGCGGGACCAATGGCGAACACCATATCATGATCATGGATGGCGCTGATGTAACGTTCCTGCGCGTGTGAACGCGGTGCGATTCTTTTGCGATGAATTTGAATA
>JAJFJC010000122.1 GCA_021774385.1 Alphaproteobacteria bacterium
GATTGTTGCCCGATACGCATCCGCAGTCCGCCGGCGCCGCGCGTTCTTTGGCGCTGAAGGAAAGCGATACGGTGATGCTGATCGGCGCCCGGCTCAATTGGCTTCTGTCGCACGGCAAGGGCAGAACCTGGGGCGATCAGCCTAAGAAATTTATCCAGGTCGATATCGAACCCAAGGAAATGGACAGCAATGTCGAAATTGTCGCTCCGGTGGTCGGCGATATCGGTTCCTGCATCGAGGCGCTTCTTGACGGTATGGGCAAGGATTGGGCGGCCCCTCCGGCGGCGTGGACGGGCGCGGTCAGGGAGAAAGTCGAAACCAATGTCGCGCGCATGGCGCCGAGACTGCAAAACAACAACGTGCCGATGGATTACCAGGGCGCGCTTGGTGCGCTGCGGACGATCATTAAGGAACGGCCGGATGCGATTCTGGTCAACGAGGGCGCTAACACGCTCGATTTTGCCCGCAGCATCATCGATATGTACCAACCCCGCAAACGGCTCGACGTCGGGACGTGGGGCGTCATGGGGGTCGGCATGGGTACGGCGATCGCGGCGGCGGTGGAAACGGGCAAGCCCGTGCTCGCCGTTGAGGGTGATAGCGCCTTCGGGTTCTCAGGCATGGAGATTGAAACGATCTGCCGCTACGACCTGCCGGTCTGCGTCGTTGTCTTTAATAATGGCGGTATCTATCAGGGAACCGGCGTAAATCCCTCTGGCGGTTCGGACCCGTCTACGACCGTGTTTCACAAAGATGCCCGCTACGACAAGATGATGGAGGCTCTAGGTGGTGTCGGTGCCTATGCGACTTCGCCCGATGAGCTGAGTCAAGCTGTGAACGCGGCCATGGACTCCGGCAGGCCGACCGTCGTGAATGCCGTGATCGATGAAGCGGCGGGGACCGAAAGTGGCCGTATCGGCAATCTCAATCCGCAACGCGTCGTGGCGAAGAAATAGCCACGCTGACTCAATTTAACTCGCAAGAACAGGAACGATACAATGAGCAGAGCTCTAGAAGGGGTTAAAATTCTCGACATGACCCATGTTCAGTCGGGACCCACCTGTACGCAGTTGCTCGCGTGGTTCGGCGCGGACTGCATTAAAGTCGAACGCCCCGGCGTTGGTGACGCCACACGGGGGCAACTCCAGGATATTCCGGATGTCGACAGCCTGTATTTCACGATGCTGAACAGCAACAAGCGCAGTCTTACGCTTAACACCAAGTCGGATGAAGGCAAGGCGATCTTCACAAAATTGATCGAGCATTGCGATGTCATGGTGGAAAATTTCGCGCCCGGCGCTCTCGACCGGATGGGGTTCACATGGGAGCGTATTCAGGAGATCAATCCACGCATGATCTACGCGTCGGTTAAGGGCTTTGGGCCGGGACCATACGAGGATTGTAAGGTCTATGAGAATGTCGCCCAGTGCACCGGCGGTTCCGCCTCGACGACAGGCGAAATCGGCAGCGTCCCCCTCGTCACGGGGGCGCAGATCGGCGATTCCGGGACCGGGTTGCACCTGGCGCTTGGGATCGTGACCGCACTGTACCAACGGAACCAATCGGGAAAAGGGCAGCGCGTAAGCTGTGCGATGCAGGACGGTGTGCTCAACCTATGCCGCGTGAAGCTGCGCGATCAACAACGCTTGGCGCATGGACCACTAACGGAGTATCCGCAATACCCCAATGGTGAGTTTGGCGAAGCAGCACCGCGCGCGGGCAATGCATCCGGTGGTGGCCAGCCCGGTTGGATCGTGAAGTGTAAGGGATGGGAAGCCGATCCTGACGCCTATATCTATGTTATCACGCAGGCGGCGGCGTTCGCCGGTCTGGCCAAGGCGATCGGCCGTGAGGATTGGCTCGAGGATCCGGAGTGGAACACACCGGCGGCGCGTCTTCCCAGGCTTGAGGAGATGTTTAACGAGATCGAGAAGTGGACCATGACCAAGAACAAGTTTGAGGTCATGGATATCCTCAATCCGTTGAATGTGCCTTGTGGTCCGATTCTCAGTATGAAGGAATTGGCGGAAGAGCCATCCCTGAGAGAGACAGGAACGATTGTCGAGGTTGATCATCCGGAACGTGGAAAATATCTGACGATCGGTAACCCGATTAAACTATCCGACTCACCGGCTGATGTTGTTCGCTCTCCGCTCTTGGGCGAACATACCGATGAAATCTTGCATGAAATAGGGTTGAGCGATGATGATATCGCCAACTCAAAAAGCGCTGGCGCCGTATAGAGCAGCCGGCGCGACGATATAGGGAAGGAATAAGAATGCGAATTATTGTTCATGGCCAACAGGCTTTTGGCGAAGCCGTGCTGAAGGCGCTAATCGAACGGGGTGAGGATATCGTTGCGGTGTACTGTTCACCCGACAAGGAAGGCCGCCCGGTCGATACGATCAAGACGCTGGCGCTGGAACATAACCTGCCGGTATTCCAGCCCAAGACGTTCAAGGACCCGGACGTCTGGGAGGAATGCAAGGCGCTGAAGCCGGAACTCGGCGTCATGGCGTATGTGACGAAATTCGTGCCTGAGGAGTTTCTCTACATTCCGACCAAGGGAACGATCCAGTATCACCCTTCCTTGCTGCCGCTGCATCGCGGACCTAGCTCGATCAACTGGCCGATCATCATGGGCTCGAAGAAGACGGGCCTCAGTATCTTCTGGCCGGATAACGGGCTCGAT
This sequence comes from Alphaproteobacteria bacterium, assembly GCA_021774385.1. Lineage (GTDB taxonomy): Bacteria > Pseudomonadota > Alphaproteobacteria > UBA8366. Next base: position 2,693 of record JAJFJC010000122.1, read on the forward strand.
GAGGGGCCGGTCCTGCTTCAGAAGGAAACCGAGATTTCGGATACCGATACGCTCGGCAGCGTCTATTTCGACCGGCTTTTCCCCATGGGGGTGGACGCCATGGTCGAAGGCGTGGATTTGGTCCGCGATGGCAAGGCGCCGAAGATCGACCAGGATGAGTCCAAGGCGACTTATGAAAGTTGGTGCCGCAAGGACGATGTGGAGATCGATTGGAACAAGCCAGTCGACGAGGTTTCCGCACTTATCCGGGGCGCGAACCCGCAGCCTGGTGCCTGGACGACACATGATGGCAAGGTTCTGCAAGTCTTCGATTGCGTCAAGTCGACGGCCACGGGGACGGCGGGCGAAGTAATCGCCATAGACGATAACGGGATTACCGTCGCCGTTGGCGGTGGTGCGATTGTGCTGCAACGGGTGCGCCCGGAGGGCGACAAGAAACTCAAGGCCGCCGATTTTGTGGCCGGCAGTGGTCTGGCTGTCGGCACGCGTTTCGGTTAAGTGAACCACTCATGAAGTACACATTGGAAGGCGTGCACGTTAGCACGGACGGCGACGACTATTTCGTAGCGCCGACGGCGGCCGTGATCGGCAAGGTTCGGCTGGAAAAGAACGCCAGCGTATGGTGGAACGCGGTCATTCGTGGCGATAACGAACTGATTACGGTCGGGGAGAATTCGAATATTCAGGACGGGTGTATTCTCCATACCGATGTCGGATTCCCGTGCACCGTGGGCGCGAATGCGACGATTGGGCATATGGCGATGCTGCATGGTTGCGTCATCGGCGATGGCTCCATGGTGGGCATTGGCGCGGTTGTGCTGAACGGTGTGACGGTGGGGAAGAATTGCATCATCGGCTCAAACGCGCTGATCCCCGACGGCAAGCAGATTCCGGACAACTCCATCGTCATGGGGTCGCCTGGCAAGATCGTGCGTGAAACGACGGAGGCTGATCTCGCCTATATCCAGGAGACAGTCGATTTTTATGTCGAGAATCAGGACCGCTTCAAGAACGCATTGGAGATTGACGAATAGCCGCGAACGTGGCGGTAACGAATTAGATGCCCTGACCGGGCAAAGTTTTGCAAAATTTGTCGGAACGGGCGAAAGACCCACACGGCAAAGTGAATAAATCTACGGAATTAGGGAGAAACAAAAATGGCTTACAATACGCTGATTATGGGTGCGTCCTACGGTTCGCTGTTGGCGATAAAGATGCTGCTTGCGGGGCACTCGGCAAAGCTCGTTTGCCTGCCCGAGGAAGCCGACCTTATTAATAACGAAGGCCAGATTGTCCGCATGCCGGTCCGGGGGCGCGAGGATCTCGTGGAGATCCATTCCCGCGATCTGCCGGGAACCATTTCCGCGGCTGGTCCCGGCGATGTCGATCCATCCGAGTACGACCTCATTGCGCTGGCGATGCAGGAGCCGCAATA
>JAJFJC010000123.1 GCA_021774385.1 Alphaproteobacteria bacterium
GACCGGGTCGGCCACTACCCCCGTCCTCGCTTGCGGGCACGTGAGTTCGTATCGGTGGACTTGCCCGTGCGTTCCGCCCTTGGACCTGACGATGACCAATGCGCCGAGGTGCTCGAGTTTGTTGAGCGCGTCACGGACCGGGTTCCGGGATCGGCCGGTAAGCCGCTGGATCCGGCCGAGTGACGGAAAGCAGCGCCCCTGAGCGTCTGCGTGCTGCACGAGTACCGTGGCCACTTCGAGCGCAACGCCGGTCACGTCTTCGGAACGCACGATCGCGTTCAGGGCGGACAGAACGTTGAAGTTCAACTTGCCCGCTCCGTGCGCGACTCGATCCACCGGATCAGGTCGCTCTCGCGGATCCTCACGCCTCTGCCCACATGCACCGCGGGAATGTCGCCGCGCGCGAGCAGCGTGTAGATCGTCGACGCCGGGAGGGTCGTGGCTTCCGCCACAGCGCGAACGCTGAGGAGGCGCGGAATGCGATGGACCCGAGCGCTCGCCACGTTGATCACCCCACCCGGCGTTCCTGCCCGCCATCTGCAGGCGAGAAGAGTTCGTCCTCCGGGATGCCGAAGACGTCGCTCAACCGCGACCGCCACCCCGGCCAAGCGTGGCTCACTCCTCGTTCGAGGGCAGATAGGTCAGGGCTAGCAATCCCCGTGAGCGCGGACAGCTTGGTTTGGCTCCAACCGCGCCTGAGCCTTTCCTGTCTGAGTCGAAGCATCTCTCTAGTCCTCCCGGTCGTCGGCTTGCAGTACCTTGATAATCTAGAGTCTAGGTTTTAGAGTAACCTTGTCTAGTGGCATTAATGGTTAACATATGGTTACCGAACAATGAACGATCATGTCGTGGCCCCATCACGCGGCGTCAGTGGTGATTGGCACGTCGCACCCGACTACGGCGTTCAGAGTGGCCGCGTGTGCCCGCTGAACGACGATGGCGAGCCACTCGTGGGAGCCGATCGGTTCTCATCGTGGGACCAACGCCCTACAGAAGCCGACGCTCTCGGGGACATCGGGCAGCATCCTGCGGGCCACACCTACTTCCCAATGTCACGCCCGGAACTCCCGGCCGAACTTGCGAAGGCCGCGACGGGTGCGGAGAAGGATCTCCTTCGTTTCACGCGTCGATACGGTGGGCTGGGCTACAGAAGAGAGATGCTCTCGATCACGCGCGTCGGCACGCTCCTGGACGGGAAGGGTGCCGGGGCCCACTCGGTCGAGGGAACAGGCGAGTTGGTGCCGGGCGGCGACGAGCCTGGCGAACCCGTCTCGTGGCTACTCGCTCACGCAGAGACCGTCCGGCTCGTTCTCCAACTGTATGGGCGCCTGGACGACGAGCCTGCCCTAAGCAGCTTCCTCGAAACACTGAAGATCTCGGACGGTCCGGCGTTGTTGTTCGTCAAGGCTGCGACCCGTGGCCGGAACTATCGGACGTGCCGTGGGCTAGTGCTGGAGCCGAACGCCACCTCCCGGAATGTGGCCATGTTGATCCTCACCGATCTGCTCAACAACAACCTGTCCGGCGGCATTCGCCGCGAAATCGGGCCTGAAGGCGACTCGGACAAGATCCAATCCGTTTTCCGGTTCATCAACTTGCTCGACTGCGTGTATTGGCATCTCGCCGACGCGGTGACTGGCGGCTGGGTTAGGCGGTGCGCCGACCCAGAATGCGGAGCCTTCTTCGCCGCCAAGAGCGAGCGTGTGAAGTACTGCCCGCCAGCGATGGGTAACAAGGGCGTGAGTCCGTGCATGAACCGCCACAAGCAACGCAAACACAGGCGAAAGAAGCGAGGTAACTGATGGGTGAACTACGGAAGCGCGGAAACGTATGGTGGATTCGCTACTACCGAGCCGGCCGCCGGCATGAGGAAAGCAGCCGGAGCACGAAGAAGGGCGCCGCCGTCCGACTCTTGCAGCTGCGGGAGGGTGACATCGCGAAGGGCCTGCCGGTCTCGGCACAGATCGGCCAGCTACGGTTCGACGAAGCCGCGGCCGACGTCGTCACCGACTACCGCGTCAACGGGAGGAAGTCGACCGGCGACGTTGAAGCTCGTATCCGGCTGCACCTTTCGCCGTTCTTCGGCGCCCGCCGAATGTCGTCGATAACGACGGCCGACGTGCGCACCTACACGGCCGCCCGGCAGGAGGCCGGCGCCGCGAACGCGACGATCAACCGCGAGCTGGCCGTCGTGAAGCGCGCCTTCCGTCTCTCGACGCAGGGCCGGAAGCTGCTGCACATGCCGCACATCCCGATGCTCCGCGAGAACAACACGCGGCAGGGCTTCTTCGAAGTGGACGAGTTCAAGTCGGTCCGCGATGCACTGCCGGAGAGCCTCCGCGGCATCGTCACGATCGCGTACTACACCGGGTGGCGAGTGCCTTCGGAGATCCTCCCGCTGACGTGGGCGCAGGTAGACCGGGATTCTCGAACGGTCCGCCTCGAGGTGGGCACCACGAAGAACTCCGACGGGCGGACGCTCCCCTACGATCTGCTCCCCGAGCTGGTCGACGTGATCGAGGCGGCCTGGCAGGAGCACGAACGGCTGGCCACCGCCGGCACTCTCTGCCCCTACGTGTTCCACCGGCACGGGAAACCGATCGAGGGCTTTCGAAAGGCTTGGAAGTCGGCCTGCAAAGCCGCAGAATGTCCCGGCAAGCTACTCCACGATTTCAGGCGGACAGCAGTCCGCAACCTAGTCCGCGCAAACGTCCCGGAGAAGACGGCCATGGCGATCACCGGCCACAAGACGCGCTCGGTATTCGATCGCTACGACATCGTGGATGAGGCCGATCTGAGGGCCGCTTTGGGCCTCCTGTCGGGCACCACAGGGACAAAAAAGGGACAATCGACCCAGTCTGGCCGTGTAGCGGAGTTCGCGCCGTTGGCGAAATCCTCTGCAAACACAGGCTGAAACTACATACGCGCCCGTAGCTCAGTTGGATAGAGCAGCGGACTTCTAATCCGCAGGTCGAGGGTTCGAATCCTTCCGGGCGCGCCTACTTTCGCCTCAGCCGCTAGGGCCTGTCGCCAGCACTGCGTCGACCCGGCCTGTCCCG